>NZ_JAFEQJ010000028.1:0-101523 GCF_016890655.1 Staphylococcus sp. GDY8P72P | reverse complement strand
AAGCTTGGTTTGAAGCGCAATTTCAATGCAGTCAGCTACTGCCCATATGAAAAAAGACTAGGACAATCTATATTGTCCCAGCCTCTTTGATGTTATTTAATTCTCAATTATATCTAAAATTTCACCAGTACGTGCATCTGCATAAAAATCATAATATGTACATGTATCATTTTTAATTGTAGTGATACCACCTTGATAAACAATATAATCATGACCAGCTTTATTATACTGTAATGGTTGCTGAACAATATATGAACCAGCAACGTGCATGAAATACGTTTTTACTTCACTAAGTATTTTATCTGGATTTACAGTGCGCTTATTATAGAGTCGTTTAATTAAATAAAACATCCCAATACTTACAATAAATGATATTGCTGCAATAATACACCAATTTTTTTTGTTAAACATCATATCATCTACCCCCAACGAATTCATATTATTAGTTTACCATAATGATGATGATATAATAACTATTAAGGAGTGAGTAAACTTGAATTTAGATCAAAATAAGACTTTAGAACGAATGAAAATATTAACGGAGTTACACGGTGCTCCAGGATTTGAAAGTGATGTACGAAATTATCTTAAAGAAGAGATGGCACCATTTGTCGACGAATTTGTACAAGATCGCATGGGAGCAATATACGGTGTGAAACGTTCAAAATCAGCTGATGCCAAAAGAGTGATGGTTGCAGCACATATGGATGAAGTTGGTTTTATGATTACCAATATTACTTCAAACGGTTTACTCCAATTTACTAATCTAGGCGGAATAGCTAATGACATTTGGCAAGGCCAACGTTTAAAAGTTAAAACACGAAATGGTGAAGAAATATTAGGCATTGTTGCAAATATACCGAAACATTTTCGCACTGGTAATGAAGGTGCCCCTAAAATTGAAGACTTGCTGCTAGATATTGGTTGTGAAAATTCTGAGCAAGTATCGTCAAGAGGGATAGAAATTGGTGATACTATCGTACCAGAAACGCCATTTACACAATTATCTGAACATCGTTTTGTGAGTAAAGCATGGGATAATCGTTATGGTTGTCTTATTGGCATAGAGTTATTAGAATTAGTACAAGATATGGAGTTAGATGTGGATTTATATGTTGGCGCAAATGTTCAAGAAGAAGTTGGATTACGTGGTGCAAGATCAGCAGCTGAATTAATTGAGCCAGATGTAGCTTTTGTCGTCGATTGCTCACCAGCTAACGATATGAAAGGTAAACAAAACCTTTCAGGCGAACTAGGGGAGGGGACTCTAATTCGTATTAAAGATGGTACTATGATTCTCAAACCTACATTTAGAGATTTTTTATTAAATAAAGCACAAGAACATAATATTAAACATCAATATTACATTTCACCCGGTGGCACAGATGGAGGAGAAATTCATAAAGCTAACCAAGGTGTACCAACTGCTGTTATCGGTGTTTGTGCACGTTACATTCATAGTACCAATGCTGTATTTGATATTCGAGATTATACAGCTGCCAGAGCGTTGTTATTTACTTCAATTAAGGATTTGACTAGTTCACAAATCGAACATTTACAATATAGTTAATTAAGGAGCATATAAACATGAAAAGTTTAGAAAGTGAAAAACAATTTGAAGAATTAAAACAAGCCAAAACTGTATTTTTATTTACCGCAGATTGGTGTCCTGATTGCAAAGTCATCGAACCTGATTTGCCACAGTTAGAAGAAAAATATAATGATTTTAATTTTATTTCTGTTGATAGAGATCAATTTATGGATATTTGTGTTGACCATGGTATTATGGGTATTCCAAGTTTTTTAGTTTATAACGACGGTGAATTATTGGGTAGTTATATTGGAAAAGAACGTAAATCAATTGAACAAATTGATGACTTTATTGCTTCACTATAAATAGATAGTGAGAACGAGTATTGTAAAATGATAAAACTATACCCTTTGAACGTATATTTTTTCTGTTCTAAAGGGTATATTTATTGTAAACTGTATAAAGGCACGAATATAGGAGTGTTAATCAATGAATGTCTTTCAAATGAGAGATAAATTAAAAGAACGTTTAAAGCAATTAGATGTAAAATTTAGTTTTAATCGTGACGATGAAACGTTACGTATATATAGAGTTGATAATGGAAAAGGCGTAACAATTAAATTGAACGCGATTGTTGCAAAATACAAACAACAACAAGAAAAAATTGTAGATGAAATCGTTTATTATGTTGAAGAAGCAATCGGCCAAATGAAGGATGACTCATTAGCAGATTTAGAGCAAGTTAATGTTATGCCGGTGTTACGTGCACCAAGTTTTGCAAAAGAAAACAAAGATGGCGTACCATTTGTGATAGATGAGCATACAGCTGAAACTTATATTTATTATGCAGTTGATTTGGGAAAATCATATCGCTTAATAGATGAAAAACTGTTTCAACAACTAAATATATCTAAACAACAATTAAAAGAAATGGCATTATTTAATGTCCGAAAATTAGAAAACAAATATACAACAGATGAAGTAAAAGGTAATTTATTTTACTTTATTAATTCCAATGATGGTTATGATGCTAGTAGAATTTTAAACACTTCATTTTTAAATGAATTTGAAAAACAATGTGAAGGCGAAATGCTAGTAGCAATTCCACATCAGGATGTGTTGATTGTCGCAGATATAAGAAACAAAACGGGTTATGATGTAATGGCCCATTTAACTATGGAGTTTTTTACTAAAGGACTAGTGCCAATTACTTCATTATCCTTCGGTTACGAAAGTGGTCACTTTGAACCAATATTCATTTTGGGTAAAAATAATAAACAAAAACGTGATCCAAACGTTATTCAAAGATTAGAAGCAACAAGAAAGCAATATGAAAATAAAGATAAAAAATAAGGAGTTTTAAGTATGAACCTTTTTTACAATAAAGAAAAAGTTGGAGATGTAGCATTTTTACAAATCGAGCCACATGAAGGGCCGTTCTCTTATGAAACAAAGGGGAATGTTGTAGAAATTACTGCGGATAATAAAGTAGTAGGATACAATGTTTTCAAAATAGCAGATAAAGTAACAATTACAGATAATGGTCATGTTAAATTGACTGAATCTATTATCGATGCGTTACAAAACGCTATTGTTGAGGCAGGGTTCACTCAACAGTTGAACGCGGACTTGTCTCCAAAATTCGTTGTAGGTTACGTTGAAAGTAAAGATAAACATCCTGATGCGGACAAATTGAGTGTATTAACTGTAGATGTAGCTACTGAAAAATTACAAATTGTGTGCGGAGCACCAAACGTAGAAGCAGGTCAAAAAGTAGTGATTGCAAAAGTTGGTGCGGTTATGCCTAGCGGAATGGTAATAAAAGATGCGGAACTGCGTGGAGTAGCTTCTAGTGGAATGGTGTGCTCAATGAAAGAATTAGACTTACCGAACGCGCCAGCCGAAAAAGGTATCATGGTGTTAGATGATAGTTATACGGTTGGACAAGCATTTTTTGAAGAATAAAAAAGGAGGATGAGCGTATGAGCTGGTTCGATAAATTATTTGGTGAAGAGAACGACTCACAAGACGATTATTTAGCTAAAAGAAATCAACGTCGTCACAAAGCCAAACAAAATCAAAATGATAAAGACTCATTACTTCCTCAAAATAATGATGTATACGAGCGACCTAGAGGTAAATTTAGGTTTCCAATGAGTGGTATAGAAGATACCGACGCCAATCATTCAACTAGCAATGAGCACAAGTCATCTTCTAATGAGCAACAATTTAATGAAGTTACAAATGATGGGAGACAGCGTTCTCGAAGACACAGAAATTCTGCCTATGAACAAAATATTGATAGACAACCAGAATCAACATCAACGACTCATTCATATAAGCAAGCAGAAAGACCAGATAATAAGCAAAATAATAAGAGAATTCGTATTCAAACAGAGGTCTTGAGAGCACAATATTCAACACCATCTTCAGAAAAACCGCATTATCATAAAAGCGATTTTAAAGCGAGTGAAGTACCTTCGGCAATTTTTGGTACTCAAAAGAGACACAAATTAGAAAATGGTGTTATCACAAATAAAGAACTAACATCTGATACAGATACAAATGAGTTATCAAATTCAAACCAAACAATGATGAATGCTCATGAAGTGAAGCAGTCAGATTCTGCGCAACATCAAACTTCAATTGAAAACAATGTTAAAGAAAATGAAAGTTATTCCAATGATGATTTGCTTAGAAAAGGTAATAAGCGCCAAGACCAACAAAACACAGCTGAGCAAAAGCAAGTGAAAAAGGATAACACTGTTAATATTGAAAACTTTTATGCATCACAAATCGTCGAAGAGATTCGACGTGAAAGAGAACGTAAAGTTTTACAAAAGAAACAATTTAAAAAAGCTTTACAACAAAAACGCCAATCACATGAAGATAGTCCTAAAGATAATATCCAAAAAGCTATCGATGAAATGTATGCCAAACAAGCACAACAATATGTTGGAGAAAGTTCGCTAGATGAAGTAGATAGTGATGATTTGTCAAAAGACCAATCAAATACCGAACAACAGCATCAACGAGACACAGAGCATGCATTTGATAATGAGAGTAGCGCTACTGATATTACTGAATCAGAAAACTTTATGTATGAAGAAGTAAATTTAGATAATATTAGTGATGTACAATATGTAGATGATGACCAAACGTCTATTGAAGATACAGAACAACAAGCATCTACTATAGAACCAAGTACTACAGAAAGTACATATGAAGATTCAGTAGAGCAATCAGCAGCTGATGAAGCAATAGCAGATGCAACTTATAGAGAAATATCGGAAGCGTCTACGAATGACCTCGAAGAAACATCACATAAGCAAAATTTTGACCAAGATATTCTAAATGAAGAAGCGGAAGTTGAAGAAACAACGGAAGCCATTAATGAAAATGAACAAGAAGAATTGTCAGAAGACGCTGCTACAGCTAATGTAACTACAAATGTTGAAGATAGCTCTGACGATCACGATGATGCAACTACAGAATTTAATGAAAATCAACATAATGATTTAGACTCGAATGATGCTACTGAACACGTTAACGATGAGGACACGACAATTAATCAGGAAAATGTACAGTATGAAGCTGCTACGTTAAATACAGAAGAAGATGCCGAAACAGATGATTCAGTACACAATAATTCATCTGAAGCACAAAATACGGCTAGTAACACAGCAATAGAAAACAATGTGGATGAAAAGGCGGAACAACAAACGAAAACTGTTCAGCAATCGCAATCTACAGTAAAACGTCCTATTGCTAAAGGTAGTAAACCATTTAATGTAGTTATGACACCTTCTGATAAAAAACGTATGATGGATGCTAATAAAGCAAAAAAAGTAAGTACTAGTACAACAACTTCTTCAAAATCAGTAAATGTACCTGAACTTAAACCTACATCTGACCAATCTAATCAGACGAAGGAAAATTCAGATAGTGCCACAGTTACAAATGAAACAAATAATATTGCAAGTGCGGTAGATTCGACGAGTGAACATCATACTAAGCAGGGTGCAACACATGACCAAACAATAGAGCATAGCACTCAACAAAATGATGTAACTGAAACGACACAAGATACAGAACAACATGAAAGTAAAGAGCAACCACAAGCAACACGTACAATTCGTAGAGGGCCAAGCGTAAAATTACCTGATGTGGCTTTACTAGAATCACCAGAGGAACAAGAAGTAGATGATGCATGGATCGAGGAGAAAAAGCAAGAATTAAACGATGCTTTTTACTACTTTAACGTACCTGCCGAAGTACAAACTGTTACTGAAGGACCAAGTGTAACTCGTTTTGAACTTTCTGTTGAAAAAGGAGTCAAGGTTTCTAGAATTACAGCATTACAAGATGATATTAAAATGGCACTTGCAGCTAAAGATATTCGAATTGAAGCACCAATTCCGGGTACCAGCTTGGTTGGAATTGAAGTACCAAACCAATCTCCAACTAAAGTGAATATAAAATCAATAATTGACAGTGAGCAGTTTAATGATGCCGAATCAAAATTAACTGTAGCTATGGGTTACAGAATTAATAATCAACCATTATTAATGGATATAGCTAAAACACCACATGCGCTAATTGCAGGGGCAACTGGTTCAGGAAAATCGGTATGCATAAATAGCATATTGTTATCACTTTTATATAAAAATCATCCGGAAGAGCTAAAATTACTCTTAATTGATCCAAAAATGGTAGAATTAGCACCATATAATGATTTACCTCATTTAGTGTCGCCAGTTATTACCGATGTCAAAGCAGCAACACAAAGTCTTAAATGGGCTGTTGAAGAGATGGAGCGCAGATATAAATTATTTGCACAATATCACGTTAGAAACATTACTGCTTTTAACAAGAAAGCAGCATATGAAGATAGGTTACCTAAAATTGTTATAGTTATTGATGAGTTAGCCGATTTAATGATGATGGCACCACAAGATGTAGAACAATCTATAGCGCGTATTGCTCAAAAAGCACGTGCTTGTGGTATTCATATGTTAGTAGCAACACAGCGACCATCAGTTAACGTAATTACAGGTTTAATTAAAGCGAATATACCGACAAGAATTGCCTTTATGGTATCTTCAAGCGTTGATTCAAGAACTATTCTTGATAGCGGTGGTGCTGAGAGATTATTAGGCTACGGCGACATGTTGTATCTTGGTAGCGGTATGAATAAACCTATCCGAGTACAAGGTAGCTTTGTTTCAGACGAAGAAATCGATGATGTTGTAGATTATATTAAACAACAACGTCCACCAGAATATTTATTTGAAGAAAAAGAATTATTGAAAAAAACAGAAAGTCCACCACAAGATGATTTATTTGATGATGTATGTCAATTTATGGTGCAAGAAGGCCATATTTCAACATCATTAATACAAAGACATTTCCAAATAGGTTATAATCGTGCCGCTCGAATAGTTGACCAATTAGAACAACTTGGTTATATATCAGAAGCTAATGGTTCTAAACCTAGAGATGTTTATTTAACAGAAACTGATTTAAATGAAATTTAATATATATAAAAGGGAGTGTTCGTATGACACATTATCATTTTGTCGGTATAAAAGGCGCTGGTATGAGTTCACTAGCACAAATCATGCATGATCTTGGCCATGAAGTACAAGGTTCTGATATCGAAAGTTATGTTTTTACAGAGGTTGCATTAAAAAATAAAGGTATAAAAATACTTCCGTTTGATGCCAATAATATCAAGAAAGATATGGTAGTAATTCAAGGCAATGCCTTTCCAGATACACATGAAGAAGTTACAAAAGCGCATGATTTAAATTTAGAAGTAATTCGTTACCATGACTTTTTAGGGCATGTCATTAATCAGTATACTTCTGTAGCAGTAACAGGAGCTCATGGTAAAACGTCAACTACTGGATTATTATCACATGTAATGAACGGCGATAAAAAAACGTCATTTTTAATTGGTGATGGTACTGGTTTAGGTATACCAGCTAGTGAATATTTTGCTTTTGAAGCGTGTGAATACCGAAGACACTTTTTAAGTTATCATCCAGATTATGCTATTATGACTAACATTGATTTTGATCATCCAGACTATTTCAAAGACATCAATGATGTTTTTGATGCATTCCAAGAAATGTCTCGCAATGTCAAAAAAGCAATCATCGCTTGGGGTGATGATGAACATTTACGTAATATTAAAGCAGATGTACCTGTTTATTATTATGGTTTTTCACAAGATGATGATGTATATGCAGCTAATGTACAATTCAATGAAAATGGCACTACATTTGATGTGTATATCAATAACACGTACTATGACACATTCTTATCACCACAATATGGCGACCATAATATTTTAAATAGCTTAGCAGTAATTACTATAAGCTATTTAGAATCTCTTAATGTCGACAATATTAAAGAAGCATTAGAAACATTTGGTGGCGTTAAACGTCGTTTTAATGAAACTAAAGTAGCCAATCAAGTGTTAGTCGATGATTATGCACATCATCCAAGAGAAATTAGTGCTACGATTGAAACAGCAAGAAAAAAATACCCGAACAAAGAGGTTATTGCTGTATTTCAACCACATACATTTAGTAGAACAAAAGCCTTTCTTGAAGAATTTGCAGATTGTTTAAATAAAGCAGACCACACGTATTTATGTGAAATCTTTGGCTCAATTAGAGAAAATACTGGAAATTTAACAATTCAAGATTTACTTCAAAGAATAAATGGTGCTACACTGATAGATGAAGAAAGTGTAGACATATTAGAAAAACATAGCGATGCAGTTATTTTATTCATGGGTGCAGGTGATATTCAAAAAGTTCAACGTGCATATATGGATAATCTTGGCGTTGTTAACGAATTTTAGTATGTTTATGTTAAAATGATTTGGGTATTTAAATAAAATAACAACATATGTTTATTAGGAGGCGTTTTTAATGGAATGGATTTTACCCATTGCTGGGATTATTGCAGCGATAGCTTTTCTTATCTTAGTTATTGGAATCGTTGTGGTTTTAATTTCAGTGAAGAAAAATTTAGATCACGTAGCTAAAACTCTTGATGGTGTTGAAGGACAAATTCAAGGTATTACACGTGAATCAACAGATTTACTTCATAAAGCAAACCGCTTAACTGAAGATATTCAAGGTAAATCTGATCGATTGAATTCAGTGGTTGATGCTGTTAAAGGTATTGGTGATTCAGTACAAACATTAAACGGTTCAGTTGACCGCGTGACTAATTCAATTACGCACAATATTTCTCAAAATGAAGACAAAATTTCTCAAGTTGTACAATGGTCAAATGTGGCAATGGAAATTGCTGACAAATGGCAAAATAGAAGAGGTCGTAGAGAAAGTGCAAACTACAAAACGAGCAGTGTAGCTGGTGACACAAATCATAGCTATACTACACGTGTAGATAATAAATAATTAATAAATATACTTACACAAATGCACTTAAATGGGGTTGTTACTTTATTTAAGTGCATTTGCTATAGGAGGCAAATATTATGGCGTATTATAATCGTGATAACTATGAAAAAAACTTAGAAAGTTATGAAGTTCCTGAAGAGTATAACAATAATGAAGAAAGAAATAATTTTGTCTATGGTTTTGTTGTTGGAGCAGTAATTGGTACAGCAGTCGGCCTAGTTACTACTAAATCTAAATCTAAAAACACTAAAAAAGAAACAACTAGTGATTTTAAATCCAGTATTACGTCACAATCCCAAAATGCTAAACAACAAGCAGACACAGAAGTAAATAATATTAAATCTACTGTGAGTCAATCTGAGCGTGATGCACAAAAAGTCGCTATCCAACAAGAGTCTGCGTCTCATGATTTAGCAAATACGTCTCCAAAAGCTCAAGAAGCAGATACATCATTAGAGAATAATACGTCAGATCAAACAGATAATGACGATGCGAATAAGAGTAATACAGCAGGTGTTGCTGGTGCAGCTGGCGTAGGTGCAGTAACAGGAGCAGCAGGAGCAGCATCTTTTGCACAAGACGAAAACAATAATGCTGACACAGAGCAAAGCACTTCATCTAGTAATGATGTAGAGCCTACTCAAAAAGAAAGAGCAGCACAACAAGAAGCAATTAAAGAAGAGGCTTCAGAAAATAATTTAGCGGAACCTGGGCAATCAAATGAAAATGGTTCCCAAAATGGTAAAGCAGCAGTTGGAGCTGCAGGTGTAGCTGGAGCGGGTGCAGCAGCGGCAACGGGTGCAGCGGCTACAAATAATGATGAGGCTAATGCTAGCTCATCAGAAGAAGCATCAGCAGAAGAACAAAATACTAAAGATACTTCTAACAAAGTAACTGCTGAAGGTTTAGCACAAGCTGCACAGAATAAAAACCATGCTTTACAAAACGACGACACACGCGCACAAAACACAGCTAACTTGCTTGAACCAGAAGCACCCCAAACTACTCAAAAATTTAACACTGTACCTAACCTTGTTACTAAGCAAAGTGATAAAGACAATGCGAACATTGCAGGCGCAGTGACAGGAGGTACTGTATTAGCTGGTGGAGCAGTTGCAAGTACTAGTGAGAATGAGAAAGCACATACAGAAAACAAATCAACTTCAGAGCAATCAACTTCAACTGAACAGCCATCAGCTGAAAAGAGAGTTACGCAAACTCATGAATCAGTATCATTTGAAAATGGTCACATTGTTCATGATAAAGCTACGAATAATTTAACTAATGATCAAAACACAGAAGATTCAACTTCAACAGTGAACTATAAAAAAAATAGAACTTCACAAAGAACAAGTGAAGAAAAAGCTAAAAGTAAAATTGAAAAAAGAACCTTCGACAAGTAAAACTTAAAATAAAAAATTAATTGTTTAAAGTTAAAACTAGTCACATATGTTAAGAGCAGGATAGAAGTCAAACTAACGTCTTGATTTCTATCCTGTTTAATTTTTAATTAACTTTAATTTTAGAATAGTGTGAAATTTACCCTAGCAAATGACAGAAAATTCAGTTAGTATTAGAGTTATTCTATTTTAAACAAGATAAATTTACATTCATGACTTGAACTTAACGTCAGTTATTGTTAGAATTACTTTTAACAAATATTTTATCGCTTTAAAGCAGAATAAAATATAAGTTTTTAAAATCTTCATAGAGGTGAATAAAATGACGGATAAATTACAAGCGTACAGAGATGAAATAGTTGAAATTAATGATGAAATTTTAAAATTATTATCTAAAAGAGGCGAATTAGCACAACAAATTGGAGAAGAAAAAAGTAAACAAGGTACTACGGTTTATGATCCACAACGTGAAAAAGAAATGATCAACATTCTTTTAGATAAAAATGAGGGACCGTTTAATGATAATGTCATTAAGCAATTATTCAAAGAAATTTTTAAAGCCTCTACCGATTTACAAAAATTAGAAAATGAAAAACATTTATATGTGTCTAGAAAATTAAAACCTGAAGATACAATTGTACAATTTGATAACGGTGGCATAATTGGTGATGGCAATAAATCATTCGTGTTTGGCCCATGTTCTGTAGAGTCTCAAGAACAAGTAGATGCAGTGGCTGCTGATTTACATGCCAAAGGTGAAAAATTTATTCGTGGTGGTGCATTCAAACCACGTACATCTCCATATGATTTCCAAGGATTGGGTGTTGAAGGCTTAAAAATATTAAAAAATACTAAAGATAAATACAACTTAAACGTTGTTAGTGAAATCGTTAATCCAGCAGACTTTGAAGTAGCTGATGAATACTTAGACGTATTCCAAATTGGTGCACGTAACATGCAAAACTTTGAATTATTAAAAGAAGCAGGACGTTCTAACAAACCAGTATTATTAAAACGTGGTTTATCTGCAACAATTGAAGAATTCATTTATGCAGCAGAATACATTGCTTCACAAGGTAATAATAATATCATTTTATGTGAACGCGGTATTCGTACTTATGAAAAAGCTACACGTAATACTTTAGATATTTCAGCAGTACCAATCTTAAAACAAGGTACACATTTACCAGTCATGGTTGATGTTACACACAGTACTGGACGTAAAGATATTATGTTACCAACAGCAAAAGCTGGTTTAGCAGTAGGCGCTGACGGTATTATGGCTGAAGTACATCCAGATCCATCTGTAGCATTAAGTGATAGTGGACAACAAATGGATTTAAACGAATTTGATAAGTTCTACAATGAAATAAATCCTTTAGCACAAATGTACAATAGCAAAAAAATAAAATAATAATAGTTATATGATAAAAACCTCTTGTGTTTTTAACTACAGAAATTAGATATTGTATTATCCATGGGATATCGATATCTATAGTAGTGAACATAAGAGGTTTTTTATGATTTTTAAAGCAATAACATAGCTCGCTACGGTTGTGATATATGACATAATTGTGACATTGAAACAAAATTATTTTCCTAGACAATAAAATATGATAAACTTTGAAAATGTAATGAAAACGGGTTATAATGACAAATAAACCGCTTACAAGGAGGAAACTATGACTGTTACAATTTATGACGTAGCGCGTGAGGCTAGAGTATCAATGGCAACAGTATCACGTGTTGTGAATGGCAACCAAAACGTGAAACCAGAAACGCGAGATAAAGTTAACGAAGTAATCAAGAAATTAAACTATAGACCGAATGCAGTAGCACGAGGTTTAGCAAGTAAACGAACAACAACAGTAGGAGTAATCATACCAGATATTTCTAACGTTTATTATTCGCAACTTGCACGTGGATTAGAAGATATTGCGACAATGTACAAATATCATTCAATTATTTCAAATTCTGACAATGATCCAGTCAAAGAAAAAGAAATCTTTAATAATTTATTAAGTAAGCAAGTAGATGGAATTATTTTCTTAGGAGGTACTATCTCTGAAGAAATTAAAGATTTAATTACTAAGTCGTCTGTGCCGGTTGTAGTTTCAGGTACAAACGGTAAAGATGCAGGTATCGCTTCAGTTAATATTGATTTTGAAACAGCTGCACAAGAAATTACAGAGCAGTTAATTTTAAATGGTGCAAAAGAATTCGCTTTTGTTGGTGGTAATTATTCTAAAAAAGCACAAGATGACGTATTAGCTGGTTTAAAAACAGTATTGGCAAAACACCAATTAAATTTAAATGAAGACAACATCTTTAATGGTAATGAAACGTATAAAGATGGGGTACGTGCTTTTGAAGCATTAAATAAAACAAAACCAGATGCAATTCTATCAATCAGTGATGAACAAGCCATTGGTTTAGTGCACAGTGCACAAGACAAAGGTGTGAGTATTCCTGATGACTTGCAAATAGTTAGTTTTAATAACACACGTCTAGTGGAAATGGTAAGACCACAATTATCAAGTGTAATTCAACCATTATATGATATTGGTGCAGTAGGCATGAGATTGCTTACAAAATACATGAATGAGGAAGAAATCGAAGAACCGAATGTTATTTTACCTCATAGAATTGAATATCGTGGTACAACAAAATAAGACACTATAAAAAGCTGACACATTCAACATGTGACAGCTTTTTTATTATATATAAGTAGAATTCAAAGCATTGTAAATGACGGTCTTGAGTCAAATTATACTTTAATTGTTATTCAAACCATGAAGCTACTTGTTTTGCATGTTTCGTATTTAGTGCTGATATTTCTTTTGTTCTAGGAATATAAGGATAATCTGTACATTCATCGGACCAAGTTTTTGGTAAGGAACAGGGTGCATATTGTTGCCATTTAGTAAGCCATTTTTGTGGTAAAGGACCTTGTTGTTTTGGCTCACCAATAAGTGCTAAAAATACGTGTGACCAAGCAAGAGGTACAACTTTCCATATATTATATCCTCCGCCACCAAACATCAGTACTTTCCCATCTGTATACTTATCCGCTAGCATTTTAATATAGTATGGGATTTCATATAGCGCATCAAGTGTACAACTCATATGTGTCAGTGGGTCTAAATAATGAATATCGACCCCATGGACGCTAATAATAATATCAGGTTTAAATGTTTTAATTACCGGTTCAATCGTTTGTTTAAAAGATTCTAAGTATGAATCGTTTTCCGTAAATGGTTCTAAAGGCAAATTAACGGTGTAGCCGAATCCTTGTTCACTACCTCGTTCTGTATAGTGTCCAGAACCCGGAAAGAGAAATTTACCAGTTTCATGTATTGAATAATTTAACACATGATCATTCGTATAAAAACTCCATTGTGTACCGTCTCCGTGATGCGCATCTGTATCGATACATAATACTCTACTATTATATTTTTGTATTAGATGAGCAATAGTAATTGCCACATCGTTATATACACAAAATCCATTTGCTCTACCAGGCAGAGCATGATGTAAGCCTCCACCTAAATGGCATCCATTAGTAACTTTATTAGTCATAATTGCATCAGCTAAATTCAAAGCTCCTCCCACAATACGAGCACTGTGTTGATGCATATGCTTAAACTGCATAGTATCTTCACCATCTAAACCATATTTTCGGGCTTCAACATCGCTTAAAATACCATGTGATGCATGGTGCATAGCTTGTATATAATCATAACTATGTATTAGGGCAATTTCTTCGTCTGATGCAAGTCTCGGTTGTATAAGATGATGGTTATGTAATGCGTTTAAATCAACGAGTAATTCTGTTGTTAATTTTAAACGCATTTGATTGAATGGATGGTCATTTTTAAAACGATATTGTAATAATTCATGTGCATACACATATCCCGTTTTGTTTTCAGTAATCATAAAATTCTCCCCTTTAAAAGAAAAAGCGATTCATAAAACGTATGTCATCAAAAGCTTGTAATTGATCGATAGTAATTCTACTGCCAATTCTTGCCATTAAGCAGTTAGCTGGATGACTAGTAATTTCAGGATCATCTGTTGCGAAAATTTCTAAGTTCCCGTATCCCATCAATTTTTGCATGAGTTTTTTGTACTCGTATACATCGAGACCAGAATTTTTCAAATCCCAGTGCCAATAATATTCTGTTGTGAGTATGATATAATCTTCAATTTCATCGCTCGCAAGACTAGTTTGAATAAGCTCCTTACCTAAATGCAGTTTGCGATAAGGTAAACTAATTTCAATCGCCCCTAATTCGATTAAATATTCTAGCTCCCCTGTAGACCAACGTTCCAATGGATCTGGATAGTGAAAAGTGACATAACCAATAATATGTGACTGCTGCTTTAAGATAAAGATGCGGCCTTCATCTAGTGTGCTTATTTCCTTGATAGCTTCAAATTGTTCATCTGAATATCGGAAAGCAGTTAAACCTTGGTCAAAACTCATTAAATCCAGTTGTGCTTTCGAGACAGGACCTTCAATGATATATTCAACATCATCAATTGAGTACTGTTTTGAGATATAAGTTTTTTTGTGTTCCATAACTCACTCCACCTTCAAACTTAAAATAGATTTAAGGCATTATTTATATTGATTATAATTGAAAATAACATAAATTAACACAGTAATTATTTTTATGTCAGATATTTTTGAAAATTGTGTCTATATTAGATATAATTACACTACAGTATTAGAAAGCGATTTCATTTAGAGGGGGATTTACAATGAAAGTAGAAGTATATAAAGGGGATCAAGGAAACTTTAACCTTACAGACTATGACAAAGTGTACAACAATTTTGACTGGAAAGATGTTGAAAAAGAGTTTTCTTGGTATGACTCTGGTAAAGTAAATATGGCGCATGAATGTATAGACCGCCATGTTGATAATGGCAAGGGCGACAAAATTGCTCTACATTATAAGGACGATAAGAGAAAAGAAAGTTATACTTTTAACGAAATGAAATCAAATGTAAATAAGGCAGCTAATGTGCTTAAAGATAAAGCTAATGTAGAAAAAGGGGACAGAGTGTTTATCTTTATGCCTAGAACACCTGAGTTATACTTTGCATTGTTTGGTATTTTAAAATTAGGTGCCATTGTTGGTCCATTATTCGAAGCATTTATGGAAAAGGCAGTGGCTGATCGTTTAGATAATAGTGATGCCAAAGTAATTGTAACCACGAATGCGTTGTTACCTAGAATCCCGCAAGAAAAGTTACCTAATCTTGAAACTATTATTGTTGTGGATGAAGAAGTAGAAAATGGTTATGTTGACTTTAATAAGGAATTAAAAGTAGCAAGTGATCAAATAGAAACAGAGTGGTTAAACTTAGATGATGGTCTTATTTTACACTACACATCTGGTTCAACTGGTCAGCCTAAAGGCGTGTTACACGTACAAAGAGCTATGCTAGTACATTATATTTCAGGTAAATACGTATTAGATATGCAAGAAGATGATGTATATTGGTGTACAGCTGACCCTGGCTGGGTGACGGGTACATCTTATGGTATCTTTAGTCCATGGCTAAATGGTGTTACAAACTGTATTGCAGGGGGACGTTTTTCTCCTGAAGCATGGTATAACATGATTGATGAATTTAATGTCACAATTTGGTATACCGCACCAACAGCATTGCGTATGTTAATGAGTGCTGGTGATGATGTTATTAAAAAATACGATTTATCATCGCTAAAAACTATTTTATCAGTCGGTGAACCATTAAACCCTGAAGTTATTAAATGGGCATATGATGTATTTGGTAAACGTGTATTAGATACATGGTGGATGACTGAAACAGGTGGCCATATGATTGTAAATTACCCATCAATGGATATTAAATTAGGTTCTATGGGAAAACCATTGCCAGGAATTGAAGCATCTATTATTGATGATCAAGGTAATGAATTGCCTGTGAACAGAATGGGAAATTTAGCGATTAAAAAAGGCTGGCCATCAATGATGACGGCTGTCTGGAAGAATCCGGAAAAATATGAATCTTATTTCATTGGAGATTGGTATGTATCTGGTGACTCAGCTTATATGGATGAAGATGGTTACTTTTGGTTCCAAGGTCGTGTTGATGATGTAATTATGACAGCAGGTGAACGTGTCGGACCATTTGAAGTTGAATCAAAATTAGTAGAACATGAAGCTGTAGCAGAAGCTGGTGTAATCGGCAAACCTGATCCTGTAAGAGGCGAAATTATTAAAGCATTTGTTGCATTAATTCCAGGTCAAGAACCTTCAGATGAACTAAAAGAAGATATTCGCGTATTTGTCAAAGAAGGATTAGCAGCACATGCGGCGCCTAGAGAAATTGAATTTAAAGATAAATTACCAAAAACACGTTCTGGTAAAATTATGAGACGTGTATTAAAAGCTTGGGAATTAGATTTACCAGCTGGTGATTTAAGCACAATGGAAGATTAAAATTGACATCGCTTTTTAAATAAAAAAGTGGCAATTATTTTTAATAAAAAAGACTAGAATGGCATTGCTGTTCTAGTCTTTTGTCATGTTGTACATTAGGTGATAAAAAGAAAATTAATGTAAGCGCTATCTTAAATTGTCGACAATATTGCTTAAGTTCGTTAATAT
The DNA here is from genome assembly GCF_016890655.1 of Staphylococcus sp. GDY8P72P. Taxonomy (NCBI): domain Bacteria; kingdom Bacillati; phylum Bacillota; class Bacilli; order Caryophanales; family Staphylococcaceae; genus Staphylococcus; species Staphylococcus sp. GDY8P72P. Next base: position 84,508 of record NZ_JAFEQJ010000028.1, on the reverse strand, counting down.
AAATATGGAAGAACTTTTTAGATGATACTCATTTGTGATACCATCGAATTAATTTATTACAAGGGGCGAATTTAGTTGGCACATTTATCTGATTTAGAAATTGCAAATCAATCAACATTAAAACCAATTGGTGATATTGCTGAAAAGGCAGGTATACCTGCTGACGCTTTAGAGCAATATGGTCATTACAAAGCGAAAGTTGATATTAACAAGATTGATAAAAAAGACAAAGGCAAAGTTGTACTAGTTACAGCGATGAGCCCAACACCTGCAGGAGAAGGTAAATCAACAGTGACTGTTGGTCTATCAGATGCATTTAACCAATTGAAAAAGAATGTAATGGTGGCATTAAGAGAGCCAGCGTTAGGTCCAACATTTGGTATTAAGGGTGGCGCTACTGGCGGCGGATATGCTCAAGTCTTACCTATGGAAGATATTAACTTACACTTTAATGGTGATTTTCACGCAATTACAACAGCAAATAATGCATTATCTGCATTTATAGACAATCATATCCATCAGGGAAATGAATTAGATATTGACCAACGTAGAATCGAATGGAAACGTGTCTTAGACATGAATGATCGAGCACTACGTCAAATTATCGTCGGTCTAGGTGGACCAACACAAGGTGTACCACGTGAAGATGGCTTTAATATAACTGTTGCATCTGAAATTATGGCAATATTATGTTTAGCGACTGGCATTAAGGATCTTAAAGAAAAAATTAGCAAAATTACAATAGGCTATACTAAAGACCGTAAACCTGTATCAGTAGCTGATTTAAAAGTTGAAGGTGCCTTAGCTATGATTCTTAAAGATGCCATTAAACCAAACTTAGTACAAACAATTGAAGGTACACCAGCACTTGTACATGGTGGACCATTTGCTAATATTGCACATGGATGTAATTCAATCTTAGCAACAGAAACAGCTCGAGATTTAGCGGATATTGTAGTAACTGAAGCTGGATTTGGTTCAGACTTAGGTGCAGAGAAATTTATCGATATTAAAGCACGCGAAGCAGGTTTCGAACCGTCAGCAGTAGTAGTAGTAGCTACAATAAGAGCGTTAAAAATGCATGGTGGTGTAGCTAAAGATCAGTTGAAAAATGAAAATGTATCAGCGCTTCAAGACGGTATTGTCAATTTAGAACGACATGTAGATAATGTGAAAAAATATGGTCTGGAACCTGTTATTGCATTAAATGCATTTGTTCATGATACCGAAGCTGAAACAGAGTTTGTTATTAACTGGGCGAAAGAGAAAGGCGTACGCTTATCATTAACAGAGGTATGGGAAAAAGGCGGTCAAGGTGGAATTGACTTAGCACAAAATGTCTTAGAGGTTATCGAAGAGCCTCAATCATTTAAACATTTGTATGATTTAGACTTACCATTAGAAGAAAAAGTTGAAACAATTGTGAAAGAAATTTATGGTGGTAGTAAAGTGACATTTACATCTAAAGCCCAAAAACAATTACAATCATTTAAAGATAATGGTTGGGATAATTATCCAATTTGTATGGCAAAAACACAATATTCATTTACAGATGATCAAACACAATTAGGTGCACCATCTGACTTTGAAATTACGATTCGTGAATTAGAAGCCAAAACTGGTGCTGGATTTGTTGTTGCACTAACTGGTGCAATTATGACTATGCCAGGTTTACCTAAAAAACCAGCAGCATTAAATATGGATGTTACAGACGATGGACATGCCCAAGGCTTATTCTAACGATAAGCTATAACTTGTTATATGTTATTCATAATAAAGGTAGAACTGAACACTACAGAATGTAGGTTCAGTTCTACCTTTTACTTTAATTCTTATTCACAGCTTTGTAATTTCTGTTTTAAATTCTCTTGTTCTGCTTTATTAAACGTTGCTTTTGAAATTTTGTCTTCAACAAGCATTCGTTTTAACACATAGTGTTGACGATCTAAACCTATCTGTAATTCGTCATTCGACTTTAACTGGCCATTTTCTTGATAGGGAGTGTATAAGTATGGACTTTGTAACAAACCTACAATGTAAGCTGATTCTGCCACAGTTAAATTATTTGAAGATTTACCAAATAAACTAAAAGACGCAGACGCTATACCAGTTATATTAGCACCGTGGCTATCTCTGCCAAATGGAACGATATTAAGATAGGTATACAAGATTTCTTGTTTACTTAATAGTTGTTCTGTGCGCATTGCCAGTACTAACTCATTCGCTTTTCTATTGTAAGTTTTTTGATTGGATAAGATTTGATTTTTTACTAATTGTTGGGTAATGGTACTTCCACCAGATGATATTTCTGTATTGAAAATATCTTGACCCACCGCACGTAATAATGCTTTAGGTAAAATACCATTATGTTTAAAATATAAACTATCTTCTGATGATGTTAATGCTTTAATGACATTTTCATTGACATGAGCTGGGCCAACGATCAAAGTATTAGTTGTATTATTATATGCAGCTAACACAGAATCATTCTTAAAATCTAGTGCTTCACTACCAGGAAAATCAAGTAATTGTGTTTTTAATTCATGGTCCGTCATATGTGATGCTTCTTTGGTAATATGATCAAAATAAATGACTGAGGCAGCTAATAAAATGATTGAAATTGAAGCCATGATAATAAAAGTACCTATAAACAAATACTTGAGTTTTTTATAAAGTTTTTCGAACTGTTCCATTTTATGAACATGATCATTATGTGTATTTACTTTATGATCTATGTGACTCTGTTTCATTAGCTACCTCCTTATATTGTATACATTATAACATAGAATATTATTGACTTTTAAAATTGAGTTACTTATAATAAGATTCAATTCGATATTATTTTTGGATTAAAGGAGAAGTAGCTGATTAATAATCTTCAGAGAGATAGTGGTCGCTGTGAACTATCGTTTGTTATTGAGTGAATACACCTTGCTTGTTTACAAACATAATCCAACGTTTGAGTTAATGAACGTATCATTAATAAAGTTGATGGACTTAAAGTTTGGTGGTACCGTGCATATGCGCCCTTACATTTCGTAAGGGCGTATTTTTTTGGTTATAAAACTTAATTCAAAAATAATAAGATATTAATAGGAGGGTTTATCATGGCAAATGCATTAATTGAAGATTTACAATGGCGAGGTCTAATATACCAACAGACTGATGAATCAAATTTAGAAGCGTTATTAAATAAAGAGCAAGTATCATTATATTGTGGCGCTGACCCAACGGCTGATAGTCTACACATTGGTCATTTATTACCATTTTTAACGTTACGCCGTTTCCAAAATCATGGTCATCGACCAATAGTTTTACTTGGTGGTGGTACTGGAATGATTGGAGACCCGTCAGGTAAATCCGAAGAACGTGTTTTACAAACAGAAGAACAGGTGGAGCAAAACGTTGCTGGCATTGCACAACAAATGCACAAATTATTTGAATTTGAGACAGAAAAAGGTGCGCAACTCGTAAATAACAAAGATTGGTTAGGAAAGATTTCTTTAATCGACTTTTTAAGAGACTACGGTAAACATGTCGGCGTCAATTATATGTTAGCAAAAGATTCAATTCAATCACGCTTAGAAAATGGTATATCATTTACCGAATTCACATATACTATATTACAAGCCATTGATTTTGGTCATTTAAATCAAACTTACAACTGTAAAGTGCAAGTAGGGGGATCTGATCAATGGGGCAATATAACTAGTGGTATCGAATTAATGAGACGTATGTATGGTCAAACAGAAGCATATGGTTTAACAATTCCATTAGTTGTTAAATCTGATGGTAAAAAGTTTGGTAAATCTGAAGGAGGAGCTATTTGGTTAGACTCAGCTAAAACAAGTCCTTACGAGTTTTACCAATTTTGGATCAATACTTCAGATGATGATGTCATTAAGTTCTTAAAATACTTTACATTTTTAGAGCACTCTGAAATCGAACGTCTGGAGCAATCATTGCAAGAAGCACCGCATTTAAGAGAAGCACAAAAAGCCTTAGCTGAAAATGTGACAGCATTTATTCACGGTGAAGATGCATTAAATGATGCCATTCGTATTTCACAAGCATTATTCAGTGGCGATTTAAAAGCTTTATCATCACAAGAATTAAAAGAAGGCTTTAAAGATGTGCCACAAGTAACATTGAGCCATGATACAACAAATATCGTAGAAGCTATTGTAGAAAGTGGTATTTCATCTTCAAAACGTCAAGCTCGTGAAGATGTTACGAATGGTGCCATTTATATAAATGGGGAACGTCAACAAGATGTAGGATATACATTTACAGCAGCAGATAAAATTGATAATGAATTCACTATTATTCGTCGAGGCAAAAAGAAATACTTTATGGTAAATTACAAATAAAATTTCTCTCTAACATATTATTTTATAGACATTAAATAAGGCTCAAACCTATATATAGGTTTGAGCCTGTTTATATTTATGGCATTAAACTACTGTCGTCACTTTGACTTGAATTGGACTCTTTTGAAGAATCTTTAGAAGTGTTAAGTTCTTTTAATGTAATATCTACAGTTTGTGTCTTACCTTTACGTTCGATGGTAATTGTTACTTCGTCTCCAGGTTTTTTATGTTGATATAAGTAAGATTTTAAATCAGTATCTTCTTTGACGTCTTGATCATCGATTTTAGTAATAATATCGCCTTCTTTTAGACCGTTATCTCCATCGACTTTTGCAACATAGACACCATCTTTACGATTGGTTTCTAATTCTTTTTTGTATTCTTCTGGAATATCACTTAAATTGAGCAAGCCAATACCAATTGATGGGCGTTCAACTTCTCCTTTTTCGACTAACTCTTTAATTGTTACTTTGACTTCATTACTTGGTATAGCAAAGCCAATACCTTCAACTTGTTCGCTAGCAATCTTCATTGAGTTAATTCCTACAAGATTACCGTTGATATCGACTAAGGCACCACCTGAATTACCTGGATTAATAGCGGCGTCTGTTTGTAGTACATTTACTTTGTTATTACCAGCAGAAGTTTGTGTATCAATTGTGCGTTCGCTTGCAGAAATGATACCTGACGTAACCGAATTAGCAAATTCTAGGCCAAGTGGGTTACCCATTGCGAATACACTATCACCTGTTTTTACTTTTGAGGAATTAGCGAATTTTATTGCTTTTGTGCCTTCAGTGTCATTGATTTTTAACACTGCGATATCTGTAAGTGCATCTTTACCTACTAATTTCGCATTAACTTGTTTGGAATTATGTAGTTGGACTTTGATATCACTGGCACCATCAATAACGTGATTATTAGTTACTATATATGCAGAACCATTACTTTTTTGATAAATAACCCCAGAACCTACACCAGCTTCTTGTGATTTAGATGATTTACCTTGTAACAAATCATTGAGGTTTTGTGCTTTCTGCATATTGATTACACCTACGATTGCTGGCGACACATTATTAATCATTTGATTAACAGAATTATATTTATCGCTTTTACCATCTAAGGTATTGCCACCTTTACTGTTAGATGTTTCTTCTACAGTTGCACCATCATGATTAGTAATTGTCCCATTAAAAATCTTTCCAATACCAAGGACTAATAAAGCGCCTAAAACACCAGCGATTAATGCTACTATAATTGTTTTGAACCATGGGAATTTTGGTTTTCTTGGCTGTATTTGTTGATAATTATAGTTATTATGTTCTGCTGATGAATTAGTTTGATTATTATTATTTTTTTGCTCATGACTGTTATAAAAATCTGACATATTTTACCTCCTGAATCATACACTATAACTATATTATGAAAGGTATATTGCTTTTTTTCTAGTATATTGCTATCGTACTTTAGACTGATTTAGATATTTTCTTGTTTGAAACATAACTAAGTGATAGAATCTATAAGGAAGTATAAGGCAAAAAGAGTAGGTGAAAGCATGTATAAATTTATTAGTTCAATTTTATATTGGATTATAGTAAAAGTTAGTAAATCACTTGTTGTACAAGGTAAAGAACATATACCACAATTACATAGATATGTAGTCACTTGTACGCATGAAAGCTATAATGAAGTAATTATGTTAGGTATGTCTATTTACCCAAATCAAATTCATTATATGGCAAAAAAAGAATTATTTATAAATAAATGGTTTGGAAAGTTTTTAAAATCACTAAATGCATTTCCTGTAGATAGAGAAAATCCAGGACCAAGTACGTTAAAACGACCGATTAAACTATTAAAAGAAAATAAAACAGTAGGTATTTTTCCAACAGGCCAACGTGCCGAGTTTACTGAAGACGCTCCTTTAAAGCGAGGTGCAGTGACAATTGCTATGATGGGTGGAGCACCTATTTTACCAGCTGCCTATGTTGGACCTAAAGAAATTAAAGGGCTGATTACGGATACAGCATATATTAAATTTGGTGAACCTATTGAAACGAAAAATTTACCTAAATCAATGAAACGTAATGAAAAATTAGAATATTTAACAAAAGAATTAGAAAATAGAACAAGACAATTACAAAATGAATTAAATGAATATGTAAACCAAAAGTAAGTTATAATTTTCATTAATAAAATTAAAATTATGAAGATGGTGCGATTTTGAATTTAATTGTGTTATTATGAAATTGTACAATTATGTATTAAATGCATCATGACCACGTGTTAAATTTGTACACGTGGTCTTTTTTGGGGAAAAGATAATTATAGAGGAATGAGGGGATTTTATGTACAATTTCTTCCAGCGTTTAGGTAGGTCGTTAATGTTACCTGTTGCTGTGTTACCGGCAGCTGCAATAATAACAGGTATAGGGAATGCGCTAGCGGCAATTGGCATCTTACCACATGTTGCCACATTTTTTACGAATGCAGGGTCGACGATACTTGAACAATTGGGTATTTTATTTGCGGTCGGTGTAGCATTAGGAATGGCTAAGAAAAATGATGGAGCAGTAGCTTTAGCAGCTGTCGTAGGTTTCTTTTTAACGACAGTCGTATTAAGTCCTGCCAAATTGGCACCATTATTAGGTGTTAAAGAAACGGGCGTTGATAAAGCGTTTGAGCAAATGAATAATGCGAATGTTTTTATAGGATTAATTGTAGGACTAGTTGCAGCATATGCTTATAATAAATTTAGTCAAACAGAATTACCTACAGCTTTATCGTTCTTTAGTGGTAAACGTTTGGTGCCAATTATGACAGCTTTCTTTAGTATTATTTTAGCTGTAGTGTTGTTGTTTGCATGGCCATATATTTATAATGCAATCGTAGCATTTGGTATGTGGATTATGGGCTTTGGTCCTACTGGTGCATTTATTTACGGCTTCTTTAATAGATTATTAATACCTACAGGACTACATCATGCTTTAAATTCAGTATTTTGGTTTGATCTAGCAGGTATCAATGATATGGCTAAGTTCCAAACGGGTGAAGGTGCAGTAAAAGGTGAAACAGGACGATATATGGCTGGTTTCTTCCCAGTTATGATGTTCGGTGTGCCTGCCGCTGCATTAGCTATGTACCATACTGCTGAAAGTAAGCAGAAAAAGCGTGTGTATGGCTTGATGTTCGCAGGGGCCATATCAGCGTTTTTTGTAGGTGTGACAGAACCAATTGAATTTTCATTTATGTTTGTTGCTCCGATATTATTTGTTATACATGCCTTTTTAACAGGACTGTCATTATTTATTGCAGCATTATTCCAATGGACTGCCGGCTTCACCTTTAGTGCAGGATTAATAGACTATGTTTTATCGTTAATTAATCCGAATGCTAATCAACCATGGATGTTGTTAGTACAAGGTATTGTATTTTTTGTTATTTATTATGTTGTCTTTAGAGTAGCAATTAAAGTATTGAAACTTAATACACCTGGTAGAGGAGATAATCTTTTAGCAGATCCAACGAGTGAAACAGATGCAAAGCAAGCAGATGAAAACACAAACTCAAATGACCGTAAATATAGTCAAACAGCTATACAAATAATTGAAGGACTTGGTGGTAAAGAAAATATTACTTCTTTAACAAACTGTGCAACACGTTTACGTATGGAACTAAATGATAATGATGTACTTGATGAATCTAAAATTAAAGCTGCAGGTGCAGTAGGTGTTACAAAAAGTGGAAAGCATAATGTACAAGTCATTATCGGTACTCATGTGCAGCAAGTCGCAGATGAAATTGAAATGAAGATGGAACAATAAATAGCATAATTTAAAGAAGAGCAAATGATTAAATTCATTTGCTCTTCTATGTATAAAATAGTAAAATTGTGTGGTATCAGAATTTTCTGAATTAGGAGAGTGAGTAAGATGAAATCAGTATTGTTTGATGTTGATGGCGTCTTTCTAAGTGAAGAAAGGTGCTTTGATGTTTCAGCGTTAACTGTATATGAAATATTAATGGATGACGCGTTTTTAGGTCTTGATCCATCAGTTGATTTTAAGACATTAACTGACGATGATATTCAAGACATAAGAAGTAAAATATTTGATAACGACAAGATTCTAGAAAAGTTGAAATCATTAGGACTTAATTCAAATTGGGATATGCTTTTTGTTGTAACTGCATTACATTTTATTGATGTCTGCAAACAGTTAACAAGTATACAATTAGTAGAAGTTCTAGATGACCAAAAATTTAACCAAACTACATTACAAAGTATTGGTTCTGCTGTTTCTGACGTCACACTAGATTATTCAGCACCACTCGCATTTTTAGATAAAGTGCAACCAGGAAAAGATTTTATTTATCAAGCATTAATAGAACATGCTGCTACTACTTTACATACGTCTAAAACTGCTTTATTTGAATTAAAAAGTGCGTTTTGGACATTAGCACAAGAAGTCTATCAAGAATGGTATCTCGGTTATAAGTTATTTGCTGAAGTTGAACAAAAAACTAATCGTACGGACTACAAGCAAGGGTATATTTATAATGAAGTCGTTTTACGCCCTCTCGATGAGATTAAAACATTATTAGAGGATTTAAAAACGGCGGGCTATCAAATTGCAATTGCTACAGGACGTCCACGCACTGAAACTATCGTTCCCTTTGAAACAATTCACATAAAGGAATTATTTGATGATGAACATATTGTAACTGCGAGTGAAGTACTAATCGCAGAAGATTTATATCCAGAATTAAAACCATTAGGTAAACCCAATCCATTTAGTTATTTAGCAACACTAGAAGGTAACGATCAATCTAAATATCAACATTATGCTTCTAATCAAGAGAATCGCGTAAATAAAGAAGATGTTTATATAGTAGGGGATTCCTTGGCAGATTTACTGAGTGCTAAAAAAATTGGCGCGACATTTATTGGGCCACTTACAGGGTTGAAAGGCCAAAATGCACGTGAAGAGTTAGAAGCTTATGAAGCGGATTATATTATTAACCATGTAGGTGAAGTTAGAAATATTTTATTATAAAGTGTAAATATAAGTACGAACATTATAGTGATAGTGTGAATATAAACTCAAGAAAAATGACCCTTCATTAATTATATGAAGGGTCTTATTTTACTTTCAAAAGTATACTGATTTTGTAATGTGCTGTCGCCCAGGGGAATAGTAAATGTAAGGGTCTACAGTCTGGAACTATACATCAGACAAGTATGCAAAGTCTAAATCTTTAGCATTCAAATATAAAGAGGACCAATCCAGATTAAGGATTAGTCCTCTTATTTTGAGAATGCGTATTTATGTCACAGTCTTTTTAGTGGAATAACTTATTTAAATAGTTTTTTGATTGCCAAAATATAATGATTAAATAGAATAATTAGTGCTGTGTTGCAAATCTAATTGTACGTTACGGATTAAATTAAATCCTTCAATTTGGTATAAATCATTAATTATTTCTTCATTGACTGGATGGTCTACTGATAAAATCATTAAAGCATTTCCACCTTGGTTTGTACGGCCTAAATGCATTGAAGCAATATTTATGCCATATTCACCTAGAATTTGACCAGTTTTACCGACAATACCTGGACGGTCTGTGTGATTAACAATTAATTGATTTTTTTCAGGTTTAAAGTCGACAGGATAGTCGTTAATTCTAACTATGCGTGGGCCATAACCATTTAACACTGTGGCACCAATTTTTATTTGAGTATCATTGTTGGTTAAAGTTAATTCTATATAGTTACTAAAGCCATGACGTTTGGTATTTTTTTCTATATTATATGAGACACCTTGTTCATTTAATAAAACAAGTGCATTGATTAAGTTAACACGTTCTGCTAAGTCTTGACTTAATACTGAACTTACTAAAGTACGCGTGATTAGACTAGTGTCATCTAAAGCTATATCACCTTCATATTTAATGTGTAATTCACGTGGAGCTTTATCTAATAATTGAATACCAACTTCTCCAGTTAATTTACTTAATTCAATAAATGGTTTTACTTCTTCATGTGTTTCATCAAATGTCATGCGTGGTGCATTTACAGCATGTAAGACATTACCATTTTCAAAAATATCAATAATTTCATTAGCTACTGATACTGCAACTTTTTCTTGCGCTTCGACTGTTGAAGCACCTAAATGAGGTGTAACAATAACTTTATCATGATTTGCGAAAGGTGACTCTGTAGCAGGTTCTGTTTCAAATACGTCTAGTGCTGCACTTTGAATTTGATCATTATTTAGTGCATCTAATAAAGCTGCTTCATCAATGATACCACCACGAGCAACATTGATAATTTGTAAATTCGGCTTAGCTTTATCAAAGAATGCTTTACCAACGATACCTTTTGTTTTAGGCGTAAGTGGAGTATGCACCGTAACAAAATCGGCTTGTTCGGCTATTTCATCAACAGAAGCACGCGTAACTTCTAACTCTTTAGCTTTTTCTTCAGATAAGTATGGATCAAAAGCTAAAATTTTCATACCAAAGCTTTGAGCACGTTTGGCCACACCTATTCCTATTCTACCAGCACCTATAACACCTAAAGTTTTTGTGTATAATTCTGTACCGCGATACGCTTTACGATCCCATTTACCTTCTTGCAATGATTTATGAGCTTGAGGGATATTTCTAGCCATTGATAAAATCATTGCCATGGAATGTTCAGTAGCTGAGATAGTATTACCATCAGGAGCATTGATTACAATAATCCCATTTTTTGTTGCAGCATCAATATCTATGTTATCTACACCGACACCTGCACGTGCAATAACTTTTAAATTTTTGGCAGCTTCAATTACTTGTGCATTGACTTGAGTCTGACTACGTACAATTAAAGCTTCATAATTTCCAATTTCATCTATTAACTGTGCTTCAGTTAAATCTGTTGCAGTAGTTAAATCAAAATTAGAGTGTTCATGTAAACTAGCTAAACCTTCTGGTGAGATTGGATCAGATACTAAAATTTTATACATATGCTTTTACTACCTCCATATATTGTGTTAATGCTTTACCAATTAATGATGTATTTCTATATTCAGAAATGATAATTTCTAATGCAGAGACAACTTGTAAAATATCGAAAGGTGAAATTTTACCCATGTGACCGATACGTAATATTTGTCCTTTTAAATGGCCTTGTCCGCCTGCAATAGTAATTGAGAAACGAGATTTCAATTCATTTTTAATATATGCTAATTCATCTTTGCTTTGTGGTACAAAAGCTGTGACAGTAGGGGAAGCATATTGATCTTCTACTAGTAAGTCTAAATCTAATGCCTTAAGCGCACTTCTTAAACCGTCTCTAATGGCATAATGACGAGCAATTACATTATCAAAGCCTTCTTGTTCAACAAGTTGTGCATATGCGTTAACGCCTCTGAATAATGCAACATTAGGTGTGAAAGGTGTGGAGTTGTCGGCCAAAGATTTCAAATACTTATTAAAGTCTAAATAAAATCTAGGTGTTGTCACTTCACTGAATCGTTGTTTTGCTCTGTTATTATATGCAACAAATGCTAGTCCCGGAGGTAACATTATGGCTTTTTGACTACCTGATATTAAGACGTCGATATTGTCACGAGCAATATTAGCATCAACAGCACCAATACAACTGACACCATCAACAATGTAATAAATGTTCTCGTCAAATGATTTAAGTGCTGCGCCCAGTTCACCGACTGGATGTAATACCGCGGTAGATGTTTCACAGTATTGACAATAAACAGCAGTAATATCGACGTTTAGTTCTGTTATGAAATCGATGAATGCAGGAACATCAACAGCCTGTCCCCATTCAACATCAAAGATATGTACGTTTTGGTAATATGTTTCGGCAATTTGTTTAAAGCGGTTGCCAAATGCACCAGAAACAATAATAACGATGTGATCATCAGGATTAGCAATATTTAACATACTTGCCTCTAATGAACTCGTTCCGCTTGATGTTAAAATCATCACTTCGTTCTCTGTGCCAAAAACAGGTTTGATTGCTTGAAATGCTTCTTGTGCAATTGCTTCGAAATCACTTGATCGGTGACCGACCATTGGTTCTTGTGTTGCATGTAGTATTTCATCAGGTACAGGTGTAGGACCTGGTGTTAGTAACAATGGATGATATTGTTTCATTTCAAATTCCCCCAATACTCAAGATTTTTCAAGTTTAGCAAATTTTCAGACAATATAAAAGTGCAAAAGTGAACATTAATAGAAAAGAACCCCTAAAAAAGAGGTTTTGAAAGGGGTTACATTGTGATGGTTTACACGTTTGTGAAATTAAAAATATTTTTTTATTTTATTTGACGGAACATTCTATTTTCACAGCAACGTTCCCTCGTATTGAGTTTGAAATCATACAATTATTGTCTGCAATCTTTAGTAATTTCGATAATTTATTGTTCAACATTTCTTTTTCTGAATCATCAATATCAATAATAGGATAATGTGTAATTGTATCCATTTTGAATTTTCCTTGTTCGAAAATGGCAGTGCCTATTGATTCTTGAGTTATGGCGATTTGACGAAAACCGGAACGTTCTAATACAGCAGCCAAAGAAATGATATAACAAGATGAAGCTGCAGAAACTAGTAATTCGTCAGGATTAGTACCTGTTCCATTACCACCTAATCCAGCTGGAATAGAGATAGGGGCATTGATGACATCTCCCTCAGTATTACCAACTGATTCTCTTCCGCCTTCCCAAGTAGTAGTGACTTTAAAATCATGTTTAACCATATTGATGTTACCTCCATAAAAGATATGATATTTTTAGTGTAGGCGATAAATGAATAGAAAGAAAGAGGAGTGACTTGAAACATGGGTTCTAATGAATGTTTAGTAATTGCCCATCGTGGTTTGGCGGCAACTTATCCTGAAAACACTTTAAAAGGCATTGAAGCAGCGTTGCTATTAAATATCGATTTTTTAGAAATAGATGTACATAAAACGAAAGACAATGAGTTGGTAGTGATCCATGATGATACAATTGATCGTACTTCTAATGGTAGTGGTCGAATACAAGATTATACATTAGCGGAGTTAAAAAAGTATGATTTTGGAAGTTGGAAAGGGGAGGAATTTGCAGGTTTAACTATTCCAACGTTGACGGAAGTTTTAGATATGGTTGTGCAATATAATCAAAAGTTACTTATTGAAGTGAAAAAGCCTAAACAATATCCCGGCATAGAGGATTTGTTAATATCAATGTTAACAGAACACAAAATAGCTACAGAAGATGTAGTAATTCAGTCTTTCGATAAAAAAAGTATGAAGTATATTGCCTCACTTACAATAGGACATCAATTAGGTGTGTTATTAAGTAGAAAAAGATACTGGTATCAAAAACCTGACTTCAAGGCACTGGCCGAATATGCTACTTTTGCAAACCCAGACTTTAAGTTGGCAACTGCAGAATTTGTGCAACAAGCACATGAACATAAGCTTTTAGTTGCTCCATACACTGTGAATGACTTAACAACTAAAGACCAACTATTAACTGCAGGTGTTGACGGTATTATTTCTGACGCACCAAATATGCTATTCAATATCGAGTAATTTGATATTGAATAGCATATTTTTGTGATATTAATGTTAGTTACATCATTATTAGTCTAGTGTAACCAATTTCGTTTGAGTAACCCCATAACGTAACAGTCACTATATTGACCGCGAGTATAAAAATGTTCTTTTAAAGTACCTTCAATTTCAAAATTTTGACTGCTATAGATATGTACCGCTTTATCATTGGTAGTATCAACGAATAAATATATTTTGTTTAAGTTTAATACTAAAAATGCATAATCAATAGCCATCTTAAACGCGGATTTTGCATAACCTTTACCATTGTATTGTGGATCTACTATGATTTGAATCTCACATGTACGATGTATAAAGTTAATTTCTACAAGTTCGACAACCCCGATGCGTTTAGAATCTTCTTCGATAATGAAACGACGTTCGGATTCATCTAAAATATGTTTTTGATACAAAGATTGTAATTCACTTAAAGATTGATAGGGTTCTTCAAACCAATAAGACATAATAGAATATTCATTGTTTAAATGATGGACAAATTTTAAATCAGTAGCTTCTAATGCTCGGATAATCATTTTCCCACTCCTTTCCTATATTTTATATAAAATTGGAAATAAAGTAAAAAAAACCAAGAAGTCTACTAAGAGATCTTCTTGGTTTAGTAACAATAAAGCTATTATCTTGAGTAGTACTCAACGATAAGTTGTTCATTGATTTCAGCTGGTAATTCACTACGCTCAGGGATACGAACAAATTTACCTTGTAAGTTATCAGCGTCGAATTCTAAATAATCTGGTACGAAGTTATTAATTTCTACAGATTCAGCGATAATATCTAATTTTTGAGATTTTTCACGAATTGAAATTTCTTGACCAGGTTTTAAAGTGTATGAAGGGATGTCAACACGTTTGCCATCTACTTCAACGTGACCGTGGTTAACTAATTGACGTGCTTGACGACGAGTACGAGCTAAACCTAAGCTATAAACAACAGCATCTAAACGAGCTGCTAATAATTGCATGAAGTTTTCACCGTGTACACCGTGTTGGTTACCAGCAATTTCGAAAGTATTACGGAATTGTCTTTCAGTCATGCCATATAAGTAACGTAATTTTTGTTTCTCACGTAATTGTAAACCATATTCTGATAATTTTTTACGTTGGTTAGGACCATGTTGTCCTGGTGCGTAAGGACGTTTTTCTAATTCTTTACCAGTACCACTTAAAGAGATACCTAAACGACGAGATTTTTTCCAGTTTGAACCTCTGAATCGAGCCATATTAAGACTCCTCCTTTTTCTTTTTTGTAGTTATGAAAAAACAAAAAAGAGTGTTACATGCTTATTTGGATATATTATTTTATGTGTCTTCACCTCATAGCGCTGGTTACGCGACACGTCCTCGTTGGGAATAACATAGAGCCAACTAATATGTAACTGCTACTTTCGTTTATTCACACAAAGTTCATTGTAACATCATATTACGAAATGTCAATACTTTCTTCTCAGAAATTGAAAGTAATTGATTAGTTTAGTTGTTCTTCTATAATTTTAACCATTTCTTCAAGTTCGATTTTATCATCAGCAGTAAAACGATTATGAATTGGTGCATCTATATCAAGCACACCAATAACTTTCCCATTTTGATGTATAGGTACAACGATTTCAGATTTACTGTTTGCATCACAGGCAATATGACCTGGGAAGGCATTTACATCTGCTACTACTTGTGTTTGATTTTCAGCAACGGCTGTACCACAAACACCACTTCCAACCGCTATATGTACACATGCCGGATGGCCTTGAAATGGTCCTAAAATCAATTCATCTTGCTCCATTAAGTAAAAACCTACCCAATTGACTTGATCTAAATTATCATTGATTAATGCAGAGGCATTGCTTAAGATAGCAATTAAGTTATGCTCATCTTCAATTAACGATTTAAGTTGTTTTTGAGCCATATTGTAATTTGTTTGTTTTATTTCTACCATATTTTATAAACCTCGCTTCAAATATTGTGAATAATATAATGACAAATGGTATAGTAAGTAATTAAAAGATTCAAGTGCTTGAACTTGGAATAATGTGTTTTTTGGTAGGTAAGTTGAAAAATGTAAAATTAATCTGCAAATTTAACTGATTTCTATTTTAATGTCAAACCAAATTACGTTATAATTGAAATGATAAAATAGGAGGAGAAAATATATGGCACTATATATTATTTTAGCAATTATTGTCATTATACTGATAATAATCGGTGTATTATTCTATATGCGTTCAAATAAAAGCCACATCATTGAAAAAGCTGAAGAACGAAAATTAAAAGTAGAGCAATTACCTTATAATGAGAGTTTATCAAAACTATCAGATTTAAAATTAACAGGTGAAACAAAAAGTACATATGACGACTTAAAGGCATCATCACAACAAAGTAATAACCAATACCTCGCACCAGTAGATGAGAAAATTCATAATGCTGAAGGTTTACTTGGCAAATTTAAATTTGCTCAAGCTCAATCAGAAATTGATGAAGCGCATGAGTTAATGGATCAATATGAGCAAAATTATGAAAAAACTAATACGCAAGTAGATGAAATTGTAAACATACATAAGAAAAGTGATAAATTGTATGAAGAATGCAAGAATGATTATCGTGAAATGAAACGAGATGTACTTGCGAATAGACATCAATTTGGCGAGGCTGCAACACCTTTAGAAAATGAAATCGAGTCTTTTGAACCTGAAATGCAAACGTATGAGACGATGAAAGAAGAAGGTAATTATAACCAAGCATATCAACATATCAATACATTACATGAAGATATGAACTTCTTGAAAAAGGATATGTCAGAAATTCCTGATTTAATTCGTGAAGCACAAAAAGAATTACCGGGACAATTCCAAGATTTGAAATATGGTTGTAGAGATTTAAAAGTTGAAGGTTATGATTTAGATCATGTTAAAATCGATAGTTCTTTACAAACATTGAAAACGGAATTAAGTTTTGTTGAGCCAATGATTAGTCGTTTAGAGCTAGATGAAGCTAATGAAAAATTAATCAGTATTAACGATCGTTTAGATGAAATGTATGATTTGATTGAACATGAAGTGAAAGCAAAAAATACAGTTGAAGAAACAAAAGAAACGATTACTGATAATTTATTCAGAGCGAAAGATATGAACTATACGATTCAAACTGAAATTGATTATGTGCGTGAAAACTACTATATCAATGAAAGTGATGTTCAAAACATAAGACAATTTGAAAATGAAATCCAAAATTTAATTACAGTATATGATGATATTTTACGTGAAACTTCAAAATCAGCAGTTCGATATAGTGAAGTTGAAGACAATTTGAAATATATTGAAGAACACGTAACTGTTATTAATGACAAACAAGAGAAACTACAAAATCATTTAATTCAACTACGAGAAGATGAAGCGGAAGCAGAAGATAATATCCTTCGTATACAAAGCAAAAAAGAAGAAGTTTATAGAAAATTATTAGCTTCCAACTTGCCAAGTGTACCAGAACGCTTCATTATTATGAAAAATGAAATTGACAATGAAGTTCGTGAAGTAAATGATAAATTTGAATCACGACCAATTCACGTCAAACACTTGAAAGACAAAGTGTCTAAAGTAGTATTACAAATGAACAAATTTGAAGATGAAGCTACTGATGTGCTCGTAAACGCAGTATATGCAGAAAGACTTATTCAATATGGTAATCGTTATAGAAAAGATTATTCTAACGTTGATAAAAGCTTAAATGAAGCAGAACGTTTATTTAAAAACAATAGATATAAACGCTCAATCGAAATTGCTGAGCAAGCACTAGAAAGCGTTGAGCCGGGAATTACACAACAAATTGAAGATAATGTTACTAAAGAAAGTGTTTAATCGTTAGTTAAACATTAGCTAACAATTTAGTTGTAAAACCGCCAAAATGTATGCTATTTGATATTGTATAGAACTAAGGTGAGAGTGAGATATGACCTCAAATTAAAATTATTTGAAGTCATTCTTACTCTCATCTTTCATTTTTGTCAAAAAATAGTATAATGCTTTAGTAGATTATAATACGAAATGCACTATTAATAATTAAGTCATTGATATATCTAACATGTATATGAAATATGAAGGAAACTAAAGGAGTGTCAAAATGATTTACCTAGATAACGCGGCGACTACTAAACCTAACCAAGATGTGTTAGATACATTTGTGAAGGTGAATCAAAGCTTATATTTTAACCCTAATAGTCCTCATAAAGCAGGATTACAAGCAGAACAACTATTACAACAAACGAAACGTGAAATAAAGGAGTTATTGCAGTTAAATAATGCTTTTGAAGTGTTGTTTACTAGTGGTGCGACAGAATCAAATAATATTGCATTACAAGGTATTGCACGTAAGAAAAAAGCGTTTGCTCCAGAAATTATTACCTCAGTACTTGAACATCCATCAGTATTAGAAGTTGTCAGAGCTTTAGCAGACGAAGGTTTTTGTGTGAAGTATGTAAACATTACTGCTGAAGGGCAAGTAGATGTAAACCATTTAGCTTCAATGATGTCTGATAGGGTTGGTTTGGTTACATGTATGCACGTAAATAATATCATGGGACAAATACAACCCATCCCAGAAATTGCAAAAATAGTGTCACAGTATCCAAAGGCACATTTTCATGTTGATGCAGTGCAAGCAATTGGTAAAATACCATTATATTTTAATCAAGTAGATAGTATGAGCCTGAGTGGTCATAAATTTAATGGTTTGAAAGGCCAAGGAGTACTATTTGTTAGAAATATACATCAACTCGCTCCAATAATGTATGGTGGCGGACAAGAATTCGGTATTCGTAGTGGTACAGTCAATCTACCAAAGAATATTGCCATAGTAAAAGCAATGAAATCAGCTGTATTAAATCAAGCATCAACATTTAATGTGCTACAAACATTAAAAACACAATTGATTTCATTTATAGAAGAGTTTCAAGGTGTTTATTTGAATTCTCCGGAAGGTAGTTCTCCTCACATAATTAATATTGCTTTCCCGGGAGTTAAAGGAGAAGTATTGGTTAATGCCTTTTCCAAGTATGATGTTATGCTGTCGACGACGAGTGCATGTTCGTCCAAAAAAGCGAGCTTAAATGAAGTATTACTAGCTATGGGAATAACTGAAAAACGAATTGAAGGTAGTATCCGTCTTTCATTAGGCAGTCATACGACAGTTGAAGATATTGAAGATTTTAAAGCGCAATTTATAAAAGTGTATGAAGAAGTTAAGGAGTTGTTAAAATGATATACGATCATATTTTAGTAAGGTATGGTGAATTAACGTTAAAGGGTGCCAACCGCAAAGTATTTGTAAGTCAATTACGCAGTAATGTGAAACGTGCCTTAATGCCGTTACAGGGTTATAAAGTCAAAGCAAATAGAGATAGAATGTATATTGAATTAGATGACAATGCCGAGATAGAAGAAATTATGGAACGATTGAGCCATGTGTTTGGCATCCATTCAATAAGTCCAGTACTGAAAATAGATAAAACAATAGAAGCTATTAATGCGCAAGCGATTCAATTTGCCCAAAGTTATAATGCCGGTGAAACATTTAAAATTGACGTAAAACGTTCGGATAAACAATTTCCGTATGATACGTATCAATTACAAAAGGAAGTAGGCGGAGCTGTACTTAAAAATAATGAACAGGTTGTAGTAAATGTTAAAAATCCTGATCATGTTATTAAAGTAGAAGTGCGATTAGATGCAGTATATGTTTATGATCGTACAATATATGGTGCAGGTGGTTTGCCAGTTGGAACAGGTGGCAAAACGCTACTTATGTTATCTGGTGGGATTGATTCACCTGTTGCAGGAATGGAAGTTATGCGCCGTGGTGTAACTATCGAAGCTATTCATTTTCATAGTCCACCATTCACGAGTGAAAAAGCAAAAGAAAAAGTTATTGAATTAACGCGTATTTTGTCACAACATGTTGGTCCAATTAAATTGCATATCGTGCCATTTACGGAATTACAAAAACAAGTAAATAAAGTAGTAAATGAACGCTATACAATGACATCAACACGTAGAATGATGATGCAAGTTGGGGATAAATTAGCGCATAAAATTGGAGCGCATGCTATTGTTAATGGTGAAAATCTAGGACAAGTGGCAAGTCAGACGCTAAAAAGTATGTATGCTATCAACCATGTAACTTCTACTCCGATACTAAGACCATTATTAACATTAGATAAAGAAGAAATTGTAACTAAAGCTAAAACAATCGGTACATTTGATATTTCAATACAACCATTTGAAGATTGCTGTACTATTTTCACACCCAAAAATCCAATTACCGAACCGGATTTAGAAAAAGTTGTGAATTATGAAAGTGCATATGATTTCACAGATATGATAGATCGCGCTGTTGATAATATTGAAACGTTGACAATCACTAAAGATTATCAAAGTGAAAAAGATAAAGCTGCGAGTGAATTAGCAGATGAATTGTTTTAAATAATACATTGAAATACGACTAGATAAAAAGGGGTTAAAACAATGGTGGAATGGGATATATCACTTATACTGATAATTATTTTACTAGGATTTTTAGCGGCATTTATTGACGCAGTAGTTGGGGGAGGAGGTTTAATATCAATTCCAGCTTTATTAGCAATCGGTATGCCTCCAGCTGTTGCTTTAGGAACGAATAAATTAGCGAGTGTTTTTGGTTCAGCAACGAGTGCTTTTAGATTTTTGCGTTCAGGTAAAGTAGATTTGGCAGTAGTTGCAAAGCTATTTCCATTTGTTTTTATCTTTTCGATTATTGGCGCTAGCCTCGCTACATTTTTGCCTGCTGAATTATTGAAGCCTATTGTGATTGTAGTTTTAACAATAGTTATGATTTATACTTTGATAAAAAAAGATTGGGGTAGTATACGCACGTATAGTAAATTAACAGTGCCGAAAGCGATTATATTTACAGCCTTTATGAGTTTAATCGGTTTTTATGATGGCTTTTTAGGTGGCGGAACTGGCTCGTTTATGCTATTTGTATTATTGATGTTTGGTTTTGATTTTTTAAGCGCAGCTGGCAATGCTAAAGTATTAAATTTTGGTTCTAATTTAGGTGCGTTAGTATTATTTATTAGCTTAGGTCATGTAGATTATTTTTATGGTTTTATCATGGCAGCTAGTATGATTGTTGGTTCTTATATTGGTGCTATGTTTGCGATTAAAAAAGGTGTTGGGTATGTTAAGGTGTTATTTGTTAGTGTCACTGCTATTTTAATTGTGAAAAGTGCTTATGACTATTTTCAAAATATTTTATAACAATCAAGTAATATAGAGGTTGTAGTATAAATTTACATTATTCTATCTGGCAAATACTGTAAATTTAACACTACCTCTATTTTTTGTGTTTTATTTATTATAGTATTGATAACAAGAAAGTATTTATAGCAATAAATTTTAAATGGAATGGAGTGTGGAAGATGTCCAAAAAAAGAATAGTTGCGATAATTTTAGCAGCAGTTATCGTTATAGGCGGTATTGTGATGAGCTCAATAGCAGCTGTAGTTGGATCATTTGTATCTGATTCAGCAGACATGAACTTAATGTCTGAAGAAGTAGAATCAGAAGGTGATAGTGCTAAACGTATTGCTCATTTAACATTGAATGGTCAAATTATGGAAGGTTCAGGTGGTGGCCTGTTTTCTGGTGAAGAGGGCTATAATCATGATTTGTTTTTAAAAGAGCTAGATTCAGTAAAAGAGGATAATACGGTTAAAGGTGTATTATTAACTGTGAATACACCGGGTGGTGGCACATATCCTAGTGATGAAATTTATAAAAAAATTCAACAACTAAAGCAAAGTGGTAAAAAGGTATACGTACATATGGAAAGTATGGCTGCTTCAGGGGGCTACTATATCTCGGCACCAGCTGACAAAATATATGCTGGACCTCAAACGATGACGGGATCTATAGGTGTTATAATGTCTAATATTGATTATTCTGAGTTACAAGAGAATTTAGGCATTAAAGAAAATGTTATTAAATCAGGTGCACACAAAGATATTATGAGTGGTTCTCGTGAGATGACGGATGAAGAGAAAGATATTATGCAATCCATGTTAGATGATAGTTTCGATCGTTTTGTCAATATAGTAAAAGATGGTAGAAACATGTCAGAGGAGAAAGTCCGTAAACTTGCAGATGGACGTTTATATAGTGCACAACAAGCAGAAAAAAATGGTTTGATTGACGACATAGCGTACGAAGATGAAACGATTAAAGCATTGAAAAAGGATATCAAAGCTAAAGATGCAGAAGTATTTAAATATAATGGACAGTCAGGTGTCTTTGGTTCTTTATATAGTGCTAAGACAGCAGCATCACAATTAAGTAATCAACTCGAAGATGTTAAAGCTATATTTACGAATAATACAGATGCTCGTCCAATGTACTTGTATGAAGGGTAGGTGATAAGTAATGATGAATGACGACTCAAACTACAACAGACAATATAATGAGGATGAAACAACAGCTCGCCCAACTATGAATAATGAAAACAATGACAATACACCAAAGACTGATGATTTAGTGCATAAACAAATAATGAAGGTGATATATGCGGGATTTGGCATACGTTTTGTCAGCTTTATAATTGATTTACTTATCTTATTTGGTATTCATAGTTTATTATTAAAACCTATATTTGCCTTTACACAAATTGATAAACAGAAATTATGGATTGATTATTTTAGTGTAGCTCATTTATTGGACGCCCTAATATTTTATTTATACTTTGTATTAATGACGAAATTCTTCAGACAAACGTTGGGTAAAATGATTTGTAATATTCGGGTAGAACGTGATGATAGATTAGCGTTAACATGGAAAGATGTGCTATTTCGTGAATGGATAGGTCGCATCATTAGTGGTACTTTCGGTAACTTACCTTATTTAGTTACCTTGTTCACAGTGAAGCATAAAGGAATACACGATTACTTTGCAGATACTGTTGTTATACGTAATAAATATGCATATTTATATTACAAAAAGTAAATATAGTGATTTTGCTAAGATGTAATATTTTATTTCTAACAGCTAAACCGTTATAATTTCTATGGAAGCATATATTTAGGAGGGTCAACAATGACACAAATAACTTTTAAACAAGAGCCAGTGACATTACTAGGCGAACAAGTTAAAGAAGGACAAGAAGCACCAGACTTTACAGTGTTAGATAATTCAACGGCTGAAGTTACATTATCAACATATGAAGGTCAAAAGAAATTAATAAGTGTTGTACCATCAATTGATACTGGCGTGTGCGATCAACAAACACGTAAATTTAATGAAGAAGCAAGTCAAGAAGACGGCGTTGTGTTAACTATCTCGGCAGACTTACCATTTGCACAAAAAAGATGGTGCGCTTCAAATGGTTTAGATAATGTTATTACACTAAGTGACCATAAAGATTTATCATTTGGTAAAAACTATGGTGTTGTTATGGAAGGTTTACGTTTATTAGCACGTTCAGTTTTTGTTTTAGATAAAAATGATAAAGTAATATATACAGAAATAGTATCAGAAGGCACTGATTTCCCAGATTTTGAAAAAGCCTTAGAAGCATATAGAAGTATTTAATTTTAGTAAAATAAATATATTGGTAATGTCATCATACTACAAACAGTATCGTTGACATTGTAAATGAAACTGTTCATAATAATTTGGTGATTTAAGATAAAAATGTATCTTATTGAAAAAAATTATGAACAGTTTTTTTAGAAAGGATTATTATCATGACTCAAGAAAAAACAGTTATGGAACGTTTATTCCAAACACTAGATGAAAAAGCAAAAGCTTTCAATGAAGAGAATGGGCAAAGTTTTATTGAAAACTTGGGTCTAGCAATGGAGCATGTATATAAAAATGAGCGAGAATTATTAGAGCAAGCAACTTTACAAGATAGAAGAAAAGCATTTCAATTTGCATATTTAAGTCTTTTGCAAAATGAAGAAATTCAAGCAAATCATCAAATTACACCAGATTCAATAGGCTTAATATTAGGTTTTTTAGTGAAACAATTTATGGCCAATCAAACAGAATTGCATATTGCTGATATTGCTAGTGGCGCAGGCCATTTAAGTGCTTCAGTACATGAAGTAATGACTGATGTTACACTCATGCATCACTTAGTAGAAGTTGACCCAGTACTATCAAGAGTGAGCGTACATTTAGCAAACTTTTTAGAGATTCCTTTTGATGTATATCCACAAGATGCCATAATGCCGCTAGCATTTGAAGAAGCGGATGTCATAATTGGAGATTTACCAATAGGTTATTATCCTGTTGATGAACGTAGTCATGAAATGAGTTTAGGGTTTGAAGAAGGCCATAGTTATTCTCATCATTTATTAATAGAACAAGCGATTACAGCATTAAAACCATCAGGCTATGCATTTTTAATTGTGCCAAGTAATCTGTTCGAAGGGGATAATGTAAAACAGTTACAAAACTATATTGCTACAGAAACCGAAATGCAAGCATTTTTAAATTTACCCGCAACGTTATTTAAAAATGAAAAAGCTAGAAAATCTATATTAATTGTGCAGAAAAAAGAAGTGAATGTAACAAAACCTGTAGAAGTCTTGCTAGCAAATATTCCTGACTTTAAAAATCCACAGCAATTCCAAGGGTTTTTAGCTGACTTAAATACTTGGATGACAGAGAATCACCCAGAAATTTAAACTGTATTACTCTTGAATTTAAACTGTATTAATGGTTAAATAGATAAGGATAAACTTATATTGAAAATGGAGGCCAAAGCTTATGTCAAAATTAATTTTGGCGATTAACGCTGGTAGTTCATCTTTGAAATTTCAACTTATTGAAATGCCTGAAGAAAAAATAATTACTAAAGGTTTAATCGAAAGAATAGGATTAAAAGACTCAGTCTTTACTATAGAAGTAAATGGCGAGAAAATTAAAGAAGTAACGGATATTGCAAACCATGAAGATGCAGTAAATATTATGTTAGATAGTTTTAAACATCACGGTATTATTGATAGTATTTATGATATACAAGGAACTGGACACCGTGTTGTACATGGTGGCGAGACGTTCCCAACATCAGTATATGTTACGGATGAAGTTGAATCACAAATAGAAGCATTAAGTGAATTAGCACCACTACACAACCCTGCAAACTTAATGGGGATTCGTGCTTTCCGTAAATTATTACCTGAAATTCCACACGTAGCAGTGTTTGATACTTCATTCCATCAAACGATGCCAGAAAAATCATATCTGTATAGTTTGCCTTATCAATATTATGAAGATTATGGAATCCGTAAGTATGGTTTCCATGGAACAAGTCATAAATATGTTTCTCAACGTGCAGCTGAAATCTTAGGTAAGCCAATAGAAGAATTACGTATTATTTCTTGTCATATTGGTAATGGTGCATCTATAGCAGCAATTGATGGAGGAGAATCTGTTGATACATCAATGGGCTTCACACCTTTAGCAGGTGTAACAATGGGCACACGTTCAGGTAATATTGATCCAGCATTAATACCATTTTTAATGGAAAAAACAAGCAAAACAGCAGAAGAAGTATTAAATACATTAAATAAAGAATCTGGTTTACTAGGTATCTCAGGTACATCAAGTGATTTAAGAGATATTATAGAAGACAGTAAAGAAGGTAAAGAACGTGCGCAACTTGCATTAGATGTCTTTGCGTCACGTATTCACAAATATATTGGTTCTTATGCTACACGTATGCATGGCGTTGATGTTATCGTCTTCACTGCAGGTGTCGGTGAGAACTCTGATCCAGTACGCGCTAAAGTACTTGAAGGATTAGAATTTATGGGTGTTTATTGGGATGGTAAGAAAAATGAATCTATCCATGGCGAAGAAGGATTTATAAACTATCCACATTCACCAGTTAAAGTAATTGTTATTCCAACGAACGAAGAAGTAATGATTGCACGTGATGTTATTGAATTTGGTAATGTTGATTAATAAAAATAATTAAAAGAGATAGGGATATAACTCCCTATACTCAAAAAAGAGGGCTAATCTTTAATAAGGATTAGTCCTCTTTATATTTAAAAGTATTCGATTTTGACCGTGCATGCTTGCCTGGGGTATGGTTCGAGCCTGTAGTCTCTCACTCATACTAGTCCACGGGCGTCAGCACGTTACAAAATCGGGACAATTATCTTTTATAGTCAATGCTATTTTACGACTATGACACTTTTTTACATTGATGTACAACATAACAAAATAAATGCTAGTTATAGTGAGTATAT
The DNA here is from genome assembly GCF_016890655.1 of Staphylococcus sp. GDY8P72P. Classification (NCBI taxonomy): domain Bacteria; kingdom Bacillati; phylum Bacillota; class Bacilli; order Caryophanales; family Staphylococcaceae; genus Staphylococcus; species Staphylococcus sp. GDY8P72P. Next base: position 58,237 of record NZ_JAFEQJ010000028.1, on the reverse strand, counting down.
TGTCTATTTTATGGCAATACTTCAAAAGCAATAATTTGTGTTTGTTGTTCTTTGTTAAAGTTATTATCTGCAACAAGAACAAGTGTGTCATGACCATTTGGCAACTTTTTGCCGAATGTAATACCTTCAATATTATCTATATGCTTAAGATCAGTTTTATTGAGAGAAGTCACTAATTGCTTTTTTAATGGTTGAACTTTGTGATTTTTTAAAGATGACATATTTTTAATATTTGTGGCATTCTCTGTACTATATTTATAGACTTTAACATGGTTAGTATAGGAATTATCTTCTGCTTGAACGCTGGCACGTTCTAGTGCTAAAAATTCGTGATCATTAATTGCTAAAATTTCTGTAATTCCGTTATTGGCGTCTTTATTTTTGCCTGGTTTTTCAGGTATGGCATCAAGTGGATAAGCATATTCTGCTAACACATTACCTTGTCTATCATACTGCGTAATACGTGAAGTTGACCCAGAATTAATTGTAGGTACAGTATCATCTTGTAATAATGGGCCTTCCATAGCAGTCCAATAAGATTGACCGTCAGCAGAAAATGTACTGCCTTCTAGTGCCATATTATTGCGAAAGCCTTGCTTGTCATTGGCAGACATTTTAAACGGTTTATGTATAGGTAATTCTGATATAAATGTGCCGTTAGATGTAGCTTGGCGAATAAATGGGTTTAAACCTAGAGTTCGATCACCTTCACTCGTGTACCATAGATGGTTGCTCAGTGGATCGAAGCGTATTGATTCTGGATCTGCCACAATATTCTTTGAAGATTTATCATATTGCTTTTTATTAGTATAAGTTGAACCATTTGGTTGTTTTAATGTGTTGACGTCTTTGAAGTTAATGTTGTTAAAACCTTGTTGATTGTAATTAATGTTGGCTTCGTAATAACGAGAGGGACTATGTTCTGAACGATCATCACTAATAAGTAACCACTTATTATTCTGAGGATTGTAACTAATTCCCGACAATCCACCGACAACAGTATTTTTATATTTTGTATTGTGTGGAATGGTTTCGCTGTCGATGAGTTTGATATTATTTACAGTTTTAGGCTTGTCTGACTGATTGTTGGCAGCGTCAGTATTGTTTGTATGTAGAGTGGTGAAAGTAGTTAAACTAAATGCAATTATGCATGTGATGCCAGTTTGTTTAAGCTTGTTCATGAGTCATCTTCTCCTTTTTAAAATGCTATATTAAGGATAAAGGTTAGATATGAATTGAGTTTAAATTAGAGCTATATTTTTTGTAAAAGGGTGGGTATGGAGATTAAACTTTTATGTATTTAAAGAGATAGCATACATATATTATGGTATGCTATCTCTCATCAAATATTATACTAATAAAGTATTTTTAATTTCGTGCTTCACGTTATCTGATTAGCGAGCACTATAGTGTGATCTTAATTTTTCTGTAGCAACTTGTGGTTGGAAGTCTTCTGGAAGTTCTTCAGTACGAACAACTAGAACATCACATGGTGAGTGACGTACAATAGCTTCTGATACAGAACCTACAATAAATCTTTCTACAGCATTAAGACCAGAAGTACCACACATAATTAAATCAGCGCCAACATCAGTGGCTAATTTTTTAGGAATAATTGCTTTTGGAGAACCAAATTCTAAGCGAGTAACAACATCTTTAACACCTGCATTTGCTGCCACTTCTTTATAACCATTTAGTAAATCTTCAGAGAAATTTTTAGATTTCTCAGTGAATTGTGCATCGTATACTTCATAAGATGAGTAAGTTCTAGAATCAATTACATTTACCACTGTTAATTGTGCATCATTACGTTTTGCAACATCTACAGCTTTGTTAAAAGCCCATTCTGCTTCATGTGATCCGTCAACTGCGATTAAAATATTTTTATATGTTAGCATCGCAATTACCTCCTTACTTTTAATTAATTTTATTATACCATTATTAACAGAATATTTGTACAATTTAACTATCTACAAATATGTAAATTTTGTGATTGCGCTTTCATTGCTTTCGCGTTACGATGTTTATGGAGGTGGATGGAATGAATATTGGTATTCCAAAAGAGATTAAAAATAATGAAAACAGAGTAAGTTTATCACCAAGTGGGGTACACGCTTTGGTCGAGCAAGGGCATACTGTTTTGGTAGAAACAGCTGCAGGATATGGTTCTTATTTTGAAGATGTTGATTACCAAGAAGCTGGGGCACAAATTGTTAAAACACAACAAGAAGTATGGAATGTGGATATGGTAATGAAAGTTAAAGAACCATTAGAAGAAGAATTTAAATTCTTCAAAGAAGGTCTAATATTATTTACATATCTACATTTGGCTAATGAACAAAAATTAACAGAGGCTTTATTAGAGAAAAATGTAGTGAGTATTGCCTATGAAACAGTGCAGATGCCTGACCGTTCATTACCTTTATTAACTCCAATGAGTGAAGTGGCAGGTCGAATGTCTACACAAATTGGCGCAGAATTTCTTCAAAAATATAAAGGAGGAATGGGTATACTATTAGGTGGTGTACCTGGTGTTGCCAAAGGCCGTGTTGCAATTATTGGAGGCGGGCAAGCTGGTACAAATGCTGCTAAAATAGCTTTAGGTTTAGGGGCAGATGTTACCATATTAGATGTTAATCCAAAACGTTTACAGCAATTAGATGATCAATTTGGAGGACGCGTACATACTATTATGTCAAATCCATTGAACATCGAAAGTACAGTCAAAGAAAGTGATTTAGTTATAGGGGCAGTACTTATCCCTGGTGCAAAAGCGCCAAACCTTGTAAGTGAAGCAATGATCAAACAAATGAAAGATGGCTCAGTAATAGTAGACATTGCGATAGATCAAGGTGGTATCTTTGAGACAACCGATCAAATTACTACTCATGATAACCCGACTTATACGAAGCATGGTGTTGTGCATTATGCTGTTGCCAATATGCCGGGTGCAGTTCCAAGAACTTCAACTATTGCACTAAACAATGCAACGTTACCATATGCGATTCAAATCGCCAATAAAGGATATTTAAAAGCGTTACAAGATAATGAACCTTTATCACTAGGTTTGAATACAGTTAATGGTAAATTGACTAATAAAGGTGTAGGAGAATCATTAAATATACCTTATACATCAATTGCAGAGCAATTAAAATAAATAATAAACAGGACGATGCTTAAGCATCGTCCTGTTTTAATGTAAACTATATTAAACAATTTTTGTGCCATGTACTTCTTGAAAAGGGAAAGCTTCCAATAGTTCTGGCAAATTATCTTTAGTTAAACCGCCGCCCGGCATAATTTCAATTTTGCCACCTGAATTGACAACTAATTTACCTAGGTGATTGAGATTATTAAAAAGATTACTTTCTTTAGGGCCACCATGTGTTAATAAACGAGTGAAGCCAAGATCAATCAATTGATGCAAAGCTTTAATTTGACCATGTTGATGAATAAGGTCAAATGCCATGTGACATACGACAGGTATAGGTGCTGAGAGATTGCGCAACGTTTTCATTTGCCATTCATTCAATACATGGTCCACTGTTAAACAACCAAAGACAAAATAGTCCACTTGAAGCGCTTTAAAGTGTTTAATGTCACGTTGCATAATTTCAAAATCATATAAATTGTAAACAAAATCCCCACCACGAGGACGAATCATAACAGCAAGTTCAACTTTATGGGCTTTACAGATTTCTGCGGTAATTTCGACCATACCGTAACTAGGTGTAGTACCACCGACAGCTAAGTTATCACATAATTCAAGACGGTCCGCACCATTTGCGATGGCGCTTTCTACTTCTTCGATCGTTTCTACAACTGCTTCTTTAATCATTTGTCATATCCTGTCATTATTTTATGTCCATCTTCAGTAACTACAATATCATCTTCTATACGTACACCTGCTACTTCCGGTACGTATATCCCAGGTTCAATGGTTATGACCATACCTGCTTCAAATTGATTGTGATTACTGCTAGAAACATCTTGATATTCATGTTCTTCTAAACCTAAACCATGGCCGAGGCGATGCGGGAAGTATTCACCGTAACCCGCTTCAGCGATAATGTTTCTAGCAATGTGATCAACGTCGCTAATTGTCACGCCAGGTTTAATTGCTGCAATAGCTTCTGTTTCAGCTTTTAACACAACATCGTAAATTTCTTGTGCCTTAGCATTTGGTGTACCAAATTTCACCGTTCGAGTCATATCACTGCAATAGTTATTATAAATAACGCCTAAGTCGAATAGGACAAATTCATTATTTTGTAATTTTCGGTCGCCTGGTGTACCGTGAGGTGATGCAGCATGATCTCCAAATAGAACCATAGTATCAAAACTCATTTCATGTACACCATAAGCTTTGATTTCATTTTCAATATGATTAACTACTTGGCGTTCGGTTACACCTTCTGATAAGTATGAAACACCAATTTCAATACATTTATCTGCCAATTCACATGCTTTTTGAATAGTAGCAATTTCGTCTGCAGATTTAATGTTACGTAAGGACTTAACTGTTGCATCAATGTCATTAAATTGTTGGACTCCAAATGCCGCAGTTAATTCACGTTGACGTTTCAAAGTGAGGTGTTCCGCTTCAACTAATAAATTATTTGCACTGAATTGATATTTATCCAAAGCATTTTCAGTATCTAAATAGCCGATAATTTCCCCTGTAAAAGGTGATGCTTTTACTTCCTCAACTTCTAGTTGAGGACAAAATAAAACCTGTGTACCATCAGCTTTGATTAATAATGCAAGTAAACGTTCGTGTGGATCACTTAAATAACCCGTAAAATAAAATATATTAAGTGGTGTTGTAATCCAAGCTGCATCAGCTTGTTGATGTTTAATTTCAGTAATTATTTGCTCTGTTTTCATTTGTTATTGCCTCCTAGTAAGTAAATACATTTATATTAATTTTAGGTTAGTTAACTCTAATATTCAAAAATAAACTACTTTAATGTTGGAATTTAATGCGCTTTTTTAGTGGAAAACTTGGATTTCTTAATGAATAAGTGTTATAGATAAAGAAAGATGTGGTATATATAACAGTAAACATAGCAAATGGGAGGCACTATTAATGAAACTATCATTTCATGGACAATCAACAGTTTATTTTGAAGCAAATGGTAAAAAAGGGATAATCGATCCTTTTATTACTGGTAATGAATTGTCTGATTTAGATGTATCAAATTTGGAAGTAGATTATATTATTTTAACACATGGACATGGTGATCACTTTGGTGATACTGTGGAAATCGCACAAAAAAATAATGCAACAGTAATAGGTACAGCTGAATTAGCAGATTATTTAACAACTCATGTAGGCTATGATAATGTGCGACCAATGAATATAGGTGGAAAAGTAAGTTTTGATTTTGGAACGTTGAAATTTGTACAAGCATTCCACAGTTCAAGTCTTACAGATGATAATGGTATTCCAGTTTATTTAGGTATGCCAATGGGAGCAATTTTAGAATTGGAAGGAAAAACAATTTATCATACAGGAGATACAGGATTATTCAGCGATATGAAATTAATTGCTGATAGACACCCAGTAGATATTTGTTTCGTACCGATTGGCGATAACTTTACGATGGGGATTGATGATGCAAGTTACGCCATTAACCAATTTATAAAACCACAAATTAGTATACCTATCCACTACGATACTTTCCCATATATCGAACAAGATCCGAACGATTTCAAGGAAGCTGTTAGTGTAGGGGAAGTACAAATATTAAAACCGGGTGAGGAAGTATCACTTTAGTTAACAAAAGTCTGGACACATTGTTGTTCCAGACTTTTTATTATGAACGTAAATAAAAATATTAAGACATACATTATTAATACCAGCGCTAATTTGAAATTACTTAACAATTAGGACTGGTATCTCAGCTCTTTTAGCGATTTTATGGCTCACGCTACCAAGCACAATTTTTTTCTTATCAGAAGCTTTACGGTTACTTAAGACGATAATGTCGAATTTACCACTGTTAGCTTGTTTGACTAATTCAACTTTAGCGTTTCCTCGTACAATAATTTCATCATATTTAATACCATAACCATCTAAAGCTTCGCGTGTACTGGCTAAACCCTTACTTCTTTTTTCAATCAATTTGTCTAAATGAACGCCCGATTTAATAGAAGCTTGTGCATCTTGTTCATTGATTGCGTTGAAAATTGTAACTACAGTACCTTCACCTGCTATTTTTGAAACTTGCTCCAAAGCTTTTTCGTTTTCAAGTGTTGTATCCACACCTAGTAAAATATTTTTATACATTTTACACCCTCCTTCATTCCTATTTTAATCAATAATATGCGCATTTTGCAATGATATCTAAATGTTTAATGAAAAAATTTTAATATTATTTACTTAAGTAAGTATAGTAAAACTAATATTTATAGAAAGTAATGAATTTGTTGCATCGCATTTTGTCGCATAAAAAGTTATAATATTTAAGAAACTATCAAATAAATGAGGGCAGTAGTATGACAAAACATGAACAAATTTTATCATATATTGAATCTTTATCTGTGGGCCAAAAAATATCTGTACGTAAAATTGCTAAAGATCTAGAAGTTTCTGAAGGCACAGCCTATAGAGCGATTAAAGATGCTGGTCAAATTGGATTGGTAGCTACAATTGACCGTGTAGGCACTGTAAGAATTGAAAAAAAGAATAGAGAAGAAATTGAACAACTTACATTTAGTGAGATTGTTAAAATTATAGATGGACAAGTATTAGGTGGGAGAAATGGCTTAATTAAAACGTTAACTAAATTTGCTATAGGCGCTATGGAGTTAAATGATGTTGTGAAATATTTGAGTCCCCACACTTTACTTATAGTAGGTAACCGTAAAGATGTACAATTAGAAGCATTAAAACGAGGTAGTGCTGTATTAATTACAGGCGGCTTTACTACTACTAATGACATTATTAAATATGCAGATGAGCATGATTTACCAATTATTTCTTCAAATTATGACTCATATTTAGTTGCTAATATTATTAATAGGGCAATGTACAACCAAATGATACGTAAAGAGATCTTAGTAGTAGATGACATTGTTAAACCTATCGATGATACTACTGTACTTTTTGATGATATGACATTGACTGAATATAAAATCAAAGCGCAAGCTACTGGACATTCAAGATTTCCGATAATTGATGAAGAATGGAAACTTGTAGGCATTGTAACAAGCAAAGAAATCATCAATATGCAGGATGAAGATACGCTAGCAACATTTATGACAAAGTCCCCAATTAATGTGCAATTATCAACTACAATCGCTAACTGTGCACATATCATGATCTGGGAAGGTATTGAATTATTACCAGTAACGACAATAAGTAAAAAGCTTATTGGTGTTATAACAAGAGAAGATGTACTAAAATCAATGCAATTAATTGGAAGACAACCACAAGTCGGGGAAACCATTAACGATCAAATTGCCAAACATATAACGATTTCAAATGATATTATACAAGTAACAACAACACCTTTACTGACTGATCAATTTGGCATGTTAAGTAAAGCTGTATTCGTTGCAATAATAGAAGAAACTGTGCGTTATGAAATGCGTAAGTATAAAAAAATTGAAGTAATGATAGAGAGCTTGAATATTTTTTATATCAAAACTGTTCAAATTGAATCTGAAATTGACGTGCATTATGATATGTTAGATGTGGGTAGAAATTTTGCAAAATTAGAAGTAACTATGAAAAACGGCGCTCAAAATGTCGCTAAAGCAATGATTATGTGCCAAATTATAGATTAATATATAACTATTACGACGTTTGAAAATGAAAGGAATAGATAGCATATGGAAGCAATTAAAAACGAAATTATGAATGAAATAGAGAAATATGAAACAGTTATCATACATCGACATGTAAGACCAGATCCAGATGCTTATGGTTCCCAGTTAGGATTAAAAGGATATTTACAAGCTAAGTTTCCAACTAAACAAATTTATGCCGTTGGTGAAAGCGAGCCATCATTAGACTTTATCGGTACATTTGATGACATTAATGATAGTACATATGAAGGTGCGCTAGTTATAGTATGTGATACAGCAAATTCACCACGCATTAGTGATTCACGTTTCAGTTTAGGTGAAAAACTCATCAAAATTGATCACCATCCAGCAATTGACCAATATGGTGATATTAATTTCGTTAATGAGCAAGCATCATCAACGAGTGAAATTATTACTGATTTTATTATACATTTTAACGATTTAACCATTATAGATGAGACTGTAGCAAGACTATTATACATTGGAATTGTTGGAGACACGGGGCGCTTTTTATTCAATAATACGACGCCTCATACGCTTGAGATTGCTAGTGAATTATTGAAATTCCCATTTAATCATAACGAAGAATTAAATCAACTTTCAGAAAAAGAACCAAGCTTATTACCATTCCAAGGTTATGTCTTACAAAATTTTCAGTTGAATGATAAAGGATTTTGTAAGGTAATCATTACTAGTGACGTGTTAGAAACATTCGACATTGCACCGAATGAAGCCTCTTTATTTGTTAATACTATTGCAGATATAAAAGGTTTAAAAATTTGGTTGTTTGCGGTAGATGAAGGTGAAGAAATAAGATGTCGCATTCGTTCGAAAGGCATTGTGATTAATGATGTCGCTAATGATTTTGGCGGTGGCGGCCATCCTAATGCATCTGGAGTATCTGTAGATAGTTGGGAGACATTCGAACACTTGGCAAATGCGTTAAATAAAAAACTGTAGGAGTAGAGGTGAAATCAAATGGTTGCGCATTTAAATATTCATTCGGCATATGATTTATTAAATTCGAGTTTAAAAATATCCGATGCCGTATCAAAGGCAACTAAAGAAGGGTATTCGGCTTTAGCAATTACTGATACGAATGTATTGTATGCGTACCCTCAATTTTACGATGCCTGTGTAAAAGCAAACATTAAACCTATATTTGGTATGACCATTTGGTTAACTGATGGATTAACTACTACGGAAACGGTATTGTTAGCACGCAATAACCAAGGGCTAACTGACTTATTAAAACTGTCATCTGCTGTTAAGATGAAAGAAAGAACTGAAACTACAATTGAATGGCTACAAAAATATGCAGCTGATTTAGTTATTATTTTTAAAAGCATTACCGATGAGCATCAGGTGTTGTTGGAAGCTTTTGCTGACCATGATATGGTTTATGTTGATCATCAAAGTGAACAGGTTACTGATATCCCTGCAGTATGGATACAAAGTGCTAATTACTTAAACGAAGAAGACGCTTCAACTATTCGTGCCTTACACGCAATTCGTGATAATACAAAGTTAGACTTAGTAAATGAAGCGCCAAATTATCACTCACATTTGTTTAGTACTTCTGAACATCTTGAGCTTGATGTGACAACTGAACAATTAGAAAGAACTGAAGAAATCGCCCAGCAATGTACAGCTAATCTATCGTATCATCAATCATTGTTGCCCAAATTTAAAACGCCAAATGGTATGGATTCTAAAGCATATTTACTGCAACAATTAAAAGAAAATTTAGCTGCGTATGACTTAACACATCAAACCGCTTATGTTGAACGATTGCACTATGAATACGACATTATTACCAATATGGGATTTGAAGATTATTTTTTAATTGTGAGTGATTTGATACAATTTGCGAAAAATAATGATGTCTTAGTAGGACCAGGTCGTGGTTCTGCAGCGGGCTCTTTAGTTAGTTATTTGTTAGGAATTACTACCATTGATCCGATTAAGTATAATTTATTATTCGAACGATTTTTAAATCCTGAACGTGTGACTATGCCTGATATTGATATTGATTTTGAAGATACTAAACGTGAACGTGTTATACAATATGTTCAAGAAAAGTATGGAGAAATGCACGTTGCAGGTATAGTTACGTTCGGTCATTTATTAGCTCGGGCAGTGGCTAGAGATGTTGGTAGAATAATGGGCTTTGAAGATGTCACATTAAATGAAGTATCTAAATTAATACCCCATAAATTAGGCATTACATTGGATGAGGCGTATCAGAATAGTGATTTTAAATCATTTGTCCATAGAAATCATAGACATGAACAATGGTTTGACATTTGTAAAAAACTAGAAGGTTTACCTCGCCATACTTCAACACATGCTGCTGGTATTATTATTAATGATCAACCCCTTTATGATTTTGCACCTTTGACTATCGGGGATACTGGAGTATTGACCCAATGGACAATGACCGAAGTCGAACGTATAGGTTTACTTAAAATTGACTTTTTAGGGTTAAGAAACTTGTCTATTATTCACCAAATTACAAAGCAAGTTAAGTATGATTTAAATATTGATATTAATATTGAAGCACTTCCTTTTAATGATAGTGCTGTATTTAAATTGCTTTCAAGTGGGGATACAACAGGGATTTTCCAACTAGAGTCAGATGGTATTCGTAATGTATTAAAAAAATTACAACCGGAGCATTTTGAAGATATAGTTGCAGTGACATCATTATATCGTCCAGGACCAATGGAAGAAATACCAACATATATCTCACGTCGGCATAATCCTGCCAAGGTACAATATTTACATCCGGACTTACAGCCCATATTACAAAATACTTATGGTGTTATAATATATCAGGAACAGATTATGCAAATAGCTAGTAAATTCGCTGGGTTTAATTATGGTGAAGCGGACATTTTACGACGTGCTATGAGTAAAAAGAATCGTGCAGTACTGGAAAATGAGAGACAGCATTTTATCGAAGGGGCACTGCAAAAAGGTTACCCACAAGAACTTAGTACACAAATATTTGATTTAATATTAAAGTTTGCGGATTATGGATTTGCTCGTGCGCACGCAGTCAGTTACTCAAAAATTGCCTATATTATGACTTATTTAAAAGCCCATTATCCTACTTATTTTTATGCTAATATTTTAAGTAATACAATTGGCAGTGAAAATAAGACCGCCTCAATTATTGATGAAGCAAAACACCAACGTTTGAACATTAAGCCACCACACATTAATTTGAGTCACTGGTTTTATAAAGCTACTTCTGAAGGTATTTATTTATCACTTGGCGCTATTAAAGGCGTGGGTTATCAGAGTGTTAAGTTGATTGTTGAAGAAAGAAAGCAGCGTGGTAATTTTAAAGACTTCATAGATTTTGCTCGACGCATACCGCAAAGAATTAAATCACGCAAACTACTTGAAGCACTTATATTAGTAGGCGCATTTGATGAATTTGGTAAAAATAGAGCGACGTTGCTACAAACGATTGATCATGTGATTGATAGCTCTTCTAGTATAGAACAAGACGATTTTATTTTTGATGTACTTACACCTAAAACATCATATGAAGAAACGGAAGAACTTGCTGATAAGGTATTAAGTGATTATGAAAAAGAATATTTAGGTTTCTATGTGTCGCAACATCCAGTTGAAAAATACTTTGAGCAAAAGCAATATTTAGGTATTTATAAATTGAGAAATGCGAGCAATAGATCACCAATTTTAATTCAAGTAGATACTATTAAAAAAATACGTACAAAAAATGGTCAAAATATGGCATTTCTAACATTAAATGATGGTGTTACAACTATTGATGGTGTAATGTTTCCCGATACATTTAAAAAGTATGAATTTGATTTAGTAGAAGACCAAATGTTTATCGTCAATGGTAAATTTGATACAAGAAACAATAAGCAACAATTGATTGTTAATGAAGTGCTAGATGTAGTGAACTATGAACAAACGGTTATCGCTCAAGCTACTCAAATCGTGATAAGAGGTCAGTATGATATTGACGAACTCAAAGCACAATTAAAATTACATGAGTCGAATAATATGCTACCAGTGAACTACTATAATGAAGCCCAATCAAGCATGAATAACCTTGGTTATATTGATAAACAAAGTATAGAAACATTCATAGATAGTTTTTCGCCAAATGATGTCCGTATTATATAGCTTTTATACAACCTTGAATTATGGTATAGTGAACTGATGATATATGGAATGTTATCATCAGTTTTTGCTATAAGAACGTAAAAGGTAATGTTAAAGCATGTCCAAATTTGAGCATTTGCAAATAAACTGTTTTTTTAAAGAGTAATTAGTTGTAATATAGTATATAGTATAATAAAAATATATATAATATCTTTATAAATTACATAAATGTAAGGGGACGATATTACATGACATTAAGAGATGAAGCATTAGAAATGCACAAGCGTAATAAAGGGAAATTAGAAGTTAAATCTAAAGTCAAAGTTACTAATAAAGAAGAACTTAGTTTAGCATATTCACCTGGTGTTGCTGAACCTTGTAAAGAAATACACGAGGATCCACGCAAAGTATTTGATTATACAATGAAAAGTAACACCGTAGCGGTGGTGACTGATGGTACAGCAGTGTTAGGTTTAGGTGATATCGGCGCTGAAGCTAGCATTCCAGTTATGGAAGGAAAAGCTGTATTGTTTAAAAGTTTTTCTGGTGTAGATGGCGTTCCAATTGCTTTAAATACTACCGATACTGAAGAAATTATTAACACTGTAAAGTTATTAGAGCCAAACTATGGAGGTATTAACTTAGAAGATATTTCAGCGCCACGTTGCTTTGAAATTGAAGAACGTTTAAAAAAAGAAACGAAGATTCCAGTATTTCACGATGACCAACATGGTACTGCGATAGTAACAGTTGCAGGATTAATTAATGCTTTACGCATTGTTGAAAAAGATCTTTCAGATATTAAAGTAGTATTAAATGGTGCTGGTGCAGCAGGTATTGCAATAGTAAAATTATTATACTCTTATGGCGTGCATAATATGGTAATGTGTGATTCAAGAGGTGCTATATATGAAGGTAGAACATATGGCATGAATGATACGAAAGAATATGTCACTAAATGGACAAATAGAGATAAAACTGACGGTAAATTAGAAGATGTAATAGAAGATGCAGACGTCTTTATTGGTGTATCAGTAGCAGATTTATTATCTAAAGAGATGGTTGAATCTATGGCAAAAGATCCTATTATTTTTGCTATGGCGAATCCAAATCCTGAAATCAACCCTGATGATGCCAAAGCAGCTGGTGCCAAAGTTATAGGTACAGGCCGTTCTGATTTCCCAAATCAAATTAATAATGTATTAGCGTTCCCAGGTATATTTAGAGGTGCTTTAGATGTCGAAGCAACACATATCAACGAAAAAATGAAGCAAGCTGCTGTTGAGGCGATTGCGAACTTAATTCAACCAAATGAATTAAACCCAGATTATTGTATTCCTGGCCCATTTGATAAGCGTGTTGCGCCATCAGTGGCAAGAGAAGTTGCAGTTGCTGCTATGGAATCTGGCGTTGCTAGAACTGAAGTTGACCCAGACGATATATATAACAAAACAATGTCGCTAACGGATTTAAATTAAATCAAAGTAGACATAAATTGAAGTATAAATGGAGTGTAATTAACACTGGTTAAGTGGAGGTTTACCAATGTTTAAGGATTTTTTCAATAGAAGTAGTAAAAAGAAAAAGTATGTAACAGTATCTGATTCTAAACAAAATGATGTGCCTGCAGGTATTATGACTAAGTGCCCGCAATGTAAAAAAATCATGTATACAAAAGAACTATCAGAAAATTTAAATGTATGTTTTAATTGTGACCATCATATTGCACTAACTGCATATAAAAGAATAGATGCAATTTCGGATGAAGGCACATTTACGGAATTTGACAAAGGTATGACCTCTGCAAATCCGCTTGATTTTCCAAGCTATGAAGAAAAATTGCAAAAAGACCAGCAAAAAACAGAATTAAATGAAGCAGTTGTTACCGGAACAGCTGAATTAGATGGTATGCCATTTGGCGTTGCAGTGATGGACGCAAGATTTAGAATGGGCAGTATGGGATCAGTAGTTGGTGAAAAAATATGCCGAATTATTGAATATTGTACTGAACATCGTATGCCATTTATTTTGTTCTCTGCAAGCGGCGGAGCAAGAATGCAAGAAGGTATCATTTCTTTAATGCAAATGGGTAAAACAAGTGTATCCTTAAAACGTCATTCAGAAGCTGGATTGTTATACATTTCTTATATTACTAATCCAACAACTGGTGGTGTGTCGGCGAGTTTTGCATCTGTTGGTGACATTAATATAGGAGAACCTAAAGCACTCATTGGATTCGCAGGTAGACGAGTAATTGAACAAACGATTAATGAAAAATTACCGGATGATTTCCAAACAGCAGAATTTTTATTAGAGCACGGTCAATTAGATAAAGTGGTGCATCGAAAAGAAATGAAAGATACACTTACCACGATATTAAAAATGCATCAAGAGGTGAAAACGAATGCTTGATTTTGAAAAGCCACTTTTTGAAATTAGAAATAAGATAGATTCATTAAAGGAATCGCAAGAGAAAAACGATGTCGACTTATCTGAAGAAATCGAAATGTTGGAAGCATCACTTGAGCGAGAAACAGAAAAAGTATATACAAATTTGAAGCCTTGGGATCGTGTGCAGTTAGCACGTTTACAAGAACGCCCGACATCTTTAGATTATATACCTTTAATCTTTGATTCATTTATCGAGTTACATGGTGATCGTAATTTTAGAGATGACCCAGCCATGATAGGTGGTATAGGTTATTTAAACGGGCAAGCAGTAACAATTGTTGGTCAACAACGTGGGAAAGACACAAAAGATAATATTTATCGCAACTTTGGCATGGCTCATCCAGAAGGTTATCGAAAAGCATTACGCTTAATGAAGCAAGCAGAAAAGTTCAATAGACCAATTATAACTTTTATCGATACAAAAGGAGCTTATCCTGGTAAAGCTGCAGAAGAACGTGGTCAAAGTGAATCTATTGCTAAAAATTTAGTTGAAATGGCAGCATTAACAGTTCCAGTAATATCAATTGTCATTGGTGAAGGTGGTAGTGGAGGTGCTTTAGGATTAGGTATTTCTAATCGAGTGCTCATGCTTGAAAACAGTACGTACTCCGTTATTTCACCAGAGGGTGCTTCAGCATTATTATGGAAAGATAGCAACTTAGCTAAAATTGCAGCAGAGACAATGAAAATTACTGCCAAAGATTTACAAGAGTTAAATATTGCTGATGATGTTGTGGCAGAACCACTTGGTGGTGCACATCATGATGTATCAACGCAAGCAGCAAATATTAAAGCTAAATTTGAAAATCATTTAGCTGCATTAAGTAACTTAGATGAACAAGCTTTAGTGCAAGATCGCTATGAAAAATTTAGAAATATTGGTTCGTTTAATGAATAGAATATTGTATACTAAAACGCTCTATGCACTGTCATAGAGCGTTTTAGTGCGAAGAAAGCGTTTTATTAAAAAGATAGCGCTTTAATTGTAAAAATTTTAAATTTATTGTTTCAAAATTTTAAATTAATGGTAAAGTGTATAAGGGTCAATTTGATTAATTTAAAAATGAATTTTATATTTGTTTTTAAAACGCTTCCTTCTGTTTTGGACAACGGTATTGTAACTAAAACGTTTACATTGATTGATACACCTTATTTTAATGGCGACTTATGTGAAATTATGGTATTTTTAAAGTAAGAAATTAAGTTAGAAAGGTATGTCGTCATGAAAAAAATTGCGGTTTTAACAAGTGGTGGAGATTCACCCGGGATGAACGCGGCAGTTAGAGCTGTTGTGCGTAAAGCGATATATAATAACATCGAAGTTTATGGAGTTTACCAAGGTTATCAAGGTTTAATTAACGATGATATTCATAAACTAGAATTAGGTTCAGTCGGGGATACAATCCAGCGCGGAGGCACTTTCTTGTACTCAGCCCGCTGTCCAGAATTTAAAGAACCTGAAGTACGTCAAAAGGGTATTGCTAATTTACGTAAACACGGTATTGAAGGTCTAGTAGTAATTGGTGGAGACGGAAGTTACCGAGGTGCACAACGTATAAGTGAGGAATGCACTGAAATTCAAACAGTAGGAATTCCAGGTACAATAGACAATGATATCAATGGCACAGATTTTACTATTGGTTTTGATACAGCGTTAAACACAATTATTGAATCAGTAGATAAAATTCGTGATACAGCATCTAGTCACGCGCGAACATTTATTGTTGAAGTTATGGGACGAGATTGTGGAGATCTAGCACTGTGGGCAGGTTTGTCAGTTGGTGCAGAAACAATTATCGTGCCAGAAGTTGAAACAGATATTAAAGAAGTAGCAGAACGTATCGACCATGGTATAAAACGTGGTAAAAAGCATTCCATTGTTATGGTTGCGGAAGGTTGTATGACTGGTGAAGCATGTGCGCAAGAATTATCTAAATATGTTAATGTGGATGCACGTGTTTCTGTATTAGGACATATCCAACGTGGTGGAAGCCCAACTGGGCAAGATAGAGTATTGGCATCACGTTTAGGTGGTCATGCAATTGATTTACTTATGCAAGGAGAAACAGCAAGAGGCGTAGGTATTAGAGATAACGTACTAAGAAGTACTCCGTTTGATG
Organism: Staphylococcus sp. GDY8P72P; assembly: GCF_016890655.1. NCBI lineage: Bacteria > Bacillati > Bacillota > Bacilli > Caryophanales > Staphylococcaceae > Staphylococcus > Staphylococcus sp. GDY8P72P. Next base: position 41,702 of record NZ_JAFEQJ010000028.1, on the reverse strand, counting down.
AGATTTTCAGAGCGGACGAACATCAATTTGACTATAATATTTATGAACTAACAAAAGAATTATCTATTTAACTATTTGGGAGGCATTTACAATGAGAAAAACAAAAATTGTTTGTACTATTGGACCAGCATCTGAATCAGAAGAGATGTTAGAAAAACTAATGAAAGCAGGAATGAACGTTGCAAGACTGAACTTTTCACATGGTGATCACGCAGAGCATCAAGCTAGAATCGATTCAATTCGCAGAGTATCAAAACGTTTAGGTAAAACTGTAGCAATTTTATTAGACACAAAAGGTCCTGAAATCCGTACACACAACATGAAGAATGGTGGCATCGAATTAGAAAAAGGTACTGAAGTTATTGTTAGTATGACTGAAGTAGAAGGTACACCAGAAAAATTCTCAGTAACGTATGATAATCTTATTAATGATGTCGACGAAGGTTCATATATTCTATTAGATGATGGTTTAATTGAATTACAGGTAAAACAAATTAATAAAGATCAAAATGAAGTAGTTTGTGATGTGTTAAACACTGGCGAACTTAAAAATAAAAAAGGCGTTAACTTACCAGGTGTTAAAGTTAATTTACCAGGTATTACAGACAAAGATGCAGAAGACATTGTATTCGGTATCCAACAAGAAGTTGACTTTATCGCTGCAAGTTTTGTGCGCCGTCCAAGTGATGTATTAGATATCCGTAAATTACTTGAAGATAATAACAATGAAACAATCAGCATTATTCCAAAAATTGAAAACCAAGAAGGTATCGATAATATCGAAGCGATTCTTGAAGTTTCTGATGGTTTAATGGTTGCACGTGGTGATATGGGTGTTGAAATTCCACCTGAATCAGTACCAATGGTGCAAAAAGACTTAATTAGAAAATGTAATAAATTAGGTAAACCAGTTATTACTGCAACGCAAATGTTAGATTCAATGCAACGTAACCCACGTGCTACAAGAGCAGAAGCTAGTGACGTAGCAAACGCTATCTATGATGGTACAGATGCAGTAATGTTATCTGGAGAAACTGCAGCTGGTTCTTATCCAGAAGAAGCTGTTAAAACAATGAGAAATATTGCGGTTTCAGCTGAAGCAGCACAAGACTACAAAAAATTACTTTCTGACCGTACAAAATTAGTACAAACGTCATTAGTTAATGCTATCGGTGTTTCTGTGGCACACACTGCTTTAAACTTAAATGTAAAAGCAATTGTTGCTGCAACTGAAAGTGGTTCAACAGCACGTACAATTTCTAAATATCGTCCTAAATCAGACATTATTGCTGTAACTCCAAAAGGATCTACAGCTCGTCAGTGTGCTTTAGTATGGGGCGTTTATCCTGTAGTTAAAGAAGGACGTAAAACAACTGATGCATTATTAAATAATGCAGTTGCTACTGCAGTTGAAACTGAACGCGTAAATAATGGTGACTTAATTATTATTACTGCAGGTGTACCAACTGGTGAACAAGGTACTACTAATATGATGAAATTACACTTAATAGGCGATGAAATTGCAAGTGGTCAAGGTATTGGTAGAAACTCAGTAGTTGGACATACATTGGTAGTTAATAGTGCAAGTGATTTAGAAGGTAAAGATTTGTCTGATAAAATCATTGTAACGAAATCTGTAGATGAAACATTAGTACCTTATATAGAGAATGCTATTGGTTTAATTACAGAAGAAAATGGTATTACTTCACCTAGTGCGATTATTGGTTTAGAAAAAGGAATCCCAACAATTGTAGGTGTTGACAATGCAACTACTGAAATTCAAGATGATGCATTTGTTACTGTAGATGCGAACCAAGGTAAACTTTTTGAAGGTTACGCAAACGTACTATAATTAACAATTAATTAAGAGAAAAATTGAGTTGAAAGCTCATACTGAAAAACGACTAATCCGTTTAAATGCGGATTAGTCGTTTTTTTATTAAATATTATATTTATGTTGAAAATTGTCTTGTTGCACATGTACATAGACTTATTAATTAAAGTAGGGACTGTACAAAAACCCCCTATACTTAGACCAAACATAAGATCTAAGTATAGGGGACAAATTATAATTTATTTTGCAGATTGATTTAGCATTCGTTTGTAACGTAAATACATTAATGCAAGTATGATAAACCAAATTGGTGTTAAGAATACAGCTATTCTAGTATCAACATTGACAAATAATAGGCAAAATACAAGGAAAAAGAACAGTAATATTGCATAGCCCATATATTTACCACCTTTTAATTTATATTGTGCTGTTTTATGTTGTTCTGGGTTGTGACGATGATAATTAATATAAGCGATAGTAATCAATGCCCATACAACAATAAATAGTACGGTTGAAACGGTTGTTACATAAGTAAATACTGTTGTTGCATTTGGAACAATATAATTCAATAACGCTGCAATTAGTAATAACGCTGAAGAAACAATAATTGCGATGTGTGGAACACCGTTTTTATTCGTCTTAGTGAAAATAGGTGGTGCTTGTTCTTGATTAGATAGACTGAATAACATACGACTATTTGAAAATATTCCACTATTACAAGATGAAGCTGCAGCTGTTAAGACAACAAAATTAATAATACCCGCTGCGAAAGGAATACCTACGATAGCAAATAATCTAACGAATGGACTTTCTTCAGGATTGACTTGCGCCCAAGGAATAATTGACATGATGACAGCTAATGCTCCTACATAAAAGACTAAAATTCGTAATGGAACACTGTTGATCGCTTTGGGTATTGTTTTAGTTGGATCTTTTGTTTCACCTGCAGTCACACCAATTAACTCTATTCCAACAAATGAGAATACCGCCATTTGGAAAGACATCATAAAACCGCTAATACCTTTAGGGAAAATCCCGTTATTATAAAGGTTTGTCAGCGATGCATGTCCGAATTCTGTTTTATAAGCCATAACAATCATCACTATACCAACAATAATTAATGCAATAATGGTCACAATTTTGATAATGGCAAACCAAAATTCAAGTTCACCGAATAAACGAGCGCTTAATAAGTTGAAAACCATTAACACAAGGACACAGAATAAAGCACTCACCCAGTTCGGTATTTCAGGAAACCAGAAACTTACATATTGAGCAACTGCAGTAACTTCAGCCATTCCAGTAATAATCCAGCATAGCCAATATGTCCATCCAGTGACGAACCCAGCAAAAGGTCCTATGTATTCATTCGTAACATCAGCAAAAGATTTAAAGCCGGTATTTGAAACTAAAATTTCGCCTAAGCCTCTCATAAACATGAAAAGCATGAAACCAATAATAATATAAGTCAATAAAATTGATGGACCGGTTAATGCTATGGTTTGACCTGCGCCAAGAAACAAGCCTGTACCTATCGCTCCCCCGATAGCAATAAGTTGGACATGTCGGCTATTTAATTCTCTATTTAGTTGTTGTGCCATAGTTTAAACTCCCTTAGTTTATTTGTGTTTATAATTATGCTACTCAAAAGCGAATAATACAACTGTTTTTATAAGTATGTAGCAATTACATTATAGTAAATCATTTTTTATTGTTATCAAAGATGATAACTATTTAAAAACCTATAAAAATTGAAGAAACCAGTAATTACTATTAAAATGGAGATATAGCAATCTACTATTTTGTGGAAAGTTGAAGATGTAAGTATGTAAAACTAATTTCTTATGAAATTACTCAAGTATACAAACATGGGTATTCACAAATTGTATTTGATTGGATATAATAATGTTTGTAAGCCATTTCATAATGAAATAGAAAAGGGGAATTTTAATATGGCAAACATACAAAGAGGCTTGGAAGGGGTACTTGCTGCCGAAACAAAAGTAAGTTCAATCATTGATAGTCAATTAACATATGCGGGCTATGACATCGATGATTTAGCTAATCATGCCGAATTTGAAGAAGTTGTATTCTTATTATGGCACTATAGGTTACCAAATAAAGAAGAGCTTAGTGAACTAAAATCTAAATTATTTGAATATATGAGATTAAATCCTAGAGTGTATAATCATTTCCAAGAGTACGCGACTGATGATGTACATCCTATGACAGCTTTAAGAACTTCTGTTTCATATATTGCGCATTTTGATGAGCATGCTGAAGATGAAGATGAAAGCCAAACAATGGAGCGTGCGATTCGAATTCAAGCAAAAATTGCTTCTTTAGTCACAGCTTTTGCAAGAGTACGAGAAGGAAAAGAACCTGTAAAACCAAGTGAAGACTTAAATTATGCGGGCAATTTCCTATACATGTTAAGAGGAGAACTTCCAACTGATATCGAAGTTGAAGCATTTAACAAAGCGTTAGTTTTACACGCGGATCATGAATTTAATGCTTCTACATTTACAGCAAGATGTGCTGTATCATCATTATCAGATATGTATTCTGGTATCGTTGCTGCAGTAGGATCATTAAAAGGACCATTACACGGTGGGGCAAATGAACGTGTAATGAGTATGTTATCTGAAGTAAAATCAGTGGATGATGTTGATTCATATATTGATAAAAAGATTCAAAACAAAGAAAAAATAATGGGCTTCGGTCATCGTGTATATAAAGATGGCGACCCAAGAGCGAAATTCCTTAAAGAAATGAGTAAAAAAATCACTTCTGAAATAGGCCAAAGTGAATTGTTTGATATTTCTGTGAAAATCGCCGATAAAATGAAACAAGAAAAGAACTTAATTGCTAATGTTGATTTTTATAGTGCGACAGTGTACCACAGTTTAAATATCGATCATGATTTATTTACACCAATATTTGCGGTAAGCAGAACATCAGGCTGGATTGCACACATTCTTGAACAGTATCAAGATAATAGAATCATGCGTCCACGTGCACAATATATTGGAGAAACAAACAGAACATACTTACCGATAGAAGAACGATAATAAAAATAAATTATACACACTAAATTTGGAGGTTTTTTGACATGGCAGGAGACAAAATTGTAAAAAATAACGACAGGTTATCAGTACCTAACCAACCAATCATTCCATATATCATAGGTGACGGTATTGGACCAGACATTTGGAAAGCGGCAAGTCGTGTTATTGATGCAGCCGTTGAGAAAGCATACAATGGCGAAAAACAAATCGAATGGAAAGAAGTATTAGCTGGTCAAAAAGCTTATGATGAAACAGGTGAATGGTTACCTAAAGAAACGTTAGATACTATTAACGAATACTTAATTGCTATTAAAGGGCCATTAACTACACCAATTGGTGGTGGGATTCGCTCTCTTAATGTAGCATTACGTCAAGAATTAGATCTATTTACTTGTTTACGTCCAGTACGTTGGTTTAAAGGTGTACCATCACCTGTTAAACGTCCTGAAGATACAGATATGGTTATTTTCCGTGAAAATACTGAAGATATTTATGCTGGTATTGAATTTAAAGAAGGTACTCCTGAAGTTAAAAAACTTGTAGATTTCTTACAAAATGAAATGGGTGCTACTAATATTCGTTTCCCAGAAACATCAGGTCTTGGTGTTAAACCAGTTTCAAAAGAAGGTACAGAACGTTTAGTTAGAGCTGCTATTCAGTATGCTTTAGACAATAACCGTAAATCAGTTACTTTAGTTCATAAAGGTAATATTATGAAATTTACAGAAGGTGCTTTCAAACAATGGGGTTATGATGTTGCACATAATGAATTTGCTGATAAAGTATTTACTTGGCAACAATATGACCAAATCGTTGAAGATGAAGGTAAAGATAAAGCAAATGCTGCTCAAGAAGAAGCTGAAAAAGCTGGTAAGATTATTATTAAAGATTCAATTGCTGATATTTTCTTACAACAAATCCTTACACGTCCTGCAGATCATGACGTAGTAGCTACAATGAACCTTAATGGTGATTATGTATCAGATGCATTAGCTGCACAAGTAGGCGGAATTGGTATTGCACCTGGTGCAAACATTAACTATGAAACTGGACATGCTATTTTCGAAGCAACACACGGTACAGCACCAAAATATGCAGATTTAAATAAAGTAAATCCATCATCTGAATTATTAAGTGCAGTATTAATGTTAGAACATTTAGGATGGCAAGAAGCAGCAGATAAGATTACAGATTCAATTGAAAAAACAATTGCATCTAAAGTTGTAACATACGACTTTGCACGTTTAATGGACGGAGCTAAAGAAGTATCAACTTCTGCTTTTGCTGATGAATTAATTAGTAATTTAGATTAATATAATTTTATTTACAAGCCCAACTAAGTAGTTATTATTTAGTTGGGCTTTTTAATGACTTTCTTTATGTAGTTAGGTGATAAATAACCATATCAGTTTAAAAAATTTAAAATAATGTTAAGATATTATTAAGAATTGTTTGAGCTACTACTTCTAGGGAATTATGAAAATAGTAATAAAGCATATACTGTGAGTGTTGCATGGAAATCACGATTATTGTATATATATTGCGAATCATATATTTTGTAAAATTTGTGTAAAAATATTATAATGTGTGTTATTTTTATTAAATTTTAAGTTATAATTAAATTGTAAACATAAATATGGAGGTACACTATGTCACAAAAAGTACTTGTAGTAGATGATGAACAATCAATCGTAACGTTACTGAAATATAATTTAGAACAAGCAGGATACATAGTAGAAGTAGCATATGATGGAGAAGAAGCATTAGAAAAAGTTAGCAACACCAATCCAGATTTAATTGTCTTAGATGTTATGCTACCTAAAAAAGATGGTATTGAAGTGTGTAAATCAATACGAACTGACAAAAATTTAGTACCTATTTTAATGTTAACAGCAAAAGATGATGAATTTGATCGTGTATTAGGTTTAGAGCTCGGTGCAGATGATTATATGACAAAGCCATTTTCACCTAGAGAAGTTGTTGCTAGAGTGAAAGCAATCTTACGTCGTTCTGCAATGATTGCCGAAGCTGAACCGGCTGGTATTGATGAGGATGACATAATTATTGGGTCTATTAGAATAAAACCAGAATATTTTGAAGTTTATCGAAATGATGAATTACTTGAATTAACACCAAAAGAATTTGAATTACTCTTATATTTAATTGAACGTCAAGGCAGAGTAATTACACGTGAGCATATGTTGAATTCTGTTTGGAATTACGAATTTGCTGGAGATTCAAGAATTGTAGATGTACATATTAGCCACTTAAGAGATAAGTTAGAAGAGAACCCTAAACAACCAAAGTTAATCAAAACAGTGCGTGGTTTAGGTTATAAAATGGAAAGACCTAAGGTTTAATGCTTAAATTTCACCAACGGCTATTGTTATTATTATGTACGATTACAATTGTGAGTTTTATTGCTTTAGGAGCAATTATTTCTCATGTGATTTATTCTACTGTTGCAGTAGGACAAGAAGGAGATATGGAAAAGAAAGCACGTCACTTTGTACATTTGTATAAAAACGATAAACAACATGAATTAGAAGCACTTGCTGAAAACGAAAATTTGACTATTAAAATTATGAATAGTAAAAAGTCATTATTTTCGTATCAAGATGACGTCAAAATTAATCAAGCAATTTTAAATGAAGCCAACCCAACAAATTTAATTTATGACGAAGTAAATAGTGACCGAAGATTTACTTTTAAGAGTGATGTGGATGATTACCGTGTATTAATTAGTGGCGTCAATAACGAAATTATTGAATTGCAAATTCAATTGTGGAAGTATATATCGCTCATTGGCTTGTTTGTATTAATTATTATATTTCTAGTCGTGCGCAGTATTGATCGAACTTATATTAGACCAATTAATGAAGTGACGTATGCTACTAATCTGCTTGCAGATGGTTATTACCATGTCCGTGTACCAGAAAGTAATGTGAAAGAAACGCGAGAATTATTTGTTACTACAAATGAATTAGCACGTAAGTTGCAGCGTTTAAATCATAAGCAAAAATTACAGTCCAATCGTTTAAAAACTACAGTAGAAAATATTCCAAGCTCTATTTTAATGATTGATAAATATGGTGAAATCGTTGTTGCTAATAAAACGTATTATGAGGTATTTACACCTGAAGAAACTGCAGAACATAAAAGTTATGTAGAGTTTATTGATCCAGCAATACATGAGCTGCTTACTGAAGCTTTTAAAGTTGAAAAACCAATTTACGAACAAGTGAAGTTAAATATAGGACAAGTGCATGAAAAATATTTCGATGCAGCGTGTGTTCCAATTTTATCTCGGACTAAAAAGAATTTATATGGCATGGTTATCGTATTACATGACATTACAAATTTGAAGAAATTAGAAAATTTACGACGAGAATTTGTAGCTAATGTGTCTCACGAATTGAAAACACCTATTACTTCTATTAAAGGATTTGCTGAGACGTTATTGGACGGTGCGAAAAATGATCCGCAATCATTAGATGATTTCTTGAAAATTATTTTGAAAGAATCAGATCGAATTGAAACATTAGTTTTTGATCTGTTGGATTTGTCACATGTTGAGCAACAAACTGAATTGGAAACTGAATATATTAGTTTGACTGACATTGTAGAAACAACGATTGAAAATGTTTATACTATTGCCGAGCAGAAAAACATTAATATAATCAGAGAAATTACACCTGATATTATAATTGATGCGAATGAAGGAAAAATTGCCCAAGTAGTATTAAACTTGTTATCTAATGCAATTAGCTATTCTACAGTAGATAGTGATATTATAGTACGCGTCTATAAAGATGGACATAAGAGTATATTAGAAGTAGAAGACTTTGGTATGGGCATTAGTGAAGAAGATCAAAAACATATATTTGAGCGGTTCTATCGTGTCGACAAAGCACGAAGTAGAGATTCTGGTGGTACAGGTCTAGGACTATCAATTACGAAACATATTATAGAAGCACATAATGGACGTATTAGTGTGAATAGTCAATTGAATGAAGGATCGACGTTTAAAGTAGTGTTTTTTGATGTGCAATAATTAAATAAGAAAGTTATTAAAATGTGGGAGTAAAACGTGAAATCAAATTGTGACTTTGGTTTCTGTCTTACTCCTGCTTTTTATATAAATTCATATAACGAATCAGTACGGTATCAATTAAGAATATGATAAAATGTATATCAAAACAGTTCTGGAGGTTAATATGGTGAAAAAGTTAATTTTAATAGATGGTAATAGTTTAAGCTTCCGTGCTTTTTATGCATTACCATTATTACAAAATAAAGCTGGCATCCATACAAATGCAGTGTATGGCTTTGCAATGTTATTAGAGAAAATCATAAAAGATGAAGCACCTACACACTTTTTAGTGGCTTTTGATGCAGGTAAAACAACTTTCAGACATGAAACTTATGGAGAATATAAAGGTGGTAGACAAAAAACACCACCAGAATTAAGTGAACAATTTCCTTATGTTAGACAACTTTTAGATGCATATGGTATAACACGTTATGAATTAGACAACTATGAAGCTGATGATATTATCGGTACGTTGAGTAAGGAAGCAAATGATGCAGATTTCGAAACTATTATTGTTACTGGTGATAGAGATTTAACACAATTGGCAACAGATAAGGTAACAATTTATTATACTAAAAAAGGGATAACTGATGTTGATCATTATACTCCAGAATTTATAGCTGAGAAATATAATGGTTTATCACCTGAGCAAATTGTTGATATGAAAGGTTTAATGGGCGATACATCAGATAATATTCCTGGTGTTGCAGGTGTAGGTGAGAAAACAGCGATAAAATTATTATCGCAATTTACAACTGTCGAAAACTTATATGACCATATAGATGATGTTTCTGGTAAAAAGTTAAAAGAAAAGCTGGAACTAAGTAAAGACGATGCGTTAATGAGTAAGAAACTGGCAACGATAAATTGTAACAGTCCTCTCGAAGTCTCACTGAATGATACAGCTATGCCACAAGAACAAGATGAAAGTGAAAAAATAGAATTGTTTAAAAAACTTGAATTTAAACAATTACTAGAACAATTAGATGTTGATAGCGGTCAGAGCCAAGAAGAGCAATTAGAGTTAGAGGTAATGACAGATTTTTCAGCAGTTAATTTTTCTCAATTATCAGAGGCGACAATTCATTTTGAATTGGAAGATAGCAATTATTTAAAAGATGCTATTTTGAAATTCGGTTTGTATGATGGCGTAAATCATGTTGTGATAGATGCTACAACACTAAGTCAGCACAGTGAGTTAGTAGCATGGCTCGAAAATGAAGAAACTAAAAAAATAGTTTACGATGCTAAAAAAACATACGTTGCTGCCCATAGATTAGACATAAATATTAAAAACATTGTGTTCGATGCGATGTTAGCATCTTATATTATTGACCCATCAAGAGCGATAGATGATGTTCAATCAGTAGTGTCACATTACAATCAACACTTTGTACCATCAAGTGTATCGATTTATGGAAAAGGCAAAAAACGCCAAGTGCCAGAAAGTGAAACGTTAAATGATTATGTCGCAGCTATTTTACATGCTGTTTATCAAGCAACGTCACACATGCAAGCACAATTAGAAGAATTTAATCAAGTTGCGTTATTACAAGATATGGAATTACCATTAGCACGCATCTTAAGTAACATGGAAGAAACAGGTATATACACAGATGGACAAGCATTAAAAGAAATGGAAATAGAAATACAACAGAAATTAGATACACTTATTGCCAATATACATGATGCGGCAGGAGAGTCATTTAATATTAACTCACCTAAACAACTTGGAGTTGTGTTATTTGAAACATTAGAATTACCTGTCATTAAAAAAACTAAAACAGGTTATTCAACTGCTGTTGATGTCTTGGAACAATTACAAGGTGAACATCCTATCATAGATTATATTTTAGAGTATCGTCAGTTATCTAAATTACAATCGACGTATGTTGAAGGCTTGCAAAAAGTTATTAGCGAAGATAATCGTATTCACTCTAGATTCAATCAAACATTAGCACAAACAGGTCGTTTGTCCTCAGTAGATCCAAACTTACAAAATATTCCAGTACGATTAGAAGAAGGGCGACGTATTAGAAAAGCGTTTAGACCTACATCAAAAGATAACGTAATTTTGTCTGCGGATTATTCACAAATTGAATTAAGAGTGTTAGCGCATATCACGCAAGATGATAGTATGATTCAAGCTTTTAAAAATAATGAAGATATTCATACTGCAACAGCGGTTAAAGTTTTTGATGTTTCACCAGATGAAGTTGATAGTTTGATGCGCCGACAAGCAAAAGCAGTAAATTTTGGTATTGTGTACGGCATTAGTGATTACGGTCTAAGTCAAAGTCTCGGTATTACTAGAAAACAAGCAAAACAATTTATAGATGATTATTTAGATAGTTTTCCTGGAGTTAAACAATATATGCAAGATATAGTAAAAGATGCTAAAGCTCAAGGATATGTAGAAACACTATTGCATCGTAGACGTTACATTCCAGATATTACTAGCCGTAACTTTAACTTGCGTAGTTTTGCGGAAAGAACGGCAATGAATACACCAATTCAAGGCAGTGCAGCTGATATTATTAAATTAGCTATGGTGAATTATGATCAAGCCATTCAAGATCAAACATTTAACGCAACATTATTATTACAAGTTCACGATGAATTAATATTTGAACTACCACGTGATGAAGTAGAAGAATTTAGTAAATTTATAGAAGATATTATGGATAATGCATTATCACTTGATGTACCACTTTTAGTAGAAACAAGTTACGGTGATACATGGTATGATGCAAAATAGAAAGAAGGAATAATATGCCAGAACTTCCAGAAGTTGAACACGTCAAACGTGGCATACAACCCTATGTCGTAGGTGAAAAGATAAACCGCGTCATATTTTCATCTAAAGTTATCGAAGGTAAAAAGCAACAGCGTGAAACAATTATTAAAGGTATGGCTTTAGATACGTTCCAAACCTTTACGGAAGGTTATGTCATCGATGCTATCGAACGACGCAGTAAATACATTGTATTTCATTTAGAAAAAGATGGCGCGACGCGTATTTTGATTAGTCATTTAGGTATGGCTGGTGGATTCTTTATTGTAAATCATGTAGATGATATACCAGTCGAAAATTATCGTAAGCATTGGCACGTAATCTTTGAATTGAGTAATGGGAAACAATTAGTTTATTCGGATATTCGACGATTTGGAGAAATACGTAATGTTCCATCCTTCGAAGCGTACCCGTCATTTTTACAAATTGCGCCAGAGCCTTTTGATCATGACGCGTTAAATTATTATTTAGCGTGTTTTGATCACAAACGTTATTATGATAAACCTATTAAACAAATGATTTTAGATCACCGTGTCATCTCTGGTTGTGGTAATATATATGCTTGTGAAGCGCTATTTCGTGCAGGTATTCATCCAGCTAGAAAGACTCAAGATTTAAATCATCAAGAACGAGAAATGCTATTTTTATATGTTCGAGAAGTACTTGAAGAGGGTATTAAAAATGGTGGAACAAGCATTTCAGATTATCGTCATGCTGATGGTAATACTGGTACAATGCAACTACATTTAAATGTATATAAACAAAAGACATGTAAGGTGTGTAATTCGATGATTGCTACCCAAGTTATTGCGACGAGAAATAGTCATTTCTGTCCAACATGTCAAAAATAAAGGAAGCGTGAGAAAGATGCCGAAAGTTATAGGACTAACAGGTGGGATTGCAACCGGAAAATCAACTGTAGCTGAATTATTAGAAATCCATGGTTTTAAAATCGTTGATGCAGATGTTGCCTCTCGAAAAGCTGTTGCTAAAGGTAGTGAAGGTTTAGCCCAAGTTAAAGCAGCATTTGGTGATGAGGCTATTGCTGAGAACGGGGAAATGGATAGACAGTATGTTGGCGATATTGTGTTTAATTACCCTGAAAAAAGATTGGAACTCAACGAAATTGTACATCCTATTGTTAGAACAATTATGGATGAAGAAAAAGATCAATTTTTAGCAGAAGGGTACAATGTCATTATGGATATTCCTTTACTTTATGAAAATGACTTACAAGAAACTGTTGATGAAGTATGGTTAGTTTATACATCAGAAAGTATCCAAATAGATCGATTAATGGAAAGAAATGATATGTCACTAGAAGATGCTAAAGCACGTGTGCTAAGTCAAATTTCCATTGATAAAAAACGACGTATGGCTGATCAGGTCATAGATAATCGAGATTCTAAGCTCGAACTTAAACAAAATTTAGAGCAGTTATTAATTGAAGAAGGTTATTTAGATAGCAGTGAGTCATAAATTAAAAAATCACTATGGGAAAATGTTATTTCTGTAGTGATTTTTTATTTTTTGTTTAGAAAACGCTTTCAATTAGCGATATTTATGTTATACTAATCTCATAAAGTATAACACATAAGTGAGGAGTGCTTCTTATGACAACGAATATTGCAATTAATGGAATGGGCAGAATAGGTCGAATGGCCTTAAGAATTGCTTTGAAAAATAAAAATTTAAATGTGGTAGCAATTAATGCGAGCTATCCACCTGAAACAATAGCGCATTTAATTAATTATGATACAACTCATGGTACATATGATTTAAAAGTAGAACCAACGGATCACGGCATTAAAGTAGATGAGCATGAAATTAAATTACTTGCTGACCGTAATCCTGAAAATCTACCATGGAAGTTGTTAGATATCGATATTGTTATTGAAGCTACTGGTAAATTTAATCACGGTGATAAAGCAAGTGCACATTTAACTGCTGGGGCTAAAAAGGTGTTATTGACAGGTCCATCAAAAGGTGGAGATGTTCAAATGATCGTTAAAGGCGTGAATAATAACGATCTTGATATTGAACAATATGATATTTTCAGTAATGCTTCTTGTACAACGAATTGCATTGGCCCTGTGGCGAAAGTACTTAATGATAAATTTGGTATTGTAAATGGTCTAATGACAACTGTACATGCAATTACTAATGATCAAAATAATATTGATAACCCACATAAAGATTTAAGAAGAGCACGTTCCTGTAATGAAAGCATAATACCTACATCAACTGGCGCTGCCAAAGCATTAAAAGAAGTAATGCCAGAATTAGATGGTAAATTGCATGGTATGGCTTTAAGAGTACCAACTAAAAATGTATCGTTAGTAGATTTGGTCGTTGATTTAGAAACTGATGTTACAGTAGATGACATAAATCAAGCATTTAAAGAAAACGACTTGCAAGGTGTATTAGCTACAGAAGATGCACCATTAGTGTCAGTTGATTTTAATACAAATCCACATTCAGCTGTTATCGATACTCAAAGCACTTTAGTAATGGGTGATAAAAAAGTTAAGGTGATTGCTTGGTACGACAATGAGTGGGGTTATTCAAATCGTGTCGTTGAAATAGCAGCTCAAATTGGTGAATCATTGAAAGAAAATTCGAAGGTAGTTTCAAGTTAATTCGTAAATATTAGATAAAGATAAAAATAAATGCCAAACCCAGAAGGGATTGGCATTTATTTTTATTTGCTAGTATAAACTAGATAATAATAAGGATTCTTTTGTATCATATTATTTTATAGTATAATAAGGCGTAATCTACAAAAGAGGGTGAAAGTACCATGAAATGTCCGAAATGTAGCGCGACGCATTCCCGTGTTGTTGATTCTAGACATGCGGATGAAGTAAATGCGATTCGCCGAAGAAGAGAATGTGAACAATGTGGTACAAGATATACCACATTTGAACATATAGAAAAACGTCCACTTATAGTGGTGAAAAAAGATGGCACACGTGAACAGTTTCTACGTGAAAAAATTTTAAATGGTTTAGTACGGTCGTGCGAAAAAAGACCAGTGCGATACGAACAATTAGAAGAGATAACAAATAGTGTTGAATGGCAATTACGTGATATAGGACAAGCTGAAGTTTCGTCGAGAGAAATCGGTGAATATGTGATGAATTTATTGATGCATGTAGATCAAGTTTCCTATGTTAGATTTGCATCAGTATATAAAGAGTTTAAAGATGTCGATCAATTATTGCAATCTATGCAAGGTATCTTATCTGAAAATAAACGGAGTGATTCATAAATGGGGTTACAATCTGCTAAATTTGGGCTGAGACCACAAGATGATTTTCAAGTTAAACGAGACTTTCAGCTAACAAACCATAATTTAGCTATTTTAAATCGTTTATTTACGCCATTAGTTGGCTCAAGTGCAATTGGGCTTTTGCATTATTTAAACCAATTTGTTGAGTCAACATCTAATCAAGTAAACACACATTACATTATTATGAGTGAATTGAAAATTAATTTAAAAGAGTTTAGACAACAAATGGATATTTTAGAGGGCATTGGTTTAGTAAAAAGCTTTGTAAAACATGAAGATAACACTTCATCATTTGTTTATAAATTAGTGCAACCACCTACTGCCCGTCAATTTTTCAGTGATCCAATGTTATCTATCTTTTTGTATAATGAAGTCAGTAAGCAACGTTACCATCAACTAAAATCAGATTTTGAAACATCTACTGCTATAGATTTAACTGAATTCCAAGAAATCACACGCAAGTATACTGATGTGTTCAAATTGCCTAAAGGTAATTTAGTAGAAGATGTAAGTCAAATGCCACAAGAATCTACATATAAAGGTCTGGATTTATCGGCAGTGAATTTTGATTTTGAAACGTTGTACGATCTTCTTCAAACACATTTCATTAGCGAAGAAATAATAACTCAAGAAGCTAAACATTTAATTATTCAATTAGCTACATTATATGGTTTAACACCTGAAGCTATGAAACGTATTATCTTAAAGTCAATTACAAGTGCACAACAGTTATCATTCGAAGATATAAGAAAATATGCGCGCACGTATTATTTAATGGAACATGAACAACATTTACCTTCGCTACAACAAAAAGATCAAATTACAGCGCCGAAACCATCAGCAGAACAAAATGATGATGATAAAAATTGGTTACAACAATTAGAAAATACGAGTCCAATAGAAATGTTAGCATCTTGGTCTAGTTCTGAACCAACTACACAACAAAAAGTAATGGTGGAAGAGTTGGTAGAACGAGAAAAAATGTCATTTGGAGTAATTAACATCTTATTACAATTTGTTATGTTAAAAGAAGATATGAAATTACCTAAAGCATATATATTGGAGATAGCTTCAAATTGGAAGAAATTAGGAATTAGTACTGCAGAACAAGCATATCAACATGCACTAAAAGTAAATCAACCTAAACCAGAGACACGCGTTGCCTCATCACAATCACGATACAAAAAGCACCAATTAGCTTCTAAAGAAATGACTCCAAAATGGTTGTTGGAGCGAGAACAACAAGCATCGACTGAAAGTGATGATAATAATAAAAAGGTAGATAATGATAATAATGAAGAGGAAGATCAAGAAAGAGCTGCTTTCTTACAACATTTAAAAGAGAGATGGGGGGAAGATGACGAATGAAACGTTTCGATCAAATAATGGGTGACTCTAATCAGTTGTTTAAACGTATTGCAAAAATTAAACATGATGTAGTAAATGATCATGATGTTAAACAATTTTTAGAACAACATCAGGCTGAATTAACCAATGCGATGATTGATGAGGATTTAAATGTGCTACAAGAATATAAGGACCAACAAAAGCACTATGATGGTCATAGTTTTAACGACTGCCCGAACTTCGTTAAAGGTCACGTTCCAGAATTGTATATAGACAATCAACATATTAAAATTCGTTATTTGCCTTGTCCTTGTAAAGTTAAACATGACGAAGAAAAATACAACGCTCAGTTAATTACTTCACATCATATGCAACGTGATACATTAAATGCAAAATTAAAAGATATTTATTTAAAAGGTAAACGATTAGAAGTCGCACGTGCAGCAGATGATATTTGTAACGCGATTGCAAATCAAGATGCTAATATCAAGGGCATGTATTTACATGGTGAATTTGGGACAGGTAAATCATTTATTTTGGGGGCAATTGCCAACCAACTTAAAACGAAAAAAATACCATCAACTATTATTTATTTGCCTGAATTTATTCGCACTCTGAAAAGTGGTTTTAAAGATGGCACATTTGAAACAAAGCTAGCTAAAGTGCGAGAAGCTAATATTTTAATGTTAGACGACATAGGTGCTGAAGAAATTACACCGTGGGTACGTGATGAAATTATTGGACCGATTTTACATTATCGTATGGTCCAAGAGTTACCAACGTTCTTTAGTTCTAACTATAACTTCAAAGAATTACAACATCATTTATCAGTGACCCGTGATGGTACAGAACTTACAAAAGCTGCTCGTATCATGGAGCGAATTAAGACATTAGCTACACCTTACTATTTAGATGGCGAGAATTATAGAGATGTTTGAAATTTACAGTAAATGTTGTATAATGTAAGTAAATCTAAATCAAAATAATACAAAATGAGGACATGATAATTAAATCACTAATATACAGCAAGTCATTAGTTGATGAGAATATGACTATTATATTTAGTTATTACTCCCTCCTAGATAGTGTTTGTAATGAACACTCGGCTCAAGACCGTTATCTTATGTAGAGTTAACATATTGTTGTCAGACATATATGTTGAATTAGGGTGGTACCACGAAGACCTCGTCCCTTATTGGGATGGGGTCTTTTTCTATTGTTTTATTTTGATTAAGAACTTGAATTTTTAATGGAGGGTAAATAAACATGGATCAAATAAATATTCAATTTCCAGATGGTAATAATAAAGCGTTTGATAAAGGAACAACAACTGAAGACATCGCACAATCAATTAGTCCAGGACTTAGAAAAAAAGCTGTAGCGGGTAAATTCAATAATACATTAGTGGATTTAACGCGTCCGTTAGAAACTGATGGTGACATTGAAATAGTGACACCTGGTAGTGAAGAAGCGTTAGAAGTGCTACGCCATTCAACAGCTCACTTAATGGCACAAGCACTTAAACGACTATACGGAGATGTGAAATTTGGTGTAGGTCCTGTAATAGATGGTGGATTCTATTACGATTTTGATATGGAACAATCTATATCTTCGGATGACTTCGAACAAATTGAAAAAACAATGAAACAAATTGTTAATGAAAACTTCCCGATTGAACGTAAAGTCGTTTCACGCCAAGAAGCTCAAACGTTTTTCGCAGATGATCCATATAAACTAGAATTAATTGATGCGATTCCAGAAGATGAATCAGTAACATTATATAGTCAAGGTGAATTTACTGATTTATGTCGTGGTGTACATGTACCATCAACAGCAAAAATTAAAGAATTCAAATTGCTATCAACTGCTGGTGCGTATTGGCGTGGTGACAGCAACAACAAAATGTTGCAACGTATTTATGGTACAGCCTTTTTCGATAAAAAAGATTTAAAAGCACATTTACAAATGCTAGAAGAGCGTAAAGAACGTGACCATCGTCGAATTGGTAAGGATTTAGAACTTTTCTCAAACAATCCATTAGTAGGTGCTGGTTTACCATTATGGTTACCAAATGGCGCAACTATTCGTCGTGAAATTGAACGTTATATTGTCGACAAAGAAGTAAGTATGGGTTATGACCATGTCTATACACCAGTGATGGCGAATGTTGACTTATATAAAACATCTGGCCACTGGGACCACTATCAAGAAGATATGTTCCCAACGATGAAATTAGATGAGCAAGAAGAAATGGTTTTAAGACCAATGAACTGTCCACACCATATGATGATTTATGCCAACAAACCGCATTCTTATCGTGAATTACCTATACGTATTGCAGAATTAGGTACAATGCATCGTTATGAATCTAGTGGTGCGGTTTCAGGTTTACAACGTGTGCGTGGTATGACTTTAAATGATGCACATATCTTTGTGAGACCTGACCAAATCAAAGAAGAATTTAAACGAGTAGTAAATTTAATTATGGAAGTTTATGAAGATTTCGGCTTTGAAAATTATAACTTTAGATTAAGCTATAGAGATCCAGCCGATAAAGAAAAGTATTTTGACGATGATGAAATGTGGAATACTGCGGAAAATATGTTGAAAGAAGCGGTGGATGAATTAGGATTAGATTATGTTGAAGCTATAGGTGAAGCTGCATTCTACGGTCCTAAATTAGACGTTCAAGTTCAAACTGCAATGGGCAAAGAAGAAACTCTATCAACTGCACAATTAGACTTCTTACTACCACAAAAATTTGATTTAACATATATTGGTAATGACGGTGAACAACATAGACCAGTAGTTATTCATAGAGGTGTAGTATCAACAATGGAACGCTTTGTTGCTTTCCTAACTGAAGAAACAAAAGGAGCATTCCCAACATGGTTAGCACCTAAGCAAGTTGAAATCATTCCAGTCAATGTAGACTTACATTATGATTATGCACGAAGCTTACAAGATGAGCTAAAATCACAAGGTGTAAGAGTAGAGATTGATGATCGAAATGAAAAAATGGGTTACAAAATTAGAGAAGCACAAATGCAAAAAATTCCATATCAACTCGTAGTTGGAGACAAAGAAGTAGAGAACAACGAAGTGAATGTACGTAAATACGGATCACAAGATCAAGAAACTATTGAACGTGATGACTTCATTTGGAGCTTAATTGATGAAATCAGACTTAAAAAAGCAAGATAGTATTGAAACAGTATGAGAAATCATGTATATTGAGTGTTAGTGAAATAAATGAATAAAAAAATTGAGTTAGAGGTTGCGTTTTTAATTAGTAACTGTTCAAGTGTTTGATGGAACAATTGTTGAGCAAGTGAAAGGTAAAAATGCCGAAATAAATAATAACCATTAGTATTATTTATTGGGCCAGTTATCGAAAGGAACTGGACTGTCACACATGTGAAGTGCTACCTATATATATGATAAAAAAGGTTGCATATCAAATGGGTATGTAACCTTTTTATATTACATGATTCAACAGTTACAATGGGGAATGAACTGGATGTAATGAAGGAGTAATTATAAAGTCATATCAGTGTAAACCTCTAAGCATTTCAGAAAGGAAGCTTATATGGGAAATAATACGAATCAAAATGGCGGTGTACAAAGAGGACTTAAAGATCGTCATATTTCAATGATTGCAATCGGTGGTTGTATCGGTACTGGATTGTTTATGACTTCTGGTGGTGCAATTCATGATGCTGGTGCACTTGGAGCGTTATTAGCATTTGCAATTATCGGTGCAATGGTGTTCTTCTTAATGACATCATTGGGAGAGATGGCTACATATTTACCAGTGTCAGGTTCATTTAGTACCTATGCTACTCGCTTTGTAGATCCATCTTTAGGATTTGCATTAGGTTGGAATTATTGGTTTAACTGGGTTATTACCGTTGCAGCAGATGTGACAATCGCGGCACAAGTTGTTCAATATTGGTCACCATTACAAGGGCTGCCAGCATGGGGATGGAGTTGTCTATTCCTAATTATAATTTTTGGACTTAATGCATTATCTGTTAGAGTATATGGTGAAAGTGAATATTGGTTTGCTTTAATAAAAGTAGTAACTGTAATTATTTTTATTGTCATAGGACTGTTAACAATAGTTGGTATTATGGGCGGCAAATTTGTAGGATTCGAAACATTCACAGCTGGAGAAGGACCAATTTTAGGTGATGGTTTCAGCGGTAGCTTGTTGACCATTTTAGGTGTGTTTTTAGTTGCTGGATTCTCATTCCAAGGAACAGAATTAATTGGGATAACAGCAGGTGAATCAGAAAATCCTGAACGTGCAGTACCAAAAGCGATTAAACAAGTCTTTTGGAGAATTTTATTGTTTTACATTTTAGCTATTTTTGTAATTGGAATGTTGATTCCATACAACAGTGATGCTTTAATGGGTGGCGATACTAGTGTTGCGACTTCTCCGTTTACACTTGTATTCCAAAATGCAGGGTTAGCATTTGCGGCATCATTTATGAATGCAGTTATATTAACATCTGTATTATCTGCCGGTAATTCCGGTATGTACGCTTCAACACGTATGTTATATTCTATGAGTAAAGATAAGCTAGCATTTCCTATTTTTGGCAAAACAAATAAATATGGTGTGCCATACATGTCATTGTTAGTAACAGCACTTATAGTTATTGCTATCTTCTTATTACAACATATTAGTGGCGATGCTTATGAATATATCGTGGCAGCGAGTGGTATGACTGGATTTATAGCTTGGGTTGGAATAGCAGTCAGTCATTATCGCTTTAGAAAAGCGTTTGATAAACAAAATTATGATAAATCTAAATTAAAATATAAAGCGAAACTCTTCCCATTTGGGCCAATATTCGCAGGTGTTTTATGTGTGCTTGTTATTGTTGGACAGGATGTTGATTTCATTAAAACAGGTGATTTTAATTTAAATCGTTTTGTCATCACATACATGGGTATTCCAGTATTTTTAGCATTCTTTATTTATCACAAATTACGCTATAAAACAAAAATGATTCCATTAGATAAAGTAAACTTAAATCAAGATGTTGATATGAAATCAACTGAAAATAAATAATAAAAACTATTGACTATTGTCGTGGTTACTGGTAATATTAGTAACGTTGAATACGAAACGTACCAAGAAGAAGCTCCCGCTTCTCACCTGTAGCGACGCAACAAGCTGTTGGCAGGTCAATAATACATGCAAAGACATGTGTGAAGCAGAGCGGGTATCTTGTATACTCGCTCTGTTTTTGCTTGGGATAATTTCGTAAAAATCTTGGAGGTGTCAACCATAGCTAAAGATCAGACTCAAGTTAATGAAAAGATTCGCGCAAAAGAATTACGATTAATCGGTCAAGATGGTGAACAAATTGGTGTTAAAGCCAAAAATGAAGCACTTGAAATGGCTGATAGAGTTGGTTTAGATGTAGTCGTAGTTGCTCCTAACGCTAAACCACCTGTTGCAAGAATTATGGATTACGGAAAGTATAAATTCGAACAACAGAAAAAAGAAAAAGAAATGAAAAAGAAACAAAAAACGATTAATGTAAAAGAAATTCGTTTAAGCCCAACTATTGAAGAACATGACTTCCAAACTAAATTAAAGAATGGTCGTAAGTTCTTATCAAAAGGCGACAAATGTAAAGTTTCTATTCGTTTTAGAGGTCGTGCAATTACGCATAAAGAAATTGGTCAACGTCAATTAGAAAAATTTGCAGAAGAATGTAAAGATATTGCTACTGTTGAGCAAAGACCTAAAATGGAAGGGCGTCAAATGTTTATCATGTTAACGCCAATTGCTGAAAAATAATTTTTGAAAACACAGGAGGAATTGTATCATGCCTAAAATGAAAACACACCGTGGAGCTGCTAAACGTGTTAAAAGAACTGGTTCAGGTCAATTAAAACGTTCAAGAGCTTTCACATCTCACTTATTTGCAAACAAAAATACAAAACAAAAACGCCAATTACGTAAAGCTAGATTAGTACACAAATCAGATATGAAACGTGTAAAACAATTATTAGCGTATAAAAAATAATCGAGCGATTTCAGAGTGAAATTTGACATTAAAAAGATCTAACACAATTTTGAGGAGGAATTTATTATGCCACGAGTAAAAGGTGGAACAGTAACAAGAGCTCGTCGTAAAAAGACGATCAAATTAGCAAAAGGTTACTTTGGTTCAAAACGTACGTTATACAAAGTAGCTAAACAACAAGTAATGAAATCAGGACAATATGCATTCCGTGACCGTCGTCAAAGAAAACGTGATTTCCGTAAATTATGGATTACACGTATTAACGCTGCTGCACGTCAACACGACATTAGTTATTCAAAATTAATGAACGGCTTGAAAAAAGCTGAAATCGACGTGAACCGTAAAATGTTATCTGAAATCGCAATTTCAGACGATAAAGCTTTCGGTGAATTAGTTGCTAAAGCAAAAGAAGCTTTAAAATAATATTTACTAAAAAAGAGATGTGGTATGACTGCATCTCTTTTTTATTTTGAGATGTATCAGAGTTTTGATAAAATAACTGTGAAGTCGTATCTGAAGGAGATTATCATGTCAAAGTTTGATGAAATGATTACAGTAGTACCAAGAACTATATTATTTAATAATGAAAAAAATCAATTTAATGGTTTTCTGTCTAACAATGGTCAAAAAGGCTCAGAAATTTTTGAGACATTGTCACAATATGAAGTGAAACGTCGTGGAGATATGGAAGAAGATCCAACGTACAAACAGTTAATATCGTATTGTTTGTTGCAAAATGAAGAGGGTCAAATTTTGGTTTATGATCGCTTGAGCGGTGGAGGCGAATCACGGTTGCATGGACAATCTTCTATAGGTGTCGGTGGTCATATGAATGATATCGTAGGAGCTGCATCAATAAATGAAGTTTTACGTATCAATGCACAACGTGAGTTAGAAGAAGAAATTGGTTTATCTGAACAAAAAACACAAAATTTACAATACATAGGTTTTATTAATGACGATACAAATGAAGTGGGAGAAGTTCATTTAGGAGTCGTGTTTAAAATAACCGTAGATTCAAAAGATGTTGAAGTTAAGGAGACGGATACATTAAAAATCAAGTGGGTAGAACAAGGTAGTATTGAAAATTATGATGATTTTGAAACTTGGAGTGCATTGATTTTAGAAGCATTACAGTAGAGGTGGATTACATGTCTGATATCATTCCTTTTCCTTGGTCAAAAGATAAATTAATTCGTGATATTAAAATAGCTTATAATCAAGATGATTTAGAGGAAATGTATTCTTTGTTTGATAATTATGAGGAGCATTTTGAATTAGACGAAACATTGTCATTATTGAAGTGTTCAATGTTATATCGTATGAATCATTTTTTAGAATTAAGAGAAGAAGCAATTATATTATTAAAGCAAGGTTTTACGAATTATGATGAATTAGTCATATATTATGTGGAAAGTTTAAATGGCTTAGGTCAATATTTTGAAGCCATCGAGGTCATTGACCAAATCATAGATGAAGTACAAAATCATAAAACACGCATGGAATTATTACCTCTCAAGTCTTATGCACTAAGCCAATTAGAGCAACATAATGCGCAAGTAGCTTCACAATTACAACAATTTGATACTTTAGAGATACGTGACCAAATTAACACTATTTTAACATTGATAGACAATAGTCAATATTGTTATAAAGATACAGTAGCCAGTTTATTGAACAACACTGATATTCGGAATAATGTTATTTCTATAATGTTAGAATATTTACGTTTTGCACAATATGAAGAAGTAGTGCATATTAGCAAATTCAATCAAAATTTATCACTAGTTCCTAAAGACTTACCAGGCTTAGAACACACAACCATGAAACAACAAGTAATACCTGAAGTTGTAAAGTGTTTAGATGATGAAGGTACACAATTACTTGAAGAGGCATTACATGTTATGAATAATCATGCAATATTACTCTACCCAATTGACATCCAAACAATTGGTTCTGTTCCACAGTGGATTAAGGCATATGAAAACTACTTTAAATCCATGTTAGGTATTGTACAACCGCAATCAATAGATGAGGTAAGTGAATTTATTCAACGGTTAGATCAACTAGAGTAATTTAATAGAATTCGGGTAGACAATAACCGTTAACATATTTATGCTAAATTATATAATTAAAATAAAATGCAAAGAACGAAGTTCAACATTTGTGTAGGCACAACACGTGTGATATACTAATGTAGTTGAAAAAATAAAATAGGATAATCATGGAGGTTTTTATACATGACAGCAACTTGGGAAAAAAAAGAAGGTAACGAAGGTGTATTATCAGTTACCGTTCCAGCAGAAAAATTAGACAAAGCTTTAGATCAAGCTTTTAAAAAGGTAGTAAAACAAATCAACGTACCTGGTTTCCGTAAAGGAAAAGTACCTCGTCAAATTTTTGAACAACGTTTTGGCGTAGAAGCTTTATATCAAGATGCAGCTGATATTTTATTACCAGAAGCATACGGTGAAGCAATTGACGAAACTGGTATTAAACCAGTAGATCAACCTGAAATTGATGTAACACAAATTGAAAAAGGTAGCGACTTCAAATTCGATGCAACAGTTGTTGTAGAACCAGAAGTTCAATTAGGAGACTATAAAGGTCTAGAAATTGAAAAACAATCTACTGAATTAACTGAAGAAGAAATTCAAGAATCAATTGACCATCAATTAGGTCATTTATCAGAAATGGTTGTTAAAGAAGATGCAGCTATTGAAAATGGCGATACTGTAAACATCGATTTTGATGGTTATGTTGATGGTGAGCAATTCGAAGGTGGCCAAGCTGACGGCTATGACTTAGAAATTGGTTCAGGAATGTTTATTCCAGGATTTGAAGAACAATTAGTTGGTGTGAAAGCTGGAGAAGAAAAAGACGTTACCGTTACATTCCCAGAAGAATATCATGCTGAAGAGTTAGCTGGTAAAGAAGCAACTTTCAAAACTAAAGTTAACGAAGTGAAATACAAAGAAGTTCCAGAATTAACTGATGAAATTGCAAATGAATTAGACTCAGAAGCTAACACAGTTGCAGAATACAAAGAAAACACTCGTAAACGTTTAGCTGAACAAAAAGAAACTGATGCTGAAAATGCTCAAAAAGAAGAAGCAATTAACAAAGCTGCGAATAATACAACAGTAGATATTCCAGAAGCTATGGTTAATACAGAGCTAGATCGTATGGTTCAAGAATTCGGTCAACGTATGCAACAACAAGGTCTAAATCTTGAAACTTACTTCCAAATTTCTGGCCAAGACGAAACTCAATTAAGAGAACAAATGAAAGACGATGCTGAAGAACGTGTTAAAACAAACTTAACACTTACTGCTATCGCTGAAGCTGAAAATGTAGAAGTTTCAGATGAAGATATCGATAAAGAATTAGAAAAAATGAGTGAACAATTTAATATTTCAGTTGAAGATATTAAACAAACACTTGGCAATACAGATATCGTGAAAAATGATGTACGTATCCAAAAAGTTATTGACTTACTAGTTGACGAAGCTAAATTAGTAGAACCAACTAAAGAAGACGAAGAAGCATAATACAAGTTTAATAAGTTGAGCAGATTATTAGTTGTATAATATGTAAAGCTGTATAATACAAAATTGTTGAGTAGCAGATGCATTAATTATGATGTATCTGCTTCACTATTATGTGCAAATAACTTGTAGTTTTAACTGTTTGCATATTAAAATGCTATCTAGTATAGTCTTTAGGGAATAGGGGTGTAAATAGAATGTTCAAGTTCAATGAAGATGAAGAAAATTTAAAATGTTCTTTCTGTGGCAAAGATCAAGATCAAGTGAAGAAATTAGTTGCAGGAAGTGGCGTATATATTTGTAATGAGTGTATTGAATTATGTTCAGAAATAGTTCAAGAAGAATTAGCTCAAGCTGAACCAGAAGGTTTAACTGAATTACCAACTCCAAAAGAAATTATGAATCAATTAAATGATTATGTAATTGGTCAAGAAAAAGCTAAAAAATCATTAGCGGTGGCTGTATATAATCACTATAAACGTATCCAACAGTTAGGTCCTAACGAAGATGAAGTAGAGTTACAAAAAAGTAATGTTGCTTTAATCGGACCTACAGGTAGTGGTAAAACACTATTAGCACAAACTTTAGCAAAAACATTAAATGTACCTTTTGCGATTGCAGATGCAACAAGTTTAACAGAAGCAGGGTATGTTGGTGATGATGTAGAAAACATCTTATTACGTTTAATCCAAGCAGCAGATTTCGATATTGATAAAGCTGAAAAAGGAATTATCTATGTCGATGAAATCGATAAAATCGCGCGTAAATCAGAAAATACATCGATTACAAGAGATGTGTCAGGTGAAGGCGTTCAACAAGCATTGTTGAAAATACTTGAAGGTACTACTGCTAGTGTTCCGCCACAAGGTGGCCGTAAACATCCAAACCAAGAATTAATCCAAATTGATACTTCTAATATTTTGTTTGTACTTGGTGGTGCATTCGATGGTATTGATGAAGTTATTAAACGTAGATTAGGTGAAAAGGTTATTGGCTTTGCAAGTAGTGAAGCTTCTAAATATGATGAAGATGCAATTCTTGAACAAATTAGACCAGAAGATTTACAAGCTTATGGTTTAATTCCAGAATTCATTGGTCGTGTCCCAATTGTAGCTAACTTAGAAACATTAGATGTTGAAGCGTTGAAAAATATCTTAACTCAACCAAAAAATGCATTAGTAAAACAATATGTTAAAATGCTTGAATTGGATGATGTTGAGTTAGAATTTACCGACGAAGCATTAGCTGCGATTAGTAACAAAGCTATAGAACGTAAAACAGGTGCTCGTGGTTTACGCTCTATTATTGAAGAAGCATTGATAGACATCATGTATGATGTGCCATCTACTGACGGCGTTGTTAAGGTTAAAATTACTGAAGAGACTATCAATGAAGAAAAAGAGCCTGAATTGTACGACAAAGAAGGCAATTTAATTAATAATGAACAAACATCAGCATAAGCGCTATATAGTCTAATGATGATGTTATATAGAAGTGAGAATAGGAAATCAAATGATTTTTATTTGATTCCTGTCTCACTTCTTTTTTATTTTGTGAACATGTTATGATTAATTGTGATAAGCCATCGCATTCTGAGATGTTCTATACTATAATTAAATGGTTAAATTAGATGAAAGTGGGTCAATTATGAATATTAATCCAAATGAAATAGAAATACTGATTAGTGCAGTAAAATCAGAGCAATATCCTGAAACAGGACTAAGTGAAGTAGCATTAAGTGGACGCTCTAATGTTGGAAAATCATCATTTATTAACAGTATGATTGGTCGCAAAAATATGGCACGCACATCACAACAACCTGGTAAAACACAAACACTCAACTTTTATAATATTGATAATCAATTGGTTTTTGTAGATGTACCAGGGTATGGTTATGCTAAAGTAAGTAAAAAGCAACGTGAAGCTTTTGGTAAAATGATAGAACAATATATAACTGAACGTGATAGTTTGAAACTGGTAATTCAACTTGTTGATTTACGACACAATCCTACTGAAGATGATATTTTAATGTATAACTTTTTAAAATATTACGAGTTGCCAACGTTGGTAATTGCTACGAAAGAAGACAAAATTGCCAAAGGCAAAGTACAAAAGCATTTAGATAACATTCAACAAAAATTAGAGATGGAACCCGAAGATCAAATAATAAGCTATTCAGCAGTGAAAAATAATAAGCAAAAAATTATTTGGAATACTATTGCTTCTTATTTATAATCATTATTAAAAGATACTTAAAATTATGAAATAATGGCCGTTAGGGCAGTAATTATGACAAATATTTGAATTTACTTTATAATTCTTCTAATTTAAAGGCGCAACATACTTAACTCACAAATTAGATGTGTTATAATTTAATTATTGGATTATGTATGGAGGGCGTTATAGATGCATTTTATTGCAATTAGTGTAAATCATCGTACTGCCGATGTAGCATTAAGAGAAAAAGTTGCTTTTAAAGAAGATGCCATACGTTTAGCAAATGTTGATTTATTTGAAACTAAATCTATTTTAGAAAATGTAATCTTATCAACTTGTAATCGTACGGAAGTGTATGCTATTGTCGACCAAATTCACACAGGACGTTATTATATACAACGTTTTTTAGCACGTGCTTTTGGTTTTGATGTAGAAGAAATTAAAACAATGACAGAGGTACATGTCGAGGATGATGCTGTGAATCATCTTATGCGTGTAGTTTCTGGCTTAGATTCGATAGTATTAGGGGAAACACAAATTTTAGGACAATTAAGAGATGCGTTTTTTAAAGCCCAAGAAGAAGATACAACAGGAACAATATTTAACCATTTATTTAAACAGGCAATCACATTTGCTAAAAAAGCACACAATGAAACAGATATTGCTGACAATGCAGTAAGTGTGTCATATGCTGCGGTTGAATTAGCAAAAAAAGTATTCGGAAAATTAACTCATAAAAAAGCACTAATCGTTGGTGCTGGAGAAATGAGTGAATTGTCACTACTTAATTTAATAGGTGCTGATGTTAGCGATATTACAATTTTCAATAGAACTGAAAGTAAAGCACAACGTTTAGCTGAAAAACATCAAGTTGCGAGTGCACCAATTTCAGATTTAGCTGCACATTTAAGTTCGGCAGATATTGTGATTAGCTCTACAAGTGCAGAGTCATATGTTATTACTAATCAAATGCTAGAACAGATTGAAGCCCCAAGAAAAGCGGATTCATTAGTGCTTATTGATATTGCTGTACCAAGAGATATTGAACCGAATATTACTGCGTTACCAGATGTTTTTAATTATGATGTGGATGACCTAAAAGGTTTAGTTGATGCCAATCTCAGAGAACGTCAATTAGCTGCAGATGCAATTGCCGAACGTATACCACAAGAGATTACTAATCATAATGACTGGGTTAACATGCTAGGAGTAGTTCCAGTGATTCGTGCCTTAAGAGAGAAAGCAATGACTATTCAATCAGAAACAATGGATAGTATTGATCGCAAATTACCAGGATTGTCTGAACATGAACGCAAAGTGGTATCTAAGCATACTAAAAGTATCATTAATCAAATGTTAAAAGATCCTATTAAACAAGCTAAAGAAATTAGTACTGATAAGAAAAGTAATGAAAAATTAGAGCTATTCCAAAACATTTTTGATATTGAAGCTGAACATCCTTACGAAGAGCAAAGAAGAAAATCAGCAGAAAAATTAAGTCACATTCTTAGTTTTGAATAGACGAAAAAAATGGTGATAGTATGCAAGATGCTTTATTTATAAGGTTTCATGAACTTATTTTGCTGATATATTTAATTAGTATTGCTTGTTATTTTTATGACTTTTTTAATAAAAATTTCAAAATAAGGAATACGGGCTTTATTACTTTAGGGATTGTTTGGGTATTACAAACAATCTCTTTATCTATCTATGTCAACCAGACTCAACAATTACCGTTAACGAATATATTTGATATATTGTTTTTAATAACTTGGTTGATTATAGCGATATCATTAGTGATTAGCGTTATAAAGCCAATAAATTTTTCCATATTTTTATTTAACTTAATAGGTTTTATCTTAATAGCATTAAACACATTTCAACCTACTGACCAATTGGAAAAAGGTCAAAAATTAACAATAATGAATGAATTATTAATTGTGCATATCGGTTTTGCAACGATAAGTTATGCCTTTTTTGCTTTGTCATTTGTAAACTGTATTTTATACTTATTACAATACAATAATTTAAAACACAAACGTTTTAATCAAAAATATTTTAGATTAGGCAGTGTGGCTACATTAGAACGCATAGTGTTTTATTGTTCATTAACAGGCTTCATATTATTAATTATCAGTTTAATCTTGGGTGTGCAATGGGGATTGAATACTATAGGTTATTCCATATTATATGATTCCAAAGTATTGTTTTCATTCATTATAGCCATTTTTTATGCACTTTATCTATTCTTCAGAATTAGACAATTAATAATGAAACACAAACTTATTTATTTTAATGTTATAGTATTCGTATTATGCATGATTAATCTATTATTTGGCTCAAGTGTTTCTAGTTTTCATTAACTCGGTAAATCAGTAAAATTAAGATAGTGAAATAAGAAAAGGTGGTACGTAATATGCGTAAATTAATTGTTGGATCACGTAGAAGTAAACTTGCAATGACGCAGAGTCAGCAGTTTATTGACAAATTAAAAGCGATTGATCCGACGCTTGATATAGAAATTAAAGAAATTGTCACTAAAGGTGATAAAATTGTGGACAAGCAATTATCCAAAGTTGGTGGCAAAGGGTTATTTGTTAAGGAAATTCAAAATGAATTGTTTAATAAAGATATAGATATGGCTATTCATTCTTTAAAAGATGTGCCAAGCGTTATACCTGAAGGGCTAACTTTAGGATGTATTCCTGACAGAGAAATTCCTTTTGATGCATATATCGCCAAAAACCACGTTAAATTACAAGATTTACCAGCAGGTAGTATTGTCGGTACAAGTTCTTTACGTCGTGGTGCACAGATATTAGCACATTATCCAGAGCTAACTATTAAGTGGATACGAGGTAATATCGATACACGCTTAAATAAATTATATAACGAAGATTTTGATGCTATCTTGTTAGCAGCTGCTGGATTAAAACGTATGGGATGGTCAGATGACATTGTAACGACATATCTTGATAAAGACACGTTAATTCCCGCTATAGGTCAAGGTGCATTAGGTATCGAATGTCGTGCGGATGATACTGAATTATTGGAGTTATTACAACAAGTACACAACCAAGAAGTGGCAGATTGTGTAACTGCAGAGCGTACGTTTTTAAAAGCAATGGACGGTAGTTGTCAGGTACCTATAGGCGGATATGCGTCAATAAATGAGCAAAATGAAATTGAATTTACCGGTTTAATTATGTCACCAGATGGTAAAGAACGCTATGAACATACGGTCAGTGGTACAGATCCTGTAGCGTTAGGTGAACAAGTAAGTGAAGTGTTAAATGAACAAGGTGCTTATGAAATAATCAAAGCATTAAACGAAAATCAATAATCGTTTGAGGTGAAACTATGAAACCAGTTATTGTGATGACGCAAAGTAATCCATATACAAATCAACAAGCAACTATTATCCATAAACCTTTTATTAAGATAATACCTTTGCAATTTGATTTGACGGTACTTTCGTCACACTATGACTGGCTTATTTTTTCTTCCAAAAATGCGGTGAAATATTTTTATCCATATTTATCACAAGTAGCAGTTGATAATATAGCTGTTATTGGTGAAAAAACGGCCGATTATTGTCAGTCTTTGAATATCACTGTGGATTTTTGCCCTGAAGACTATTCTCAAGAAGGCTTTCTGGAGCGTTTTCCATTAACTAAAAATGATCAAATTTTGTTGCCATCAAGTGGTTTTGCTCGCCAGTTATTGCAACAAGAATTAAATCAACGCGGTGCAAATGTCACAAAGGTTGACTTATATAAACCTGTTTCGCATACTGAAAATATCAGTGAAGTCAAACAGTTGATTGCACAGGGAGAAGTAGATGCAGTGACTTTTGCGAGTTCTTCAGCTGTTAAATTTTATTTTCAAGATCCTGTTCCTCGTTTAAAAGTTGCTTATTATGTAATAGGACAACAAACTTATCATACAATTAAGCAATATGACGTTACAGCAAAAATTGCGTCTAAACAAACGTTAACAGCATTAGTACAAAAAGTATTAGAAAGTAGGGAGTAATATGCAATTTGATAGACATAGAAGACTTCGTTCTTCAAAAACGATGAGAAATTTAGTCAGTGAAACACATGTGAGAAAAGAGGATTTAATTTATCCCATATTTGTTGTTGAACGAGAAAATGTCAAAGAAGAAATCGTATCAATGCCTGGTGTGTTTCAATTGAGTTTAAATTTAGTTGAATCAGAAATAAAAGAAGCTTATGATCTTGGTGTCAGAGCATTTATGTTCTTCGGTGTACCTAATGAAAAAGATGAAGTCGGCTCTGGTGCGTATGATCACAATGGCATTGTCCAAGAAGCGACTAAAAAAGCAAAATCATTATATAGCGATATTCTTATCGTAGCGGATACTTGTTTATGTGAATATACTGATCACGGTCATTGTGGTGTCATTGATCCTGTTACGCATGATGTGGATAATGACCAATCATTGCCACTATTAGTTAAAACAGCAATTTCACAAGTTGAAGCAGGTGCAGATATTATTGCTCCAAGTAATATGATGGATGGGTTTGTTACAGCAATTCGCAAAGGATTAGATGAATCGGGTTACTACAATATTCCAATTATGAGTTACGGTATTAAATATGCATCAAGTTTCTTTGGTCCATTCCGTGATGCAGCGGAGTCAACACCTGAATTTGGAGATCGTAAAACGTATCAAATGGATCCAGCAAATCGTCGTGAAGCATTGCGTGAGCTAGATAGTGACTTAGCTGAAGGTGCAGATATGATGATTGTAAAACCTGCATTAAGCTTTTTAGATATTATCCGTGATGTGCGTAATACAACGAATGTTCCCGTTGTTGCATATAATGTTAGTGGTGAATATAGTATGACTAAAGCTGCTGCTTTAAATGGATGGATTGATGAGCAAGCAGTTGTAATGGAACAAATGATTTCAATGAAACGCGCAGGTGCTGACTTAATTATTACGTATTTTGCCAAAGACATTTGCCGTTATTTAGATGAACAATAAGGAGGAATTACCATATGCGTTATGAAAAATCAGAACAAGCCATGTCAGTAGCCGAAGATTTAATGCCAGGAGGCGTCAATAGTCCAGTACGAGCATTTAAATCTGTTGATACACCTGCAATTTTTATGGAGCGTGGTGAAGGTTCAAAAATATACGATATTGATGGTAATGAATACATCGATTATGTATTGAGTTGGGGACCGTTAATTCTAGGTCATAAAAATAAACAAGTCATTGATAAATTACATGAAGCAGTAGATCAAGGTACTAGTTTTGGTGCTTCTACGTTACAAGAAAATAAATTAGCACAATTAGTCATTGATCGTGTACCTTCAATTGAAAAGGTTCGTATGGTATCTTCTGGTACTGAAGCAACATTAGATACATTACGTTTAGCACGTGGATATACTGGACGTAATAAAATTGTTAAGTTTGAAGGTTGCTATCATGGTCATAGTGATTCATTACTCATTAAAGCTGGATCGGGTGTTGCTACTTTAGGATTGCCTGATTCACCTGGTGTACCTGAAGGCACAGCCAAAAATACAATTACAGTTCCTTATAATGATTTAGAAGCGATTCGTGTAGCTTTTGAACAATTTGGTGATGATATAGCAGGTGTGATCGTCGAACCTGTTGCCGGTAATATGGGAGTCGTACCACCAATAGAAGGATTTTTACAAGGTTTGAGAGACATTACCACTGAATACGGTTCATTACTTATTTTTGATGAAGTAATGACAGGATTTAGAGTTGGTTATAATTGTGCGCAAGGTTATTTCAATGTTATACCGGATTTAACTTGCCTAGGTAAAGTAATTGGCGGTGGATTGCCAGTAGGAGCATTTGGTGGCAAAAAAGAAATTATGGATTACATTGCTCCGATGGGAGACATCTATCAAGCAGGAACACTTTCAGGTAATCCACTGGCAATGACAAGTGGTTATGAAACATTAAGCCAATTAACACCAGAATCATATGAATATTTTAATCATTTAGGTGATATGTTAGAAGCAGGTTTAACAGAAGTGTTTGAAAAACATAATGTACCAATTACGGTGAATAGAGCAGGCTCTATGATTGGTTATTTCTTAAACGATGGACCTGTCACAAATTTTGAACAAGCAAATCAAAGTGATTTAGAGTTATTTAGTGCTATGTATAGAGAGATGGCGAAAGAAGGCATTTTCTTACCACCATCTCAATTTGAAGGAACATTTTTATCTATGTCACATAGTGAAGATGATATTAAATTTACAATTCAAGCATTTGATAATGCATTAAGTCGAATCGTTACCAAGTAGTATTAAGTCAATTTTGTAGAAAATAGAATCAATAATATATTTAAGGAGTAAGTTCAGAATTATGAGCGATTCTGTTCTTACTCCTTTTTTGCTGCAAGAAAATTCAGAGTTTTTACATAATTATTTTTTATCACTTATTGATAAAATGATAACTTTTACTTATGGATTTTTAGAAGTAATTCAAAATATAATATGGTCTTTAACGTAATTATTTTAATTATTACTATGATATAATTGAATTAAATAAGTGATTGTTAAACAGTGTTTAGTGAAATTGAAAAAGAATTGTTTTTTATGAAAGTTGTGAATATGTATGAATATAAAATTAAGAAATAATATTATCGTATTGATTTTAGCAATTACTTTTAGTTTGATTCTTCATGCAGCCAATATTTTACTGCCGTTTATGTTTGGTCCTATTCTTGCAGGTGTAGTGAGTATTAAATTTTTACGATTAGATGTGCAATGGCCTTTTTGGATTAGTCAGCTAGGTTTAATATTACTAGGTGTTCAAATAGGCTCTACTTTTACTGAAACAGTCATCTTTGATATCAAAAATGATTGGATGATTATTGTTACAATTACCGTACTTTTACTCGTGTTAGCCTTATTGATTGCGTATTTCTTTAAAAAAATTGCTAACGTCAATACTGAAACTGCAATTTTAAGTGTTATACCAGGTGCCTTGAGTCAAATGCTCATAATGGCAGAGGAAAATAAAAAGGCAAATATTATGGTTGTAAGTCTAACACAAACATCTCGAATTATATTTGTAGTAATTCTTGTACCATTTATTTCATACTTTTTTAAAGAACCAGTGACAACAGGCGCTAATGGTGCACAAGAAGTGCAACAAAAGCTTACTGAAACATTAACCTTTTCTAATGTTTTGGTGTTACTCATCGCTATTGCTGTAGTATATGTAATAATGAGTAAAATTAATTTTCCAACCAAGCAAATGTTAGCACCGATTTTAGTGTTAATTTGTTGGAATTTAATTACTGGTATAACATTCACGTTGGATAATCCAATAATTGCAGCAGCACAAGTAATGTATATGATTCGTATCGGTATTCAAATAGCAAAATTAATGGATCAAATGAAAGGTCGAATAGCATTAGCTATAGCATTACAAAATGTTCTGCTAATTATTTCATCATTTGTTATGGTTTATTTATTTACATTCGTGTCAAACCATTCTATTAATGACTTGTTTTTAGGAGCAGCACCTGGTGGAATGAGTCAAATTGTATTAGTTGCAATTGAAACCGGTGCAGATGTTGCGATGATTTCAAGTTATCATATCTTTAGAATATTCTTTATTTTATTCTTAATTGCACCCTTAATCAATCAATTCTTAAAGTATCTCGAGTATAAAAACAAACATAGCTGAATGATAGAATAATTAATTGTGTGACAAACACAGAAAAGAGCGTGGCAATACGGATAGTATGCCACGCTCTTTTTTTGATTCATACATAAACAAGCCCTTTATCATACAAAAATATAATAAATTAACTGAATCCTTTACCTTTGTAGTACTTTGGATTATTAGGACAGTTTTCTAAGTGGGCATTATACAGCCCGGCTGCTTCTAAAAATGAATAAACTGTTACTGGTCCTAAAAATTTAAAACCGTATTTTTTTAACGTTTTTGATAATTCGGTAGCACGTTCATCGACCGTTTTACGATCTCCAGATTGTTTATAATGCAAATCGATAGGTTGATTATCAACGTATGACCATAAGAAGTCACTAAAGTTACTAAAATCACGTTCTATTTCTATATAACCTTTGGCTTGACCTATAATTGCTTCAATTTTTTTGCGATGATGAACAATATTTGGAAACGTCATAAGTTTATCTACATCATTATTAGTCATTTGTGCAATTTTATGGGGATCAAAATTATAAAAGGCAGCTTCATAGGCTTCTTTTTTCTTCAAAATAGTGAGCCATGATAATCCGGCATGTTGAGACTCTAAAGCTAATAATTTAAAAAGTTTTTTACTATCGTAAATTGGATGTCCCCATGCTTCATCATGATATTGCAAATACAGGGCATCTTTAGTACCAAATGCACATTCATTCATAATTTTCACTCCATTTCATTGACTTATTTTTGTTTCCATTATACTATAATTAAGTAAAGAAAAAATGTCTATTGGGAAGAGTAGATGCTTCAGAATTTATAGAGAGTGCATGGTTGGTGAGAATGCATAGTTCGTAGTATTGAAGGTAGCCCACTATGAACTTTAACTGAAGGTCATCATTGATGACAGATAGGTTAAAGCGTGTTTGAGCGTTAATCATTAATTAAGTGCGTAAAATTTATGGATAATAAATTTTGCGAATTTAGGTGGTACCACGGTTAATCCGTCCTATTTTGATAGGGCGGTTTTTTTAATTTTTAAGGAGGAAAAAGAATGGAAATGAAACCTAAGTATAATCCCAATGAAGTAGAAGCAGGACGTTATGACCATTGGGTTGAAAACGGTTATTTTAAAGCGAGTGAAGATGATACAAAAGAAACATATACGATAGTTATCCCACCTCCAAATGTAACAGGGAAATTGCATTTAGGGCATGCTTGGGATACAACGTTACAAGATATTATTACGCGTATGAAACGTATGCAAGGTTACGATACTTTATATTTACCAGGAATGGACCATGCTGGTATAGCAACACAAGCTAAAGTAGAAGCTAAACTTAATGAACAAGGTATTTCTCGACATGATTTAGGCAGAGAGAAATTTATCGATCAGGTTTGGGATTGGAAAGAAGAATATGCTGGATTTATTAGACAGCAATGGGCAAAACTCGGTTTAGGCTTAGATTATTCAAGAGAACGTTTCACATTAGATGATGGTTTAAGTAAAGCCGTGAAAAAAGTCTTTGTTGATATGTATAACAAAGGTTTAATTTATCGTGGTGAATACATCATTAACTGGGATCCAATTGCTAAAACAGCATTATCTGATATTGAAGTTATCCATGAAGACGTTCAAGGTAAGTTTTATCATTTTAAATATCCTTATGCTGACGGAGATGGCTACATTGAAATAGCGACGACGCGACCAGAAACAATGCTTGGAGACACTGCTATTGTAGTAAACCCAAATGACGAGCGCTATAAAGATGTAATAGGCAAACATGTTATTTTACCAATTGTTGGTCGCGAGTTACCTATTTTAGCAGATGATTATGTAGATATAGAATTTGGTAGTGGTGCAATGAAAGTAACTCCTGCACATGACCCAAATGACTTTGAAATTGGTAATCGTCATGATTTAGAACGCATCGTTGTTATGGATGAAGCCGGTGTGATGAACGATAAAGCAGACAAATATGAAGGTTTAGACCGCTTTGATTGTCGCGAACAATTAGTTAAAGATTTACAGGCTGAAGATTTAGTCATTAAAATTGAAGAACACGAACATTCTGTAGGTCATTCAGAACGTTCAGGTGCTGTTGTTGAGCCTTATTTATCTACGCAATGGTTTGTAAAAATGAAACCACTTGCTGAGCAAGCACTAAATAATCAAGAAACAGACAATCGCATTGATTTTGTACCAGCCCGTTTCGAAAAAACATTTAATCGCTGGATGGAAGATATTAGAGATTGGACAATTTCTCGTCAATTATGGTGGGGACACCAAATTCCAGCATGGTACCATAAAGAAACTGGTGAACTATTTGTATCTGAAGAGCCACCAGCAGATAGTGAAAATTGGATTCAGGATGAAGATGTATTGGATACTTGGTTCTCAAGCGCATTGTGGCCTTTCTCTACATTAGGGTGGCCAGATGGGGAGGCTAAAGATTTCCAACGCTATTTCCCAACAAATGCTTTAGTCACTGGCTATGACATTATCTTCTTCTGGGTAGCGCGTATGATTTTCCAAGGTCTTGAATTTACAGGCGAAAGACCATTTAATGACGTGCTATTACACGGTTTAGTACGTGCTGAAGATGGGCGTAAAATGAGTAAATCATTAGGAAATGGCGTCGATCCAATGGACGTTATTGATGAATATGGTGCAGATAGTTTACGCTATTTCTTAGCAACAGGTTCGTCACCAGGACATGATTTACGTTACTCTACTGAAAAAGTAGAATCCGTTTGGAACTTCATTAATAAAATTTGGAATGCCGCACGTTTCAGCATTATGAATATCGGAGAAGATTTTACAGTAGAGCAAGTAGATTTATCTGGTAATTTATCATTAGCAGATAAATGGATTTTGACTCGCTTAAATGAAACGATTGAAAATGTAACACACTTAAGTGAAAAATATGAATTTGGTGAAGTTGGTAGAGCATTATATAGTTTCATTTGGGATGATTTCTGTGATTGGTATATTGAAATGAGTAAGATTCCTATGAATGGTGATGATGAAAGTCAAAAACAAACTACCCGTTCAGTATTGACGTATGTATTAGACAATACTATGAGAATGTTACATCCATTCATGCCTTTTGTAACGGAACAAATTTGGCAAAACTTACCACATGTTGGTGAGACGATTGTCCAAGCATCATGGCCAACTGTAACGGAAGCTCATGTGTATAATGACAGTAAAGAAACAATGGAACATTTAGTAGAGATAATAAAATCAGTACGTCAATCTCGACTTGAAGTTGACACACCATTATCAAAAGCAATTCCAATCTTTATTCAAGCCAAAGATGAAAACATCAAAGCGACTTTAGAAGAAAATGCATCATATTTAGATCGTTTCTGTCATCCAAGTGAATTAACGATTGAGTTAGATATTGCCATACCTGAAAAAGCGATGACGTCAGTAACTTCTGCTGGGGATGTTGTATTACCATTAGAAGGCCTAATTGATATGGATAAAGAAATTGCTAGATTAGAAAAAGAATTAGAAAAATGGCAAAAAGAATTAGATCGTGTTAATAAGAAATTGGCGAACGAAAACTTTGTAAGTAAAGCACCTGAGAAAGTTATAAATGAAGAACGAGATAAAAAACAAACTTACCAAGAAAAATATGATGGCGTAAAATTAAGAATACAACAATTAAAAGCATAGGAGTCTTAACCATGAATTACCTAGATAGCTTATATTGGATACACGAACGGAATAAGTTTGGAATCAAACCAGGCGTAAAACGTATGGAATGGATGTTAGCCCAATTAAACAATCCACAAAACCATATTAAAGGCATTCATGTTGGTGGTACTAATGGTAAAGGGTCTACAGTCGCGTATATCCGTTCTGCACTTGTTGAGAACGGGTATGAGGTAGGCACATTTACCTCACCATTTATCGAAACATTTAATGAGCGCATTAGTTTGAATGGTATGCCAATAAGCGATGATGAAATTGTAAAACTAGTAAATATTGTGAAACCTGTCAGTGAAGCCTTGGAAGTAGAAACTGACTTGGGCACTGCTACTGAATTTGAAATTATAACAACAATGATGTTTGTTTATTTTGGTCAACTACATCCTGTTGACATTGTTGTTGTAGAAGCGGGATTAGGCGTGAAAAATGATTCGACTAATGTTTTCAAACCGCTACTATCCATTTTAACGAGCATTGGTCTAGATCATGTTGATATTTTAGGTGATACATTTGCAGATATTGCTAGAGATAAAGGTGCAATAATCAAACCAAATACACCTGTTATTTATGCAGTTAAAAATGAAGAAGCAATTAAAATTATACGTGATTATGCTGAAGAGGCAGACGCTAAGGCAATTGAATTGGATCGCGACATTACTATTGTGTCAGAAGAAGATGAATTTACTTACAGGTATAAAGATTATGAATTAGAAACATTAGTGCTAAATATGTTAGGTGAACACCAAAAAGAAAATGCTTCACTTGCCATTACCGCTTTAATTGAATTGAATGAAGCAGAAGTTGTAGATTTAGATTTTAATAAAATGATTGATGGTATCGAATCGGTAAGCTGGAGTGGACGCATTGAACAAGTTAAAGAGCAGCCCTTGATGATTGTAGATGGGGCGCATAACAACGAAAGCGTGCAAGCATTAGTGGAAACGATGAAAAACTACTATCACAGAGAGCATATGGATATTTTATTTTCGGCAGTTAAAAACAAACCGATTAATGAAATGTTAGATCAACTAAAACCTATAGCAAATAATTTATATATTACTGAATTTGATTTTCCTAAAGCATTGCCAAAAGAAACTATAAGTGAAGAAGTTAACTATGAACATAAAGAACTTGTTGATGATTACGTTTCATTTATAGAAAATTATGACGGCGATGGTTTGATAATTACAGGTAGTTTATATTTTATAAGCGAAGTAAAAGCTAAAGTTAGCTTTTAATAAGATGAGCCCAAGACTTATTGATAGTCTTGGGTTTTTTATTTTGGTATAAGTGTTATTCAACATATAAAAACACTAGTGTTGCAGAATGTCGACAAAGTTCTTAAATTTGTTGGTAGTTTTTGTGCACGCTTTCCGCGGGCACTGCCTTAGCCTGTAGTCTGCGGCGAGCGCTATTCCCGCAGGAGTCGGCTCAAAGCACTGCCAATATTACACAACAAATATTATAATATATAAATTAAACAGAAGTGTTGTTAAATAAAACAAATGATAAATGAGAACAATAAAAATTATTTCCATCTCTGTATGAGTTCCTAATAATCATTTATTTTGTAAATCGATGTGATAATTTGATTTAGATTTTGTTTCAAACTGTCAAAAAAGTTCTCAAATTTGTTGGCATTTTTGTGCACGCTTTCCGCGGGCACTGCCTTAGCCTGTAGTCTGCAGCGAGTGCTATTCCCGCAAGAGTCGGCTCAAAACATTTCCAATTTTTAGAAAAGCGTTAGGAGCACTAATATTTAAAGTCTGTTTACTGAAATATGAAAAAAGTTTCTGTGGCTAGTATGCTAATTTGTACTGTCATGAATCTTAAAAATTTAGTGTAAAAGGAGCAATTATGTCTGAAAGACCACTACTATTTTGAAAAACTATGTAAATAAAAATAAACAAACCCATCGCAAATTAAGGCGCTTAACCCTTATAATGAGAACTTAATAAAAACACTATGTTCTAGGCTGCTAATTCCATATATTTTCTAGGGGATAAGTAGCCTAGTTTTTGTTGAATTCGATTATTATTATAGTTTTT
>NZ_JAFEQJ010000027.1:0-23215 GCF_016890655.1 Staphylococcus sp. GDY8P72P | reverse complement strand
AGAGTAGGACGTTGCCAGGCATTGTAATAAAATTATTCCACAGTAGCTCAGTGGTAGAGCTATCGGCTGTTAACCGATCGGTCGTAGGTTCGAGTCCTACCTGTGGAGCCATATGGCCCCGTGGTCAAGCGGTTAAGACACCGCCCTTTCACGGCGGTAACACGGGTTCGAGTCCCGTCGGGGTCATTACATATTGGAGAATTAGCTCAGCTGGGAGAGCATCTGCCTTACAAGCAGAGGGTCGGCGGTTCGAACCCGTCATTCTCCACCATTTTTATTTTATAATGTCGGAGGGGTAGCGAAGTGGCTAAACGCGGCGGACTGTAAATCCGCTCCTTCGGGTTCGGCAGTTCGAATCTGCCCCCCTCCACCATTAATGGGCTATAGCCAAGCGGTAAGGCAACGGACTTTGACTCCGTCACGCGCTGGTTCGAATCCAGCTAGCCCAGCCATTAGAGCCATTAGCTCAGTTGGTAGAGCATCTGACTTTTAATCAGAGGGTCAGAGGTTCGAATCCTCTATGGCTCACTATTGAAGAAGTACTTTCATAAGAAAGTACTTCTTTTTTTATGAAATTTTATATACATTTTTTTTGATAAAATATACATGAATGTTGTATATAATGAATGTTAAATCAAAATTATGATTTTATATGTATTTTGCCTGTCATGTCGGGCTTTCTCAGTACTAAGAAAACTTGAAAGATAGTTAATGATAACGTATTCTTATATTAAATTCTTTACAAAGGGGTTATGAGAATATGAAGAACATACATATTATTGGAGCACCATCTACATTTGGACAAAGAAAATTAGGGGTGAACTTTGGACCGGATGCTTTGAGATATGCTGGACTAGTAGAGCGACTTAAAAATATAGGTCATTCAGTAGAAGATAAAGGAGATATTGCCGTTCCTGCTGTTGACGTTGAAAAATTCAAAGGTAAACAAGAAGGATTACGCAATTTAAATGAAATTATTGAGGTTTCTGAAAATTTAAGTAATGCAGTTTCTAGCAGTATAAAAAATCAAGCTTTTCCACTTATCATTGGTGGGGATCATTCTATTGCTATTGGTTCTATATCAGGGGTTAGTCAACATTATGAAAATTTGGGTATTATATGGTACGATGCCCATGGTGATTTAAATATTCCTGAAGAATCTCCATCAGGGAATATCCACGGTATGCCTTTAAGGGTATTGCTAGGGGATGGCGATAAACAATTAGTGAATATCTCTGGTTATGCACCTAAAGTGAAACCTGAAAATATTGTATTAATAGGTATGAGAGACTTAGATATTGGTGAGCGTGACTTTATCAGAGAAAATAATATCAAAACTTATACTATGGCTGATATTGATAGAAACGGTATTAAGCAAGTAATGGAAGAATCAGTATCTTATCTAAAAGACAAAACAGATGGAATTCACCTGTCACTAGATGTTGATGCACTTGATCCAGTGGAAACACCTGGTACAGGTACTAAGGTATTAGGTGGACTTACATACAGAGAAAGCCATTTTGCTTTAGAAATGCTGCACAATACTAATTTGATTACATCAATGGATGTTGTAGAAGTAAATCCATTAATTGATCAAAACAATCACACAGCTGAACAAGCTGTCTGTTTAATGGGTAGTTTCTTCGGAGAAACTTTATTATAGTAAGTGCAAAAGACGTTTATGATGAATCAACTTTTCATCATAAACGTCTTTTATTGTTATCTTATTAAGGGTATAAAT
The DNA here is from genome assembly GCF_016890655.1 of Staphylococcus sp. GDY8P72P. Classification (NCBI taxonomy): domain Bacteria; kingdom Bacillati; phylum Bacillota; class Bacilli; order Caryophanales; family Staphylococcaceae; genus Staphylococcus; species Staphylococcus sp. GDY8P72P. The sequence goes on along the minus strand of NZ_JAFEQJ010000027.1, from coordinate 21,474 downwards.
AATAATATATAATTTTGATAAATAATTAATTTAATGTCAAAGTTATTTATATAATGAACAGGCATGATATGACAGGCTAAGCGAAGATTGGTATAATACATATTATGGGATTAGAATACCGGAGGAGATGTTATGGATTTATCCAGCTTATTTGATAATTGGAACACTGTTAAAATAATAACAAGTGTACTAGACTTACTAATCGTATGGTACGTACTTTATCTTCTCATTACAGTATTTAAAGGTACAAAGGCCATTCAATTATTAAAAGGAATTATCGTAATAGTAATCGGACAACAAATAAGTAAAATGTTGAGCTTAACGGCAACATCGCGCTTGTTCGATATAGTTATTCAATGGGGGGTATTAGCATTAATTGTTATCTTCCAACCAGAAATTAGAAGAGCTTTGGAGCAGCTAGGCCGAGGTAGTTTATTTAAGCGCTATGGTAGTAATATTAACAGTGATGAAAATAAACTCATAGTAGCTGTATCAAAAGCAGTGCAATATATGGCAAAAAGACGTATTGGTGCTTTAATTGTTTTTGAAAAAAATACTGGTTTACAAGATTATATAGAAACTGGTATTCCAATGAATTCCAATATTTCTCAAGAATTGTTAACAAATGTTTTCATTCCAAATACACCGTTGCATGATGGTGCTATGATTATTCAAGAAAATAAAATCGCCAGTGCGGCATGCTATTTGCCTCTATCAGACAGTGCTAAAATTGCTAAAAGCCTAGGTACGCGACATAGAGCAGCTGTTGGTATATCAGAAGTATCAGATGCGTTTACTGTTATTGTATCCGAAGAAACAGGATCTATTTCAGTAACATTTGATGGCAAATTACGTAAAGATATATCCACTGAAGCATTTGAAGAATTATTGGCAGAACATTGGTTTGGTTCACACTTACAACAGAAAGGTGTGAAATAATATGTTGGAAAGTAAATGGGGTTTACGCTTAATTGCTTTAGCTCTCGCTGTGTTTTTCTTTTTATCTGCAAATAATGTGTTTGGAAATATGTTTAATGCAGACAAATTTAGTCAAAAGACAACAGAGACACTTCAAGATGTTCCAGTGGAAGTAAAATATAATAGTAATAAATTATATGCTAGTAAAGTACCTGAAACAGTTGATGTAGAAATATCTGGTCCACAGTCGCAAATTTTAAAAGCTGAAAATGGACAAAATATCAAAGTAACACTTGATTTAAACAGTGAAAAATCTGGACGACATACAACACAGTTTAAAGTTCATGGCTTAAACAAAGATATAGATTATGATGTAAAGCCTAAAGAGGCTACTGTTAACTTAGAAGAAAAAGTAACGAAAAACTTAAAAGTTGAGCCAGATGTAAGTAGTAATGATGTCGATACAGATTATAAAGTGAGTGAACAATCTGTTTCGCCTGATACTGTGAAAGTAACAGGAGGACAAGATCAAATTGATAAAATTGCGTACTTGAAAGCAACGTATAAAAATAATAGTAAAATTAGTAAAGATACAACTGATGTTGCCAAAATCACAGCATTTGATAGAAACTTAAATAAATTAGATGTTTCTATTCAGCCAGAAGAAGTGAACTTAAGTGCTAAAGTAGAGCCATACAGTAAAAAGGTGAAAATTAAGACTAAAACAACTGGCAGTTTAGCAAATGGCAAAGAAATAGATGACATCGAATTAAGTGATAAAGAAGTAGAGGTTTTTGGTAACAGAAAAGAACTTGAAGATGTAGATGAGATAAAAGGTGAAATAGACTTAGATAATATATCAGAAACAACAGACAAGTCAGTACAGCTGGATGTTCCGGATGAAGTATCTAAAGTAGAACCTAATGACACTACTGCAAAAGTTATAGTTAAATAATATAATTATAGAGCAAAAGGAGAAATAAAAATGGCAAAATATTTTGGTACAGATGGAGTTAGAGGGATAGCAAATAAAGAGCTAACTCCTGAACTCGCATTTAAATTAGGGCGTTACGGTGGCTATGTTTTAGCCCATAATCAAGGGAAAAATCACCCTAAAGTATTAGTTGGAAGAGATACACGAGTATCGGGACAAATGCTTGAATCAGCATTAATCGCTGGTATGATTTCAATTGGTGCAGAAGTAATGCGATTAGGTGTAATTTCAACTCCAGGTGTTGCTTATTTAACTAAGGCAATGGAAGCAGAGTTGGGTGTTATGATTTCCGCTTCCCATAATCCAGTTGCAGATAATGGTATTAAATTCTTTGGTTCAGATGGTTTTAAATTATCAGATGAGCAAGAACAAGAAATTGAAACACTTTTAGACCAAGAAAATCCGGATCTGCCAAGACCAGTAGGTGATGCCATTGTGCATTATTCTGATTACTTTGAAGGCGCTCAAAAATATATAAGTTACTTAAAATCTACAATTGATGTTGATTTAGATGGTATGAAGATAGCATTAGACGGTGCACATGGATCTACTTCATCATTAGCACCATTTTTATTCGGTGATTTAGAAGCTGATACAGTAACTATTGGTTGTAATCCAGATGGTTATAACATAAATGAACAAGTAGGCTCAACTCATCCAGAAACATTGGCTAAAACCGTAGTTGAATCAGAAGCAGATTTCGGATTAGCTTTTGATGGCGATGGTGATAGACTTATTGCTGTTGATGAAAATGGAGATATTGTAGATGGAGACCAAATCATGTTTATCATAGGTCAAGAAATGGCTAAAAATCATGAGTTAAATGATAACATGATTGTATCTACTGTAATGAGTAACTTAGGCTTTTATAAAGCGCTAGATGAAGCTGGAATTAAATCTAATAAAACAAAAGTTGGAGATCGTTATGTTGTAGAAGAAATGCGTAGAGGTAATTATAACTTAGGTGGCGAGCAATCCGGACATATTGTTATGATGGATTACAATACTACAGGAGATGGATTACTGACAGGCGTACATCTTGCGGCTACAATTAAACTTACTGGTAAAAAATTAAGTCAACTTGCAGCTCAAATGAAAAAATATCCACAATCATTAGTAAATGTACGCGTTACAGATAAATATAGAGTAGAAGAAAATATAGACGTTCAGGAAATTATGACTAAAGTAGAAGTTGAAATGAATGGCGAGGGTAGAATCTTAGTGCGACCTTCAGGTACAGAACCATTAGTACGTGTTATGGTAGAAGCTGCGACAGATGAAGATGCCCAACGTTTTGCTAAAACTATTGCGGATGTTGTACAAGAAAAAATGGGCTTGGATTAAGATTTATAATATAGTAAAAGGATGGGACACGATTTGTGTCTCATCCTTTTTTTGAACTGAAAATTTACGATAACTCATTATTGATACTGAAGTTATAATTGATTGTAAGCTGTTATAATCTCAGTAGTTAAGTGATCATCTGTTTTAGCATACGTTTTCAAGAAACCATCTAATCCGTGAGTATCGATATATTTATTTTTTTCAACTGTTTCTTGATCGTTAACGTCATCGTATTTTAATAATAATGCAGCTAACTTAGTTAAATTGTCGTGTGGCAGATTGTGATTATAAAGATATGTCAGTGGTTTGATAATTCTATCTTTTGGCCCAATCTTTCTAAGAGTACCACGACCTACTCGAGTTACTTCATCTGATAGATTAGGATTTTCAAAACGACCGATGATTTTATCGACATATTGTGCTTGTGCTTGTTCATTGAAGTTGAATTCTTTAGTAATATAAGCACTTGTTTCTTTTAATACCGCATGTAAACCATCTTTAATTTGTGAGTTTTTAATAGCTTCTAGTATTGTAGGTAATTGTTGATAAGCACCTGCGTATGCTAAGAAAGCATGGCCAGTGTTAACTGTTAGTAACTTACGTTCAATGTAAGGTGTTAAATCATCAACATATTTAATATGGTTCAATTCTGGACCATGCCATGCGTCTTTTTCGACCACCCATTCGAAAAATGGTTCAACTACAACATCTAAAATATTGTCATTTGTTTGAATAGGTACTATACGATCTACTGCAGAGTTAGCAAAATGAATATGATCACCTAATGGACCAGTAATATCTAATATTGCTTCTTTTAATGTATTCGTAGCCATGATAGCATTCTCACACGCAACGATATTGACATGATTTTGTTTTTCTTTTAAATAAGGTGCAAAGCTTTTTGCGATGATAGGTAAAATATTGACACCAACTGCAGTTGTAATTATATCAGCTTCTAATACAGCTTGCTTTAATTCCTCAGAAGGTTGTCCTGAGTTAATTGCATCAACGTTATGAACATGAGTTGTTGTTTTAGCTTCATCAGCTAAAATAACATCGTATTCATGTTGTTGATCTAAGGCGTCAATAATTTCTGCATTAACATCGGCAAAAGTAACTTTAACCTGATTATCGGCAAGAATATAACCGATAAATCCTCGTCCAATGTTACCTGCTCCAAAGTGTAATGCTTTCATTATGCTTCAGCCTCCTCAAATACTTGTTTGATTTCTTCAGCAGAAGAAGCATTAACGATACGGTCAACATTTTCTTCTTCACTAAATGTGATTGCAATTTTAGATAGTAAATCTAAATGTTCACCATCTTTACCAGCGATACCTACAACAACTTTTACCTCTTCGCCATCCCAGTCAATGCCGTTTGGAATTTGTAGTAAAGTTAAACCAGATTTTAAAACACTTGTTTTGGCTTCGTCAGTACCATGTGGAATAGCTAAGCCATTACCCATAAATGTTGAAACAACTTCTTCACGGTCTTTCATAGCTTGAATATATGCATCGGTAACTGCACCACTTGACACTAATGCTTTGCCAGCTTGTTCAATGGCTTCATTACGGTTGCTCACAGTTGCGTTTAAAAAAATGTTTTCGTTACTAAATAATTCAGTCATAATTATCCACTCCATCTTGTAATTTATTTTGTAATTCTTGTAAATAGCTTTGTTTCACCAATTCCCGAATGCGTTCGGGATATAACATAAGTGTTTCCAATTCAGTTAAATGATTTGCAAAGGCACTAGAGAAGCGGCTAATAATTTCAGCGCTAAAGTCATCCTCTGGTGCAAACATAGCAAGTAAATACTGAATAGTGTGTTTGTCATTTTGATCATCAATAACTTCCATTGGCTGATTTAATATTGTAACTAATATATATGGACGCAAAATCAATCGATGTTTTAAATGAGGTATAGCGATTGGATAGGGGTCCAAAATATAATTTTGTGTCAATGAACGTTGTTGAAGTTCATCAGCGAATGACTGTACATCGTTTATAATTTGTTGTTGATATAAATGTGTCGTTAAATAATCATTTATTTCTGTAACATCTGTATATTCAATATTTACATTATCAATTAAAGTTAAACCATTGCGTATATAACGCAAAGTATCATCTTGATGTTGAATACTTATGTTGATATTAGATTCAAGTTCAGTCGATTGTTGTGACTGTGTTTGTTGTAGTTTCATGAAAGATGCGACATGATTAATATCTGTATCTGGTAATAACGGATTGACAGTAATATAAGGTGCGAAAATATCTAAATCAACCGTTGATACTATTGCTGCATAGCGTTGTAAATCTAAATCAACTAAATCACCGACTGACGCTTGTGTCGTACTAGTGATATCTGGAAATGATTGTTGCAAGCGTGCAGCTAAAATTTGACTTGTGCCAATTCCGCTACTACATACCACCAACACATGAAAATCTGAAGTAACTTTCTTATTAATTGCACCGCCAAAATGAAGCACGATAAAGCCTATTTCACTATCAGGAAATTGCAGTTTAGGCCATACCATATAAAGTGCTTTCTTTACACTAGCAAATAATAAAGGATAATCTTTCTTGATCATGTCAGTTAAAGGATTATATGTCTCAATATTCGCTTTAAGACGATTTATTGCTGGAATGATATGCAATTTAAGTCCTTCAATTAATGTTGCAGTATTATCAAATGAAATTTGCGAGATGCGTGATACTTGTGTAATAAAAGTATCAATTGGGAACTGTTCACTTTCGTCACTACTATCTACTTGATTAGAATCTTTACGCTTTGCGCCACGTAAATGTATAGTAATAAAACCAATCTCTGCTTGATTAAACGCTACGCCATAAATATGTTCCAAATGTAAACTTAAAGCAGTGGCTATTTCATGTTCAAATGTATGACGAATGTCAATATATAATTCATCGTTTAATGAAACATAATCACCATTCAACATACGATCAATACTTAATACAATATGAACAGTTAATGTAAGGTAGCTTGATTCTGTTAGGGTGTAGGGTAAGCGACCTAAATGGTCCATAAGAATACGTTCTACTTGGAATATTTTATCCATGTCTACCATGTTTAATTGATTTTGGTTAATAGATTGATAGACAAAATGATTTTCAATGACTGAATAAACACTAGTACTATTTAAATTATTAACCATGAGTTGACTTAAGAGTTCTCTTTTTTTGGATTCAGGACCTTTTAAATAGATACCTTCTCCTCTTTTTTTCTGTAGTACCAGTTGATACTGTAATAATTCTTCAGTTAAGTCATCTAACAATTTAGTCAATGTTTGGATAGAGACACCAATTTCATGTGCTAAACTATATTGCTTTATAGATTCTTTTGATTGAATCAAAGCATAAAGTATAATGACCTTTTGTTCTTCTACTGATAAATCAACAGTGGTATGTTGTTGAATATATCGTTTTAAATGTTCGATTTGAATAGTATTCCCTAATAATTGCAAACCTTTTTTATTAACGCGTTCTAAAGTGATATTGAAGTTGGCCAATGCGCTTTCAATTGATTTTAACTCTCTATGAACAGTACGAGAGGACACTGCTAGATGTTGAGCAATATCGTAAATTGTTACATATTGACCATGGTATTTAATTAACATGGCAATAATTTCTTTTTCACGAGTACTTAACAACATAGTCGTGTCCTCCTTTGTCTGTTTATATTAATTTTCTTCTTGATTTAAGTTTGCTAGTAATTCGTCATATCTAGGGGAATTTAAGAAATTATCAACTGAGATATGAATAGCATTTGGTACTTGTTTGATTGCACGGTCAGTTAATTTTTTCTGAGTAATGACAAGTTGTGCATCAGATGGTAATTGATTAATTGCCGTATTAGTTACGTTAACGTCTTTAATATTTGCTTTTTTAAATTTATTACGTAACATACTAGCTCCCATCGCACTTGAACCCATACCTGCATCACAAGCAAATATGACATGATTTACTTTACTATAATCATGAGCGTCTACATTTTCCGTATCATAATTATCTAATAAATCACCATCGTCGTCAGCTTCACTATTTTCTTGTTCACTAGCGTCAGTTGTTGCAGCACCTTCACTACTTGCTAATTTAGAAGATACACTAGATTTTTTACCTTTAGTTTCTTCCATTTTGGCAGTAGCTGCTTCAAGATCTTGTTTAGGTTCTTTTGTGAATTTTAAAATAATAGCTGATACTAAGAATGACACTAAAGTCGCTAAAACGACACCTATAATCATGTATAGTAATTCACCTTTAGGAGAATTTAAAACATAGACTATAAATGACCCTGGAGATGCTGGGCTTTTGAATCCAAAATCAAATAATGAGTAAGTTGCTACACCTGTCATACCACCTAAAATAACTGCGATGAATAATAACGGTCTCATTAAAACGTAAGGGAAATAAATTTCATGAATACCACCAAAGAAGTGGATAATTCCTGCACCGTAAGACGTTGCTTTAGCAGTGCCTTTACCAAAAATCATATATGCTAATAACACACCAAGTCCTGGCCCAGGATTTGATTCAATAGTATATAGGATTGATTGACCTGCTGAAGCTGATTGGTCTGCACCTAATGGTGTGAATACACCGTGATTAATTGCATTGTTTAAGAAAACAATTTTTGCAGGTTCAACAATGATACTTACTAATGGTAAAACGTGAGCATGAACTAATGCTTCTACTGCTACTGATAAAATATGCATTATAAACTGCATAATAGGAGCTAATATTTTAAATCCTACTATTGTCATGATGAAACCTAGAATACCAGAAGAGAAATTATTGAATAACATTTCAAAACCTTGTGGCGTTCTAGGCTGAATGAATTCATCGGTTTTTTTCATGAGCCAACCAACAAGTGGCCCCATAATCATAGCGCCTAGCAACATTGGTGTATCTGGTAATGCAACAATTACACCCATTGTTGCTACAGCTGCAATAATACCGCCTCGCATGTCATGGATTAATTTACCACCACTATAAGCGATTAATAATGGAATTAAATACGTAATCATCGGACCAGCTAAGCCGCCCAAATCTTTATTTGGGAACCAACCACCGTCGATAAATATGGCAGCGATAAAACCCCAAGCGATGAATGCACCAATATTAGGCATAATCATACTACTTAAAAATGACCCAAATGCTTGTACTTTACGACCAAGACCCTTCTTTTCTTCAGTCTGAGCTTGAGACATAATATGCACCTCTTTTTCTATAATTTTTATACTTTAATTGTAAGGGTTTTACCACGTTAGCCACAATATAAACTAATTTCAACTTTGGCACACGATTCATGACATAATTGTCATTACCAAAAATAGGTTTCATTGATTTACATCTTAATGAAAAATTTACAATTAATTTACTGAAAGTCATAAAAAGTTTGCCAAAGGATATATATAAGTTGTACAATAGTTTTATTGAGTGGAAGGAGGGCAAAGTGAAAGTAATATCAATTTAAAGCGCCTGTGCAAGTGATGAATAATTAAGTCCAAGATTTAGTGTTTAATCAGAAATACTAATATGTCTTAACTATGAAGCTTGTAGACGAGGAAGATAGTTATCGATTTTTCGGCGGATGCTATCTCGGATGTGGCTCATTCGTTATCTTATTAAGGAAAACACTAGGGCAACCTTGTGCACAAAGTTAATAAGTTAGCCATAAAACAAATAACGAAAACGATTATACTGCAATAGGGGGATTTCTGTACTTTTTTAAGTGATTTATAATAATAAGCATCAATACAGTGAGAGCTATTTTTATACGAGAACCCCCTGTTGCTAGACAACTGGAGGAAATTAAATATGTGCGGAATTGTTGGATATATTGGGCATGATAATGCCAAAGAATTATTATTAAAAGGTTTGGAAAAATTAGAATATAGAGGTTACGATTCAGCTGGTGTAGCTGTTGTGAATGAAGAAGGTACAACAGTATTTAAAGAAAAAGGTCGTATTGCAGAGTTAAGAAAAGTAACTGATAGTGAAAATACAGACGGTAATGTGGGTATTGGTCATACACGTTGGGCAACACATGGCGTACCAAACCATGAAAACTCACATCCTCACCAATCAGCGACTGAACGTTTTACTTTAGTTCACAACGGTGTCATTGAAAACTATGAAGAATTAAAAAATGAATATTTAGCAGATGTAACATTTTTATCTGATACAGATACTGAAGTAATTGTACAATTAGTTGAACATTTCTCAAATCAAGGTTTAGAAACTGAAGCGGCTTTTAGTAAAGTTGTATCTTTATTAGAAGGTTCTTATGCTTTAGGTTTAATCGATAGCCACGATAATGAAACAATTTTTGTAGCTAAAAATAAATCTCCATTATTAATTGGTGTCGGCGATGATTTTAATGTTATTGCGTCAGATGCACTTGCAATGTTAACAGTAACAAATCAATATAAAGAAATTCATGACCATGAAATTGTTATTGTTAAAAGAGATAAAGTAATCATTAAAGATCAAAATGGCCAAGAACAAGAGCGTGCAGCTTATACTGCTGAAATTGATGCAGCAGATGCTGAAAAAGGTGTTTATGATCATTATATGTTGAAAGAAATTCATGAACAACCAGCTGTAATGCGTCGTATCATTCAAGAATATCAAGATGACAATGGTGAATTGAAAATTGATAAAGATATTGTTAAAGATGTAGCACAAGCTGATAGAATTTATGTTATTGCAGCAGGTACAAGTTACCATGCAGGTCTTGTTGGTAAAGAATTCATTGAAAAATGGGCAGGTGTACCAACAGAAGTACATGTAGCGTCAGAATTTGTTTACAACATGCCACTATTATCAGAAAAACCATTATTCATTTACATTTCACAATCTGGTGAAACAGCAGATAGTCGTGCAGTATTAGTAGAAACTAATAAATTAGGACATAAATCATTAACGATAACAAATGTACCTGGCTCAACGTTATCACGTGAAGCAAATCATACATTATTGTTACATGCTGGTCCTGAAATAGCTGTAGCTTCAACTAAGGCATACACAGCACAAATTGCTGTATTATCAATCTTGTCACAAATTGTTGCTAAAGAACATGGTAAAGAATCAGAAATCGATTTATTACGTGAATTAGCAAAAGTAACAACGGCGATCGAGGCAATTGTTGATGATGCTGATGTAATGGAACAAGTAGCGACTGATTACTTAAGAACAACAAGAAATGCTTTCTTTATCGGCCGTACTATTGATTATAATGTTAGTTTAGAAGGCGCGTTGAAACTTAAAGAAATTTCATATATCCAGGCTGAAGGTTTTGCTGGTGGCGAATTGAAACACGGTACAATAGCTCTTATTGAAGATGGTACACCTGTTGTTGCCTTAGCAACTCAAGAGAAGGTAAACTTATCAATTCGTGGTAATGTGAAAGAAGTTGTAGCACGTGGAGCAAATCCATGTATTATTTCAATGGAAGGTCTTAATAAGGACGGAGATACTTATGTCATTCCTCATGTACACGAGTTATTAACTCCATTAGTATCAGTTGTAGCGTTGCAATTAATTTCTTATTATGCAGCATTACACAGAGACTTAGATGTTGATAAACCACGTAACTTAGCAAAATCAGTTACAGTTGAATAATTAATACACATATTAAAGTAGAATCATATGATATTTGTCATATGGTTCTATTTTTATCTGCTATATTAAATGGTAAACTATGGATATTAACTAAAGTTAACGCAAAGTGAGGTGTCGCTAATGTCACAACCAAAAATATATACGATGGCTGTCAATAAAGTGTATCCACATTATGTCACGAAAGTTGAGAAAAAAGGTAGAACGCAAGATGAAGTAGATGAAGTGATCAGTTGGCTAACGGGTTACGATATTAAAACGTTGCATCAACAACTAAATGCTGATGTTGATTTTGAAACATTTTTTGCTGAAGCTCCTCGATTAAATCCATCAAGACGGAACATAACAGGTGTGATATGTGGTGTAAGAGTAGAAAATATGGAAGAAAGCTTAATGAAAGAAATTAGATATTTGGATAAATTAATTGATGATGTGGCTAAAGGTAAGTCGTTGGCTACTATACTTGATAAGTAATATTATTATCTAAGTAAAAACAAGATAGAAAGCGGTGACACGTATGTTGGTTGATTTGGAACACATTGCACGACGTAAACAAGGGAACAATATCTTGTCTGATGTTTCATGGCAAATTCATAAAGGGGAACATTGGATGTTGTATGGTTTAAATGGTGCTGGCAAAACAACTTTGCTTAATATTTTAAATGCTTATGAACCTAATACAGCAGGCAAGATGACATTATTTGGTATGACACCAGGTAAAATTGGTTATTCTGCAGAAAATGTACGTAGTCATATTGGATTTGTATCGCATAGTTTAATGAATCGATTTCAAGATGGGGAGCGAGTACTTGATGTAGTTATCAGTGGAGCTTTTAAATCTATAGGTGTGTTTCAACAACCAACTGAAAGCCATAAGGAAGCTGCGCAAACTTATTTAGCGCAATTAGGTATGACAGAATTTGAACAACAATATTATGGCTATTTATCTACAGGGGAACGTCAGCGCGTATTAATAGCACGTGCTTTAATGGGGAATCCATCGTTACTTGTGCTAGATGAACCTGCTACCGGATTAGATTTTATTGCTAGGGAAAGCTTGCTACAAGCGTTAGAACAAATGTATGTCGATAATCCTGACTTAGCAGTTATTTATGTGACTCATTTTGTTGAAGAAATTACACCACAAATTGATAAGGGCTTATTACTGAAAAATGGCGTTTGCTATAAAGCGGGACCAATAACTGAAATATTGAACGACACTACATTATCGGAATTTTTTAATAAAAATGTTAAAGTAGCTTATCAAAATAATAGATATGCACTTTTTAGTAATGATTAAACAAGAGCTGGAGGATATGAAATGACTAAAGTTAAAGCAATTTTTTTAGATATGGATGGGACAATTTTACATAAAGATAATTTTGTGAGTGATACTACAGTCCGTACTATTGATGCACTAAAAAAACAAGGATATAAAGTGTTTTTAGCAACAGGCAGAGCACATAATGAAATTCATCATTTAGTACCAGAAAATTTTAGTGTAGATGGCATTGTTAGTTCAAATGGGACGCTAGGTATGGTTGATGATAAAGAAGTATTTAAACATAGTTTAACTTTAGCATCAGTCACACAAATTGTTGAAAAAGCACGACAACAAGGTATTTACTATGAGGTATTTCCTTTTGATTCAACACGCGTTATTTTAGCGGAAGACAAACGATGGGCAATGACGATGTTTGAGGCTGATACCCCGCCTGGAAATGTAGGGGAAAGTGAATGGTTTTCAAGAAAAGATGCGATCAAAGACAAGGTAGAATGGGTTACAGAATTGGTAGACCAAAAATTTTCGAAAATTTATTTATTTTCACCTGAATACGATAAAATCACAGCATTTAGAGCAATGTTAGGTGAAGAAAAAGAAAATCTCAGTATTAGTGTGTCAAATTCATCCCGCTTTAATGCAGAAACAATGCCATATAACGTTGATAAAGGCACGGGCATTAAAGAAATGATAGAGTATTTTGGTATTAAACAAAGTGAAACATTAGTAATTGGTGATAGTGATAACGATCGTGCGATGTTTGCATTTGGTCAGCACACCGTCGCAATGAAAAATGCACGCCCAGAAATTCAAGCACTTTGCGATGAAGTGACGTCTTTAACTAATGAAGAAGATGGTGCAGCACATTATTTACAACAAAAGTTTTTAACGTTATAACATAGAGCAAAAGTTAAGACATTGATTTTTATTAAAATAAATAATAACGTTTAAGATAATAAAAATGACTAATCCTTTAAATAAAGGATTAGTCATTTTTTAGGATGACTTTAAATAAGTCTCCTACATTTTAATTACACACTAATTATTCTTTTTTATCTTTGATATCTTTTGTGACATCTTCAGCTTTTGATTGAGCATCAGAAGCTTGTTTTTTTGCGTCATCTTTAATATTGGATGATGCAGTGGTGTCATCAGTTGTTTGTTGTTTTACTTGATTAGTTAAGCTCTTGTCATCACTTTTTTTCTTTTTACTAGATGCTAAGTTAGCAGTTGAACCATCTTCAATATGATATTGGATAATTGCTAACAAGTTAATATAGTAAACAACTAAACGAATAACAATAACTAAAATTGTAATTGCATAAGCTAGCGCTACTGCTACAGTTTGAGATATGCCACCAGTTAAAATATTAACTAATTGACTTATTGGGTTAGCAAATAATATAACAATTAAATTAAGTAATAATAATCCTAAATAAAATTTAAACCAAGTTTTATTACCATTTTTAATTTTTGCAAAACCTTGTTTAACTGCTTTCCATGCGCCTAAATTAGGGTTTTTCACAAAGGATAAAGTATAGTTAACGATGATGACAACAAATAGCCAATAAACAAATGATAGGATAAACACTAGAACTGTGGCTGCGATAATTTGTATAGTTAATGAAATACCTAAAGCATTTGATGAGCTACTGATAGGACCTTGTAATGCCGAGAATCCTTTAACTATTAAAAAGTTAAGCAATTTACCTAATAATAAATTTACTAGCATTAATACGATGAAAAATATTAATGTGATTAATCCTAAAATTACAGATTTTAGATATTTACCTTTTTTAAATGTTGAAAAAATATCTGTGAATTTAGTATTTTGCTTTGTTAAAGCTTTATCTATAGTATATAGTACACTTGAAATTAGTGGATAGCCAATGAATAAAAATACTACTAATGGTATGATAATGGCTAATATAATCATAAATATAGATGAACCTATGGGTTGTTGTGTTGCTTGTGCTATCGCAAATTTATAGATAGCTGGTTGAACTGGTAAGACAGCAAGATATGCTAATATCATTGCTATGAGAAAACCTACTATAGTAAACATTAAAATTTTCCCATTTTGTGGTTTGGCATTTCGTATAGCAAGTTTATGAAATTTAAACAAAATTTAAGCACTCCTTTTTAGTGATATAATCACAATATCAAAAAAATGAAATTTTTAAAATTAATAGGTAACAAAACAGGTATAAAATGTTAAAATGTCCTAATGAGAAATAATGAAAGGAGACATCATCATGAAATTTGCAGTTATTACTGATGTACATGGTAATTTTGATGCACTCGAAGCGGTATTAGATGATATTGATAGAAAAGGCGATGTAGATAAAATTTATAATCTTGGAGATAATATTGGTGTGGGTCATGAAACGAATAAAGTTCTAGATTATATTTTTGACAGAGATGACATGGAAATTATTGCCGGCAATCATGATGAAGCGGTTATGTCGTTAGTTAACGATACTCCTTACCCAGAAGATTTAAAAGATAAATTTTTTGAACATCATCAGTGGATTGAAAATCATTTAGATGAAGATTATTATGACAAATTAAATGAATTACCGAGAGTAATAGAGAAAAAATTTGGAAATAAAAAAGTTTTATTTATTCATTATGAAATACCGAATGAGCAGTTGAGTGCACCGATTGATAAACAACCATTCAGTCCAATCACTGAACCTACAGAAGAAGCAATGCAAACGTTATTTAGTGATAAACAAGCTGATTTAATTGTTTTTGGCCATAATCATACAGTTCATTTGTTTGATGACAAAGAAAAAATATATTTTAATCCAGGAGCAGTGGGGTTAAACAATGGTGCTCATGCTGTTTATGGATTGGTTACTATTGAAGAGGATGTCATCTCTATTGACCGAGTTAAAGTAGCATATGATAATGAAGAATTTTTACGTGGGTTTGATGAAAAACAAGTACCTGGTAAATCATTAATTTTTGATAAATTTCTATAATATAAAGACACGATAAGTCACACCATATCAATTTATTACGGTGTTTGCTTATCGTGTCTTTTGTAATTAATGCAATGTACATAATGTGTGATCGTCATGCTTATGTTTAGGTGTTTCTAATTGGATAGTCATATGTTGAATATTTAAATGTGCTAGGTTATGTTCAATACGTTGTAAGATATATTCACAGTCATCAATACTTAATTTTGGGGAGACGACTGCATGACAGCTTAATGCATTGATGTCATTAGAAATAGTCCATAAGTGACAATCATGTACTGCGATGATTTCTGGTTCTTCTGTTAATACGCTGATGGCAGTTTCCATATCAATGTTCGACGGTGTACCTTCCATTAATATATTGACAGATGATTTTGTAATACCCCAGCCACTTTTAATAATTAATAACGATACGATAATACTAGCTATTGGATCGGCTAAAGTAAATCCCCAAATCCAAATGATGATAGCAGCAACAATTGCTCCTACAGAACCCAACAGATCTCCTAAGACATGTAAAAAAGCGCCACGCATATTGATATTGTCTTTAGTATCGCCACCTTTAAACATAAGTGTAGCAACTATGACATTAACAATTAAGCCGATAACACTAATTATGAACATTTCTGTGGATTGGACTTCGATTGGGTTAAACATACGTTTTATTGCTTCAATAATAATCATGATACCGATAACAAATAATGTAACCCCATTAAACAACGCTGCTAAAATTTCAAAACGTTTGTAACCGAATGTTTTGTTTAAAGTAGCATGTTTTTCCGCATAAATAAACGCAACTAAGGCTACGCCTAACGATATGGCATCACTAAACATGTGTAAGCCATCAGATAGTAAAGCTAAACTATTAGCTACAAACCCACCAATAATTTCTACTACCATAAAGGTTGCAATAATTATGAATGAGAATAATAATACTTTTTTGTTATTTGTATGCACATGGCTATGATTATGGTCGTGATTATGTGAAGACATAAGTCATCCCTCTTTTCATTATTGATGTTCTGCGTGGTGTAATGATTGGTGTAGCAATGTAGTGACATGCGTATCATCAATTGTGTAAATCATTGATTGGCCTTGACGATTAGCTTTGACTAAATGTGCTTCTTTAAGTATACGTAATTGGTGTGAAACATTAGATTGACTTATTTGTAACGTGTGAGAAATATGGCCTACACTGCATTCACCTTGTGATAATAAATTTACTATACGGATTCTAGTACCATCACTTAGTGCTTTAAAAATGGTAGTGACTGTATCAAGAGAGTCTGGAGATATATCAGTAAAATGTTGAGTCAAACAATCACCTCTTTATATTAATATATGTATTTATATTCATATATTAATATAAAGTGTTACTCATGTCAAAAGTGAGCGTATTAGTTTTATTTATTAGCAATTGGGTATATTCTGTATATTAATTAGTAAATTTGAGGAGGTATATTTAATGAGTACTTTAGTTATCGGTGCTAATGGTGGTGTAGGTAAATATTTGATTCAGCAATTGCAAAATGCAGGTGAAACATTTACTGCTGGTGTTAGAAAAGAAGAACAAATAAATGATTTACAAGGAAAAGGCATAGATGCCAAACTTATCGATGTTGAAAATGATAGTATTGAGACACTGACAGATAAATTTAAAGGATTCGATCAAGTTGTATTTTCAGTAGGTTCTGGTGGTAACACAGGTGCTGATAAAACAATTATTGTCGATTTAGATGGTGCTGTGAAAACTATCGAAGCAAGTAAAGCAAATCATGTGTCAAAATATGTGATGGTATCTACTTATGATTCTAGAAGAGAAGCATTTGATGAGAGTGGTGCATTAAAACCATATACAATCGCTAAGCACTATGCGGATGAACATTTAAAACGTTCTGGTCTTAACTATGTCATTGTCCATCCAGGTGGTTTACTTGATGAAGCGGGAACAGGTAGAGTTGATGCGGCTGCTTTCTTTGATGGCAAAGGAACTATACCTCGAGAAGATGTTGCCTCTGTAATTAGTCAAGTGCTAACAACAACAGGTTTTGATAATTCAGAATTCCAAATTATTAGTGGTACAGAAGAACTAACAACTGCAATTAATAAATTTAAATAATTGAATTGCATGTTAATCATATTTAGTGGGAAAATGAAATCAAATTTAGTTTAATTTGATTATTTTCCCACTCTTTTTTTATTATTATATGGAAGAATTGGCTTTCATTAATTATTAGTGCAAATAATTTGATATAATTGTGATATCGTAAGGGGGAGCTACAATGAAGATTTCGAACGTAAAAATTTACGAACAAGTTGCAGATTTGTTATTAGAACAAATTAAAACAGGAGAATATGAAGTTGGCGATAAGTTGCCATCTATACAAAAATTGGCTCAAAATTATGGTGTTAGTGTAGCATCAATAAGAGAAGCATTAAACGCTTTAAGGACTATTGGCGTTATTGAAATTAAACAAGGCTATGGTACTTTTATTAAACAAAAAGAACCTATCTTTTTTGAAATTGGAGAAAAATTCAATTCATTAACACAAGTTGAGGAACTACTTGAGTTGCGTGAGATTATTGAACGTACTACCGTTGGTAAAGCTGCAATTCAACGTTCGACAACAGATTTAGAAAATATGAAAAAGGCTTTAACAGATATGGGGAAAGCTGTGTCGGATGGTACATCGGGAGAAGCTGCCGATTTGCAATTTCATCTCTCTATTGCTCAAGCCGCAAATAATTCATTATTAGTAGAATTAATGAATAATATTTCAGGTTTAATGCAAGATTCGATGAAAGAGACACGTAAGATTTTTATATATAGTAAGCAAAAAACGATGGAAAAACTTTATGAAGAACATGAAGCGATTTATTTAGCGATTGAGCAACAACAAGAAGAGCAAGCAATCGCAGCGATGGAAGCTCACTTATCAGAAATAAAAGCAACTATTTTACAAAATTTCAAAGAGAAAAAAGAGTAATGTTTTTATATATAGAATGGTTACGTAAGGGTTAGTTCAACGCGATAAGTATTCATTCGACTTGGAGATAAGCAAAGCAATACGTTTGGACATAGCACAATGTATCCCTCGAAGCATCTTAGTATGAAACATTATTATAACTTGATGTTTAATTTTGATAAACAATCAACAGTCTATGCACTTAAAAAGTAGTTATATTTGAATATACTATTATTATCAACTGAGACTTGCTATAATACATAAAGAAATAAATTGAACAATACTCATGTGATAATACGTGATCATTAACTAGTAAAAGTTGAACTATAACAAGCAGTTCCAATGAATATGAGATATGCTAGTGTACTAGTGATTCAAACATGAAAACGAACAATTGTCGGAGGTGTAGTATGCCGTTATTTTTAAAGCCTGTATTCCATTCAAAAGTATGGGGCGGTAACAACTTAGAACGCTATGGATATAATTTACCCAGTGATAATGTTGGGGAGGCATGGGGCATTTCTGCTCATCCAAATGGACGTTGCGAAATTATAAATGGACCATTTAAAGGTCAAACATTAGATAAAGTATGGACAAATAATAAAGAAATGTTTGGTGATTTTCCAAGTGAAGATTTTCCTTTAATGACTAAAATGGTAGATGCACAAGCACCACTTTCAGTACATGTACATCCTGATGACGCCTATGCATATGAGCATGAAAATGGTCAATATGGGAAGTCTGAATGTTGGTATATTGTAGATGCAAAACCAGGTGCAGAAATTATTTATGGTTTAAATGTTAAATCTAAAAATGAAGCACTTAACAAAATAGCAAATGCTGATTTTGATAATCTTTTTAATACGGTGAAAGTCAAACCAGGAGAGTTTTATTTTATACCGGCGGGCACAGTCCATTCAGTAGGGGAAGGTATTATAGTTTATGAGACAATGCAATCCTCAGATGTTTCATATCGCATTTACGATTATGAACGAAATCAACAAGACTACCTTGACCGATCTTTACAATTGGATAAGGCTCAAGATGTTTTAGAGATTAAAGATGACGATTTAAACTTAAGACCTGATACTGAACTGATTGAAAATCATAAACAGGTCAAACTTGTCTCCAATGATTTCTTTACTATTGTCAAATGGCAAATTACAGGGACGTTAAATTACATGAAACCGAGAGAATTTGTATTGGTTTCAATTTTAAAAGGATCAGGCAATGTTATAATTGATGGTGAAGTTTACAGTGTGAACCATGCTGACAATTTTATTTTAACGTCAGATGATTTAGACACTGTATTTGAAGGTGAGCTCGAAGTTATTATTAGTTATATGTAATGAAAGAGGAGGAATATGTTTGTATAAGTTTTTATATATATCACTTATTTGTGGTTTGCTGGCTGGAGCAGGTGTGTTTTTAAATATACCACCGTATCCTTCTCTTATTTTTCCAATGGTTGTAGCATTCTTAGGTATAGTTTGTACAATTGTAACTTTTCCTGAGAAAGACGTGAAAATAACGCTTAAATTGGGAGGCATACTTATCAACGTTATGCCATTGTTAGGTGCACTAACACAAATCAATATGTAAAAAACAATAAGTATAGCACAGAGACTACAAGTTAAATAATACAATTAAGTATTCCTGAAAAGCAGGTTACATTTGTTTTCAGGAATAATGTATGAATATAATTGACAGATAGAATTTCACAAAAAAGATGGGAGTATCGTAAATGACAGAGGAAACAAGTTATTTTTGGTTAAATTGCGGTTATAATCGCTGGAATCATAATGAACCATTAGTAGGTCAAACTACATTATTCGAATCCGGTGCTCAATTTAATCCATCACAAGGATTTCGTGCCTTTAAACAAGCTAAAGTAGGCGACCAAGTAATCTTTTATCAAGTACAAATGAATACAGGGCTATTAGGCTATGGCGAAATTACGAGTGTGCAAACAGGTGCACAAAATAAAATCCGAGTGCATTTTGAATTAAAGGCACAATTGAATCCTTTAACTGCAGATTACTTAAAACGTAGTGAATTGTTAGAGTTCAGAATGAGTAATATGAAAGAAACCTTATTTAACCAAATAACAGAAGAAGAATTTAATTTAATTGTAAGTTTAGGTACTGGCGCGGTGAAAGTGCCACGTTATTTCTTTATTTCTGAAGAAGATACGTTTGAACCTAATCAAACTTACACTTTGTTTACGCATACTTACAATGGTATTAAACGTAATGGCTATCACTTTTATACTCAATTAGAGCAAGGGGATAAGCTTGTTTTTTATAATAAAAAAATGGATCAATCTGTGGTAGGTATTGGAGAAGTCACACAACATATACACGAAAAATCGCCAATTGCAGGTAGGACAAATAGTACTGCAATTGAAGTACTATATGAACAACACGTCACACCATTGACATTATCTACACTAAATAAACATCCAAAATTAAAAAACTTATATTTTCTACAAGAAAATGCGAAACAAGCCATAGCGAGTTTATCTCAAACACAATATGAAGCAATTAAAGAATTAAGTGAAAATAATGGCGTGAAACCACAATTTGAATCGGTACATAAAGACTCAAATATGCCAGTACAAGATGATGACGTTAAGCCTTTTATCTTATTAGTAGTTGAACCTGGTGACGAGGGTCTGAAAGCAGCTGAAAACCTATTGCATAAAACGAATGCCAATCCAGTGATAACTTCAGGTCATCCAGATTTTACTGAAGATATGTTATATGGTAAATATTTACCTAATGAATCAGGAGCAATGTACTTTAGAGAAGGGTTTATTACTGATTTAATGCCACGTACTGATAGAAGTTACCTTGTAATCGACAATTTTAATCGTATTAATCCTGATGTTTTTCAGACATTTATAAATGTTTTAGAAGGTTATGAAGTGACCATGCCTCGTTATAATAAACATGGGAATATGATTAAATGGTCACGTCAAAAAGATTCTTTTTATCATTTTAATCCTAACTGGCATATAGTTGGTATAACTTATGAAAGTTTAAATGAAATCAAACAACGTTATTCTGAACAGTTTTTAAAATATACTAGAATTGTTAAAGTAAATCAGGATAACCAAAATCTATAAATCAAACTGGGACAGCATAATGAACTGACCCCAATTAGTGGGAATAAAATAAAAACACTTTCGTTGAATTCATTTAAAATGAATCATACGGAGGTGTTTTTTCTATGAAAATAATGTCTTATTCAATAGAAACAAAATATAAAAAGATTGAAATGAAATAAGCTGGAAATACTGTAAAAGAAATTATGGAAGCATTAAATATCAAAAATAGA
>NZ_JAFEQJ010000026.1:0-11319 GCF_016890655.1 Staphylococcus sp. GDY8P72P | reverse complement strand
TTGAAACTCTAATAAATTTAGAGGATAAATATAAATTGTGTTTTCGATAATATTAGGGCTATTTATAGCCCTTATATTTACAAAATGTATTTAAAATAATATAACTAGGAGCATGAATATGGATAAAGTATTGACGATAGGCGTAGAAAAGAGAGATACAGCATTTTTAATTAAAGAATCAATAGCTGGCAAGAAATATTTTGATGATATGTACAAGCAATTGAATGGAATTGTAAATGGTGGAGATTATATATACCTAACAAATGAAACAGGGAAAGTATACTTCTATGTAAGGGCTGATGCTATTACATTCTTTGAGTATGAAGAAATAGAAGACCAATAAAGTAGAAAAGTAAGAATACAGGAGGTATAGAAAATGAAGAAGAGCTATATATCAATTTTTGAATATATCGGTAGCATAACAGGTTTTAATTTTGTGGTTTTACTAGCTGGTGGAAATTTATTAATAGGTATGCAAGCGATAAAAAGATTTTTAATTCAATGGTTTTTCATGGTGGTTTCCTTTGTAATTATCAATGTATCAATGAGTTATATAGGTGTATTATTTAATCATTTGCCAATTAATATGTGGACGATAATTTTAATATGGCAATATGTATTTAGCTACTTTGTGTTAAGTTATGGAGTACCTATTGTCATTAGCCGAGTTTGTAATAATAAAATGATGAACAGTTTAATAAAATATTATGAAGAAAAGAGAAGAAGCCAACTCGCAACACTCAAGCAGAGTTAAACCGCCCCGCCCCTTTGGAAACAGAGGGGTTTTTAATATGGGAAAATTTAACAAAAAGTATTAAAAATAACACATTTAGGCTTGAAACGTACACTAATGTACGATATAATAAAGGTAACAAATCAAACAAAGGAGTTATTGCTATGGAAAACCAAAACTACAAACAAATCTTAGAGGTACTACAACAAAACGATGTTCGTGAGGTCGTTAAAGCTATCTTATCTTATGAAACAGGTATTACAGATGAAGCGGATTTAGACAAGCTAAACCATTACTACTTTGAAGAATTAGATACACCGAATTTCTTAGATGAAGATATTTACTTTAAGAGTATGGAATATAGAGGGCTTTAAACAGCCCTCTGATTTACAAAAAGTATTCAAAATAACAATTACATGGAGGGCTTGAAATGACTTTAAACAACGATAGCAAAACGAATGAAATCGGTAAGATGAATTTAAATTTATATGATATTCATGAACAAATCCTTTCATATCTCGCAGCAGGTAAAGATATTAAGCAAATAGATGTAGTGATAGAAGTTAATAACCAAGCAACCGATTGTTTGTATATAGATCAATCAGAAATACAAGATAACTTATTAATATTAAGAAACTAGGTGGTAAATATGGACTTAAAAACAAGCTTAAAAGCAGGCATTGATATTATTGAAAATAATGAAGTGCAGAAAAGATACAAATTTGGATTAGGTAAAGAAGATGTAGATGAAGCGGAAGACCTTTTACAAGCATTAAATATGTGTGGGACGGAAGAATTAGAAGCTCTATATTACGATGAACAACCCACGTACGATGTAAGTTATTGCGATAATGAAATATTGTTTTGTATCAGCATATCTGAACTCGAAAGCTTTATTCATAAGCTAGTGATTAAAGAAGCATTTGGAACGATTAAAGTATCACGTAAAACAGTACGCTCATATATAACTAAGGAGGACTAACAATAAGTACTGATTACAGTTAATTAGAGGGCTATTTACAGCCCTTTCATTTACAAAAAATATTGATGATAACATAAAAATTAGGAGGTTATACATTGAAACATATGGAAGCAATAGATGTTAGACACACGTATTACATGATTAACTTTTTGCATGAACGGACAACGACACAATTTAAGATGATGGCAGATAATACACGTAGAAAAGTGAAGCACAATCAACGAATAGCAGAAGCGGATTTATGCAGATATATCGAAGAGGTTAAAGAGAATATAGACAACTTGCCTAAAGCGTGGCAACAGACCTATGAATCTCACAAAGGCGCAGATAATAAGACCTTAGCAAAATTATTCATTGAACAATGCAGACCGTATTAATGTAAGCAGACCCGCTTCAAGTGATTGAGTTCCCTCGCTTACATGGGGCTTCGTGAACTCAATCAACGGGCGGGAACTTGCTCGCTTACAAAGGGGCTTCGCAAATTCCCGCCCTCATCCCTAATAAGTAATCCTAACGATAAGGAGCCAATATAAATGAACAGTGCAGTTAAACAAAGAACAATTGAGTGGTTAGAGCAAACACAAGGACAAGGTAGCTTTGATGGATTTGATGAACAAAATAAGGATTTCAGACAATGTACAGATGATGAAATTGAATGGTATTTTGTCGAATGGTTTTTTACAGACGGATTAAGAGACGATTTAACCGAAGCAGAACTCAAAGAAAATTATTCAAATGAATTGCTGGAACTCGAAAGAATTAATCGAAGCGGATAAACACAGTAAATAAACTAAGGAGGAAAGCGGATATGGAAATGACAGGGCAATTTGAACATGAACTTAAAGCATTACTACAAGAAGAATCAAATTATCAGCAATGGGACGATGTAGCAGTAAAAGAAGTATTAGACCTTATTAGCCCTTACTGGCATAAAGAAGATGAAAATATAGAAGATTATGTAGCATTTGAAATGCAATTTTTCTTGAACGATACGGATTTTCTATGCTGGTATTTTGAAGATGAAACAGCGCAAGAAGTGATTGAGCATATTATGGAACATCAGAGTAATGAAGCGGTGCTAACAAGTTGTATGAATGACGGAACAGAGAAGTTAAGTAATGGCGTGATTGTCAGATGTACAATTTAACGAATACCCGCTTCAAATGATTGAGTTCCCTCGCTTCATGGGGCGTCGTGAACTCAATCAACGGGCGGGAACTTGCTCGCTTCATGGGGCGTCGCAAATTCCCGCCCTCAAATCAAAAAAGAGCAATGCACATGAATTACATGGAGGTATTAACTATGGCAACAAACTTTAAAAAGAAGCTATTTAAAGATTATTTAAAAGAAAGATGTAATGAACATATAGAAGCGATTGAATCAAACGTATATACAGGAGCTTACACCGTAGAAGAAGCTAAACCGTTATTAAAGCAGGAACAAATAGCCTATAGCATGTATCAGCAATATAAACTATCTCAAGTATTAGGTGGCGTAAAGATAGGCAAAAGCTTATTTATACGCAATAAAGATTTGAATTTTGTAACGTATGACTATCTACATGACGAAATAGAAGCGGTTATTGATGAAATAGATCTACAAGAAATAATGCATGACTTACAGGAATTAATCGTATGACTATAAAGGAGGATATATCTATGATGAACACAGAAATAGAGTGGTTATGTGATTTTTTGCAAATCCCCTACAATGACAAGCCAACGTTAGAACAATGGCAAACAGCAGTTAGTAGTTATATGCAGCGTGATATAGGAAGCGTTAATTATAGTATTTCAGGTCAAGAACAGCTAACAATATTTGATTATGAACTAATGGGAGCAGTAGCTATGTAATTGATTATTATCTGTTATTATAAGAACAAAAGAAGCGGACATTTAACGATGGGTTAAAAAGCGTATGAAAGTGAGGATTTTATTAATTCTATTAACGGTTTTTGTAATTGGTTTTCTAGGTTTTTTCATGTATTCATCAATGCAAGTAGGTTATTACTTTGCAAACGAAAATAATATATCAATATGGCAATTTAGTTTTATAGGTATAGAAGGCATTATATTATTAGCATTTGGACTTAAAATGTACTTTCATAAATCGTAGTAAAAGTATGACCCGCTTCAAGTGATTGAGTTCCCTCGCTACATGGGGCTTCGTGAACTCAATCAAACGGGCGTGAACTTGCTCGCTTACATGGGGCTTCGCAAATTCCCGCCCTCAACCTTAATAATAGCGACTAATACAATAAGTAAGCGTATTTTATATTACTTAATAAGAGCAATAACTACCTACCCTAGCCGAAGCGTTAGGGTTTTTTATTTATCTTAAATTACAAAAAGTATCAAAAATAACACATTTATACTTGAAACGTACAATAATGTACGTTATACTATGTATATAATCAAAACAAGGCAAAACAACATGATCTAAAGGTACTTCCAATGTATAGGAAGCGGATAATTTACCGCTTCAATTTACAAAAAGTATCAAAAATAATATAAGAGGTGTTGAATTATGAACGGGCAAACGGTATATACGTTAATAATTAAACCAGTATTTACAGATATTCAATTGATTGGGGTTTATGACAGTAAAGTACAAGTAGAATTTGCTAGGGCTAATCATATGAGACAGCGACAACAAAACAATGAATTAGATGTAGAAGATGAAGCAGATTTTCAAGAAGCACAAGACGAATACATGATACTAAAAACGCAATTAGGTAAAGCCGATATATTAGGCATTGTAGAGTAATTACTCATTAAAGGAGAGGTTCAGAATGGAAAACAACACAGTTTATACGTTGATATGGAGCGAAACATATGGAGAGGTTATGCATTTAGGTGTATTCCCTACTAAATCAGAAGCGGAAGCAGAAATAGAAAACAATTTAGCTACTAGGGATATAGATGAAGACTTTATAGAAGAAAGCAAAGCCGATGAATACATGATACTAGAAACACAGATAAATGAAGCGGATATAACGAAAATAGTTTAAATGCGGAGGTAGTTATATATGAACACAAAACAGTTACTAGATTATTTAAATTATATTGGACTAAACGTGCAGGAAGTGGGAGCTGGTATATATAAAGGTCATTCGTGCAACGTTAAGCAGTGGCATAGCTTTAGGATATGGATTAATAAGAGTGGTAATGTAACGATTAAATCACATGGGGTACAGCGTAGCTTTAAATTACAGCAGATGAATGAATTAGAACGTGAATTAAGAGGATTTGAAATTATTTAGGAGGTTTTATATATGGAGATTATTAAGCGTAAAGGAAGCTATCAACTCATTAAATTTAGCGCTTCATTTTTAATATTGGATTACAGTAATAAAGATGTTGGCATAGCAGTTAAAACGTATATTTCTGAACAACAAGCGATTAAAGAGTTTGAAATATTATTGAAGCATTTAAAGAGCGATACATTGATTAAACAATCAGAACTAGACTGTTTAATTAACGGTGTATATTAAATCATATTTAAATAATAAGGAGTGAAGTAATATGAAACGTTTAGCAGGTATTACATTTACAGATAAAGGAGCAACAGGTAACACAGTGGGTTATATGGAGTATGTGACGGGTGTTGTTAAAGTAGCACGCTATGTAGTTGGTTATTGTGCAAATAGACAGGTACATGACCGCTTCATAGTTGAATTTAATGGACATGATCTAAATTTAAGTGACTATGTAAGTAAAGAAGATATTGAACGTATGCAACAAGCATATATGGATAAAAGACTTACAGACAAAGACATAGAATTTTTAACAATACAGCTTAAAGAATGGACAGACCACCCTACTCATATGTATTAATAACTACAAGGTATCTTATGTGTTTATGAGATACTTTGTATCTATAGAATAGTATTAAGAAGCGGTTATTTGAAATAAAGTAATATGAGGTGTTGCTATATGAACCAAATGGAAGCAATTAACAAATTTTATGCTAATCAGTATGTGAGGTTAGATGCACATGAACATGATTATGATGATATTAATTCTGAAATACCTAACGATATAGAAGATAATAAGTTATTTGATACGTTATACAGCGCAATTATTAAACCGATTGAATATGAGTTAGAAAAAAACAATTTCTTTTTTTGTGCATTTGAACGTGGAGAAGATGTTAATCGAGTACGTTTATATTTTGGTTATCCAGTAAGTGACAGTATGGAAAGTATCGACAGTAGCCAAGAAATAATAAACCATTTAATAGAGTTAGATAATAAACTTTAATACGGTTCAAAGGGGTTTTGTATTATGGAAATGCAATTAACAGATAGAGAAGACTTTTTAATAAGCATGACAGCATATTTATTATATAGCGGAGATTTACCAAGTGATGAAAAATATATGAGATCAGAAGCGGAAATAAGAGCGATATTAAACAATCCTCATGAGTTTATTAATATAGATGTGCTTAAAGATGAATTAAGCTATTTTGGATTAGATAGAAATAATTTCAAGTGGACAAAGGAGGTTCAAGTATGAGGTATTTAAATGTTGTTCTTAAAGATGATGAAAAAGCAAATGGTGGTGTTGCATTTGCTGGAGAAACTTTATTAGACTTCATGAACGATCTAAAGCCAAATGAAAGACAATCATTAGATGATGTTAATGCAGCACTTATTCAATGTGGTATTAAACCAATAGATGCTATTAACTATCCAGAAATAAAAGAACTTAAATACTTTGATATAGTAACTAGAGAATTAAGAAGATTAGAGGAACAATAAAACCGCTTCTAGTGGTAACACAAATTACGTCCCCCTACTCAAAAGTAAATGTAGATTAATTTAACTGCTATATATACATGGCATTCATAGAATACAAAGTATTCAATAGATACTATGTGTCCAAAGTGTCTTGAAGATACACAGTATTTTTATATTAGCTACATAAAATACTAGGTAGTCTTAAGATACTAAGTATCTAATAATGATAAATCCAGAAGCGGTTATTTACAAAAAGTATTAATAATAACATTCTTGTTGACACGTACAATAATGTACGATATACTTAATTTAAAGTTACTAAATGAGGTGTAAAGAATATGGATATATTAATAGATGTAACTACAGCTTTAGTATTTATGGTAGCTGGTATAACAATATATATACCCATCAAATTGAAATTAGATAATAGAAAAAATGGAAAGAACGAATAAATTTTATTTTTGCATTATATTTACAAAAAGTATTAAAAATAATATAACGAGGTGTGTTTATATGGTACATGGTTCAGTAGATAAATATTTTAAAGAGATTCAAAGAGGTAGAGACAGACAAAATAATTTGAGTAAAGAAGTTGGAAATAAAGCAAAATCACATGTAATAACATTAGATCAGCATAAACAACTACAAGAGTTAAAAGAAAGACAGAATAACTATAGCATATACCCAACGGTACAAAGTGATAATTATTTTATTGAATATACCGACCCTAAAGAAAATGAGTTCAATATAATTATTCATGATATTAAAAATAGCAGACAATTTAGAACAAAGTTTAGCCAACATACAGGGCTACCATTAATGCTTTACCACAACGGAACAATGTTTTATGAAAGCGGCGTTATTCGTTAATCAGTATATATAGTATTCGTTGTGTTCTAAGTGTTTGAAGTATTCAAGGTGTCTAAGGTGTCCAAAGTATCTAAAATATATGAATGAGGTGGAGCTATGAACGTAAAAGGAATGGTTAATATTGATAGTTTGAATGTAACAGCTAAACCATTTGGCAAATTAAAAATATTGAACAATCATAGTAATAATGAAATATATTCAATGTTTTGGGAAAAGGCTCATAATGATAATTTCATATTAAAATTTAGTAGTAATAAATATAGCGGTAATTTAGAAAAATATATATCTGATACAGATTTATTTATCATAGTATCAATATTTTTATTGGGTAACATGGAAACTCAAGAATGGTTAATTGATCTGTATAATTGGGAACCACCATAAACACAATAGCTACAAAAGATACAAAGTATCTATAATACTGGAGGTATTAGAAATGTATAATAACAATGATGTATATAATATAGCCGATCAGCTAAATTCAGATTGTAAAAATGAAATGCTAATACTGTTTGATGAAGTAGAATATAAAGAAGAAGAGGACGTAGAGACAAACATTGAAATTAATAAAATACTACATTAAGAAATAAAGCCTTTTGTTATATATCAAGATATATCAAAAGGCTTTTTGTTGTTCTGAGAAATTGAATATATTGCAGCGAAATATTAAAGGCTGGATAAGTGTAGGTAAGAGTTGGCAGAAATCCAAATCTCAGAAATAAAAAAAGAAAGTAAATATTTATTGACACGTACAAAGATGTACGATATACTAAAGATAGTTAATAAGTGATAGGGATTAACCACATCACAGATTTACAAAGAGTATTAAAAATAATATAAAGGAGTTTTTGATTATGACAATATTAGACTTAAAGGAAAAAGCTAAATTATTAAGAAAAGACTTAAAAAACAATCTAGGATATACAGCAAAACAAGTAAGCGTTAGAACGTCAGCAGGTTCAGCACTATATGTAACAATAAAAGATTATAAAGTTGATGTAGAAGCAGTAGAAAAAGAAGCAAGAAAATATGAAGAAATATCATATGATGAAGTAAGTAGAGAAATATTAGCAGGTGGTAATGATTTTGTTTTTGTAGATAACGAGGCTATTAATCCTCACTATCAAGAATTTGCAAATAAAATATATAATGAACTAGAAACAACAGAAAAAGAAGAATACAGTGTAGCACTTCCAAATGAAGCAGTAGCAATACATTTTATAGAATTAAATCACAATGTACCAAAATTCAAAGTACAAATTGGAAAAAAGAAATCAAGCTTCCAAGATTTATATACAGCAGATCAAATAGCAGAAGTAATGACCTTATTAAAATAATAAGGTCATTATTTTATTATTAAGTTAAATAATAATAAATATATTAAATTTCTAAAAATACATAAAATTATTAAGGTTTCAAAAAAGGAACTAACATGTTATAATAAATCCATAAATATTATTAGTTTCAAAAGTGAAACATTAATTTATATTAATTAGTTTATGATTAACATAAATAACTGTTCTAAAGGCTAGTAATTAACGTGTTTTATGATATTAAATGAATAATAATCATAGTAATATAATTTCTAGTAATAAAGTAAAAATAGGTTCAAATATTAGTAAATATAGAGTGTTTAAAGTGTGCTGAACACACAGAGTGTCCATAGTGTCATTTAAACACTATGGAAACTAAAGATACAAATAAAACTAATACTTATTAATAAAAAGGGAGTGTATTATTATGGCAAATACAAAAACGCAAAAGAAATTAACTATTGCAAAAAAGAAAAGTGAGTTCATTTTAGATTGGTTTGTTAATGAAGTCCCGTTAAAAAAATTAAATGAAAAAATAAACTTAAGTAAAACTACAAATTTTAGATATAAAAAACAATTGATCGAATTAGAAAAAGAATACGGGGCATTTTATGCTTTGTCGGAAGTCTTTACTTTAAACCAGATAAACGCCCTCATAGAGCTATATAATGACTTTGTAGAACACCCAGAAAAATATGAAAAACGTAAAAAAACTAAGGGCATAGATATGGAAAATCAAGCAAAAATCGTTAATAAGCATTTATCAGATATGAATATGCATTATTCAGAAGATAATGATAGAGAAGAAAAACCCTTGCCAGATAATTTAAAAGATAAAATGTAGGAGGGTTATTATGGCTAACGAATGGAGCTATACAATTGATATAAACCCAGTAGCAACGCCCCGCCCAGAATTTAGAAAGACGAAAGACGGTAAAACTATAACCTACTATCCCCAGAAATACGCTAATTATTTAGAAGAAGTGCAACAAATGCTCGAACGAGATCAAGCTATAAATGAAAACTTCTATAACGTTATGAGGGCGCCATTAGGGGTTAAAGCAGAAGTTTATTTTTATGTGCAAGCACCTAAAAAGCAAAAGAAGATCAATAATATAATGAAAACCACAGCCCCAGACATAGATAACCTAGTAAAAGCGGCATTTGATAGCATATTTAAAGGGTTGAAAGTGAAAGACAGTCGCATAGTTATGGTGTCTATGGCGAAGTTTCAAACTTTAACTAATCCTAGAACAGAAATAACATTGCGAGGTGTTGAGTAATGGTTAGTAATTTAGATAAATTTAAGCGAATAGAAAGCATTATGACCGAAGTGCAAGGCGAAATGGAAGCCTATTTAAAAGTATTGTTAGAACGTCATGAATATATGAATACTTACAGAAAAGAATATAAAAAGTTAAAACGTACTGTAAGTGATATAAGAAGCGAATTGAAAAGCAATGAAAGTGCCAACGAAGAAATAAATGCACTAGTGAAAAGTGCAAGAAACAAGGTTGAGCGTAATATAGAAGAGCTAAAAAAAGATCGTGAGATTGATCTTGAGGGCGGCTATGATATAGCTATTAAATCTATGACTGATGTAAGCGTATTGCTAGAGGGAAGCCCTAAGTTAGATAAAATAGAAGACGCTAAATTGTTGTTGCAAAAAAACAACGTAGAGATATCCGAAATAAATGTATTGTTAGAAGATTACGCAAACGAATTGCGTAGCAGCAATAAAGAAGATGTTAAAAATAGCGTTATAAAACTGTTAGATAATGCAGATAGTGAGTATTTAGATAGCTTTAAAGGTTATAGAGAAGCTTGTGAAAAAAGCGAAGACGTATACGAAAGTTTCAGTGATATTGTTGATGTATTGCTAGAATTAGGGTTTTTAAGCGAAGCAGAAGAGCTAACAGAAGCATTGCCAGATATAGAAGAAACTAGGAGAACGAGACCAAACCCGGAGCCGCTTCTAAATATGCTAGTACCCGTTAAAAGCGCAGGTTTGCAGTACTTCTCAAGTAGAAACCGGCAATCAGATTCTTACGATCTGAACGTAGCATTTGCTAAAGAAGTAGCGTATGCAAGGCGTGCATTGCTAGAAGACAGGGAATATATAGGGACTAAAAACGCATTTGATCGAGTAAATAAAGCTTTTGAAGATTTATCATCATACATGTATGAACGATTTTATCAATTAGGAGGAACACCTAAAAATTATCATGGACACGATGACAGATAATAGCAGCCTTTAGAGGTTGCTATTTTTTTGCCTTTAAAAAGCTATAGAAGGCAATGAGAAGCTCATATAAAGCCATTTATAGAAGTTGGCTAGGAAAAACTAACAAAGGTAATAAAAGGCTTAAATTTAGCCTATAAGAGTTAAAGAAAAAGGTTCCAAAAACGAAACTTATATATATAACGATCTAGCACCAACCATGAAAAATAGTAATATTTAAGTATATCACAAAACATAAACAATAAGCAAATAATAAATTTATATAAATAGAAATTATTAGAAAATTAATCCGAAGGATTATAAGGATTTAAAATAAAATAAATTAGATTTTCAAAAGCAGAAAACGAAATAAAAAGAAGTTCCGAAAATGAAACCGAAAAGGAACGGGAATAAAGGGAGGTTCCAAAAATGAAAAAGGAGAGCAAGTGCTATGGGCTA
>NZ_JAFEQJ010000025.1:911-28668 GCF_016890655.1 Staphylococcus sp. GDY8P72P | reverse complement strand
TTGATACCGTCTCCGACCATCATGACTTTATTACCGTCACTTTGATAATCTTTTATAATGCTTTCCTTATCTTCTGGCATGAGTTGTGCGTGGACATCACTAATACCTAATTCTTTTGCGACAGCGTGTGCCACTTCATTATTGTCACCTGTAAGCATGACTGGTGTAATATTTCTTGATAGTAAATCAGCTACCATTTGTTTTGAGCTTTCTTTAATTTGATCTCCTTGAGCAATCATGCCAATGACTTGTTGATCCTCAATTAAATAGCTGATTGAATTACCTTGTTGAGCTAATTTAGTAAACAAGTCATCGTCATAATTAAGTTTATGTTTATCAAGATAAGAGACATTTGTTATTTTATATGTTTTATTATCAATTAGACCTTCTAATCCGACACCTGGAATATTATTAACGTCTTGTGGATTAGTAAATGAAACATTTTTACTTTTCGCAAAATCAACAATACTTATAGCTAATGGGTGATTAGATTGACTTTCTAATGAGGCGAAAAGGCTTAATATTGTATCATTACTCAAATCATTTTTAAAGCTCTCATAATGATTCACAGAAAAGTTACCCTCAGTTAAAGTACCAGTTTTATCCATCATTACATAATCGATATGTTGAGCTATTTCTACAGACTCTCTATTTTTAATAATTAAACCATTATGTGCACCAATTGAAGTAGAACGTGCAGTGACTAAAGGTATTGCCAAGCCTAAAGCATGTGGACAAGCAATGACTAACACAGTTACAAGACGTTCTAATGCAAAATCAACATCATTTTGAATGAGCATCCAGACAATAAAAGAAATCACGCCAACACTTACAGCAAAGTAGAATAAATAACCCGCTACTTTATCAGATAACAATTCAGCACTAGATTTATCACTTTGTGCTTGATTAACAAGTCCCATAACTTGAGAAAGATATCCATCTTCTCCCACAGCTGTAACCTTGACTTGTATTGTTCCAGACCCATTAATAGAACCCCCGATGACGTTGTCATTTTGATTTTTTTGTACTTTTTTAGATTCTCCAGTGACTAGGGATTCATCTATAGATGTTTGTCCTTGAACGATAATACCATCTGTTGGAATGCTTTCTCCGGCTTTTACTTCGACGATATCATCAGTCATGATGTCTGATATTTTAACTTCTTCGCGTTGGCCATTATCCATAACTTTAATAGCACTATTAGGTAACAGTTCTGCCATTTTCTTTAAAGCATCTCCAGCATTTCCGACAGCATTCATTTCTATCCAATGTCCTAATAGCATAATTAAAATTAAGGTTGCTAATTCCCAAAAAAAGTCCATTGTATGACCAGTTGCACTACTAAAGTTATTCATATAAAAAGCATACAAGCTATAAATATAAGCTACTGAAATACCTAGGGCAACTAAGGTCATCATGCCTGGTTTTTTTGTAGCAATTTCATCTTTACCACCAGACAAGAACGGTTTACCACCATAAAAGAATAAAATTGTACTTAATATTAACACTACCCATTCAGAACCTGGAAATGTGAATTGAAAAGGTAAGTTAACACCCATCATTGGCGATAAAAGAATGATAGGTATTGCAAAAATTAATGAAACAAAAAACTTAACTTTAAAATTTCCATGATGATGTGCATGGCCACTATGATGATGTGAGGCATGGTTATCATGATGCATGTGATTGGAATGATTCATGTGATTTTGATGATTATGCTCTTCACCATTATTATTCAAATTAACCCCTCCTATTTATGAAAATATTATATTAGCTATACTTATACTATAACACATACCTCCTAGGGGTATAAATGTTTTCGATTTATCTCCATTTATGGATTTATTTATATCATTCCGAAAATGATGTCTCCACGTCCTACATTAGACCTTGTCATCGATGTTTAAAACAAGGTTTTAATTAAATGTATTATTGCAAAAAGTATTATCTATATAGATATTTGTCTATATAGATGATAATCTATAATAAAGGAGGGATGACATCCATATGTCTTATAAGGAACTATCATTACAATTAAAAATTTTATCGGATCCAAGTCGATTAGAAATATTAGACTTATTATCTTGCGGTGAATTATGTGCTTGTGATTTATTAGCGTATTTTCAATTTTCACAACCTACATTAAGTCATCATATGAAAATTCTAGTAGATAATGAATTAGTATCTACACGAAAAGACGGTACTAAGCGCATGTACCGACTTAATCATAAGTCCTTAGATTCAATCAACAATGAATTAACTTATATTAGCTCTCCTACTCAACAATGTATGTGTAAAAAGATAAAGACAGGTGAATGTACATAATGACTATTCTAGCGATTATTATTTTTCTTTTAACTCTCATGTTTGTTATTTGGCAACCTAAGGGGTTAGATATTGGTATTACAGCATTGTTTGGTGCTATCATCGCTATTATTACAGGCGTTGTCAGTCTCTCGGATGTTATTGAAGTTACAGGGATTGTTTGGAATGCGACGTTAACCTTTGTCGCTGTTATACTCATTTCATTAATTTTAGATGAAATTGGATTTTTCGAATGGTCTGCGATACATATGGTCAAGGCCTCAAAAGGTAATGGCTTAAAAATGTTTGTTTTTATCATGCTACTTGGGGCAATTGTAGCAGCATTTTTCGCAAATGATGGTGCAGCTTTAATCTTAACGCCTATTGTATTAGCAATGGTACGTAGTTTAGGATTTGATAAAAAAGCGGTATTCCCATTTATTATTGCTAGTGGTTTTATTGCAGATACTACGTCTCTTCCATTAATTGTTAGTAATTTAGTTAATATTGTTTCTGCTGATTACTTTGATATTGGATTTGTTGAGTACTTCAGTAAAATGATTATACCTAATATATTCTCTTTAATCGCAAGTATTCTTGTCTTATGGATTTATTTCAGAAAGTCTATCCTAAGAAAATTTGATGCAGTAAATATTAGAGAACCAAAAGAAGCGATTAAGGACAAAAAGCTTTTTAATATCTCGTGGATTGTACTCACTGTATTGCTAGTTGGTTATTTAATAAGTGAGTTTATAAATATTCCTGTATCAATTATTGCTGGTATTATTGCTTTTATCTTTGTAATATTAGCTCGTAAATCAAAAGCAGTTCATACAAAACAAGTGATTAAAGGTGCACCATGGAATATTGTTGTATTTTCTGTTGGTATGTACTTAGTTGTATTTGGTTTAAAAAACGTAGGAATCACAACAATTTTAGCTGATGTATTATCCAATATTTCAAGTCATGGATTATTCAGCAGTATCATGGGTATGGGCTTTATAGCTGCTTTCTTATCTTCAATCATGAACAACATGCCAACTGTTTTAATAGATGCAATAGCGATTGGTCAATCCAGTGCTACAGGTATATTAAAAGAAGGTATGATTTATGCGAATGTCATAGGTTCTGATTTAGGACCTAAAATAACACCGATTGGTTCTTTAGCAACATTATTGTGGCTACATGTCTTAACACAAAAAGGTGTGAAGATTTCGTGGGGAACTTACTTTAAAACTGGAATTATCATTACTATTCCAGTCCTATTTGTAACACTCTTAGGTTTATACCTTACACTAATCATATTTTAAGAAAAGAGGGTTTAATTATGGATAAGAAAACAATTTATTTTATATGTACAGGAAACTCTTGTCGTAGCCAAATGGCTGAAGGTTGGGGAAAGGAAATATTGGTTGAAGATTGGAATGTCTATTCTGCTGGTATTGAAACGCATGGTGTTAATCCTAAAGCAATAGAAGCTATGAAAGAAGTAGATATTGATATATCAAACCATACGTCAGACTTGATTGATAATAATATTTTAAAACAATCAGATTTGGTCGTAACGTTATGTAGTAATGCAGACGATAATTGTCCTATTTTACCACCAAACGTTAAAAAAGAGCATTGGGGTTTTGAGGATCCAGCAGGAAAAGAATGGCCAGAATTCCAACGTGTTAGAGATGAAATTGGAAAAAGAATACAAGAATTCAAAGAAACGCTCGTTTAATGTGAGCGTTTCTTTATATTTAAGTCATACATTTTATTAATAATGATTTCAATTCTATATCTTTGATATAATAGTATACCATTTTCCCATCCTTGTAAAAATTCAGCACGTCTCTTTTATACAAGGCTCTCAAATGATACGATGTTGAAGCTATACTTAAACCTAATGTTATAGATAAGTCACAAACACATAATTCTTTCTCTTTAATTAGAGCTAATATAATTTTCAGCTTATTCTCATCACTTATCTTTAATAATGTATTGATAAGTCGTTGAGTTTTTTCTTCATTTAAAAATCTTAAAGCATAATTCACTTTTTCCTCATGAACACAAATAACGTCACAAATTTTATTGTTACTCATATTAAGTCACACCTTAATTTATAATATAAATCCTAATATTGTTTGTATGGTTTCATTTTCAATAATAATAAATAAGCCCAATGCTATGTAGATAACAGCCATAATCCAACGACTGAATCTCTCAACAACCTCACCCACACTAGGAATTCTAGCTAGTTTTTGTGCTGTGAATACTAAAATGAAAATTAAAACTAAAAATACAATTAAGGTAGTCAGTAATTCAACAATATCCAATGTTACAAAATAAGGGACAAATAAACCAATATTATCTGCACCACAACTTGCAATTGTCACTAAAGAAACAGTCTCTATTAATTTGGACAAACCTTTTTCATTTAATTCTTTATTTGCTCTTTTTTCACCTTCACAATCATCATAAATAGCAACTTTTATACCTAAGTAGATGGGGATCAAACCTAATAAACCTAATATCCATTTCTCTGGAACATAATTTAACACAAAAGCTAAAAATAAACTGACTAATATGAGGATCATCGATCCTAGATATTGACCTATATAAATATCCCTATATTCTTTTCTAGTCTTTGCTCTAGCAAAAAATATTAATAAAATCACTAATAAATCTACCGCAGTTGCAATATAAAGTATTGCCGCAGTTACAATACTCTGAACCATAGAGCACCTCATTCAAATATATATTTGAATGAATTGTATCATATATTGCATATCTTATGAATAATAAATATTAGAACCGAAAAGTGACACTTTAACTGATAGTAAGGGGCTGTGTATATACGAGTGATTTATAGATTCTTTGAGAATACGACTTAAAGCGATTTTAATTTGTCAGTTCATTGTAGTTTGTTTTTTACAATTTCACTAATAAAGAGAACCTTATAAAAAAATAATTGGTTTATTATGAACAACTAACAGAATTTATTCCAATTACACTACTTCACAATTTATATAGTAATCTTCAATAGATATGATTTTTAATTTTAAATTATTAACTACAATCACCTCATAATAATGGCTTTCTTCGCCTGTTAAATTACCTACATAGAAAGCTGGTGTTCCTTTTTTTACTTTTACCCGTAATTTGTAACCTTCTTCTCTTGATTCGTACCCTTTTATTAATGAAGTGTGTAAAATTCCAAGTTCACACAAATCTACTCCATATAAGTTTTTAGCGTTTTTCTCCATTAATTTGTATATCCGAGGACTAACTGTTCTATAAGTAGTTATATCCTCTTTCACTTTATATTTATCAAATACCTCTAGAATTTCTTTGTGATCATTAGTACCACTTCTTAAAGCTTCATTTATTGTTTCTCCGCTACTAGCTAATATATATTCTTTAGTTGGTTGGCCGTTTCTACGAGCTTCAGTCTCATATTCAAGTACTCTATCTACATAACTATGTATATTTTCGGGAGACAAATTACTATTGTCCCAGGTTTCACCGACATGGCAAAAATACCCTTTTTGTTTTAAACACCATTTTTTTAATCTAAAAATAGCATAAAAATCTAGTTATCCGCATAAAAACTGGACTTATCACACTTTATCAAGGTCAAAACCACTCAATTTACTACTAATTTACTACTTATGAATGAGCTTTGATACGACGATTTATCCTTGAAAAGTGAAGATATAAAGATACTTCCAATAAAATTTGAATATTTAATAGGTAGACACTTCAAAAAATGAGGTGTCTATTTTTTTACCCGATTTTGAAAGGAAGTGAACTTATGAAAACAAAAAATCAAGAATCAAAAGGTCGTTCCCCACTCTTTAAGACCATCAAACATTCATTCAGCCAATAAAAAAGAAAGGATAGGTAAAAATATGGAACTTAAATTTGTGATTCCCAACATGGAAAAAACATTCGGCAATTTAGAATTTGCTGGCGAGGATAAAGTCGTTCAGCGAAGAATCAACGGACGGCTAACTGTCTTATCAAGAAGCTATAATCTCTATTCTGATGTTCAAAGAGCAGATGATATTGTGGTGGTGCTTCCTGCTGAAGCTGGCGAAAAACATTTCGGCTTTGAGGAACGTGTGAAGTTAGTCAATCCACGTATTACCGCAGAGGGCTACAAAATCGGCACTCGTGGTTTTACAAATTACCTTTTACATGCTGACGACATGATAAAAGAATAAAGAAAGAGAGGAAAAATGATGAGATTAGCAAATGGCATTGTATTAGATAAAGACACGACTTTTGGAGAATTGAAATTCTCTGCTCTACGTCGTGAAGTGAGAATCCAAAATGAAGACGGGTCGGTTTCAGATGAAATCAAGGAACGTACCTATGACTTAAAATCCAAAGGACAAGGACGCATGATTCAAGTAAGTATTCCTGCCAGCGTGCCTTTGAAAGAGTTTGATTATAACGCACGGGTGGAACTTATCAATCCCATTGCGGACACCGTTGCTACTGCCACCTATCAAGGAGCAGATGTTGACTGGTATATCAAGGCAGACGATATTGTGCTGACAAAGGATTCTAGTTCATTCAAAGCTCAACCACAAGCAAAGAAAGAACCGACACAAGACAAATAGTCGCTAGGTAGAAAGGAGACTTTTTCGCATGAAACAGCGTGGTAAAAGGATTCGCCCATCTGGTAAAGATTTAGTCTTTCATTTTACGATAGCGTCACTCCTGCCTGTTTTCCTGCTAGTTGTCGGACTGTTTCATGTGAAGACAATCCAGCAGATCAACTGGCAGGATTTTAACCTATCACAAGCAGATAAGATTGACATTCCCTATTTAATTATCAGTTTCAGTGTCGCAATTCTTATCTGCTTGCTGGTAGCGTTTGTATTCAAACGGGTTCGCTATGATACGGTTAAACAACTTTACCACCGTCAAAAACTGGCAAAGATGATACTTGAAAACAAGTGGTATGAATCTGAACAGGTCAAAACAGAGGGTTTCTTTAAAGATAGTGCTGGTCGTACAAAGGAAAAGATAACCTACTTCCCTAAAATGTATTATCGACTTAAAAATGGCTTGATACAGATACGGGTGGAAATCACGCTGGGAAAATATCAAGACCAACTCTTACACTTGGAAAAGAAATTAGAGAGTGGCTTGTACTGTGAGCTGACGGATAAAGAGTTAAAGGATTCCTATGTGGAATATACTTTGCTCTATGACACCATAGCCAGTCGTATTTCTATTGATGAAGTAGAAGCTAAAGATGGTAAACTTCGCTTAATGAAAAACGTATGGTGGGAATATGATAAGCTCCCTCATATGTTGATTGCTGGTGGTACAGGTGGCGGTAAAACTTACTTTATACTGACACTGATTGAAGCCTTGCTTCATACAGATTCAAAACTGTATATTCTTGACCCGAAAAATGCTGACCTTGCGGACTTAGGTTCTGTGATGGCAAATGTCTACTATAGAAAAGAAGACTTGCTTTCTTGCATTGAAACATTCTATGAAGAAATGATGAAACGTAGTGAGGAAATGAAGCAGATGAAGAACTATAAGACTGGCAAAAATTATGCTTACTTAGGTCTCCCGGCACACTTCTTAATCTTTGATGAATACGTCGCTTTCATGGAAATGCTGGGAACAAAAGAAAACACCGCAGTTATGAATAAGCTGAAACAGATTGTCATGTTAGGTCGTCAAGCTGGCTTCTTTCTAATACTGGCTTGTCAACGTCCAGACGCAAAATATTTAGGCGACGGAATCCGTGATCAGTTTAATTTCAGAGTGGCTTTAGGTCGTATGTCTGAAATGGGCTATGGCATGATGTTTGGCAGTGACGTACAAAAGGATTTCTTCTTAAAGCGAATCAAAGGTCGTGGCTATGTTGATGTAGGAACAAGTGTCATATCAGAGTTTTATACTCCCCTTGTACCAAAAGGATATGATTTCTTGGAGGAAATTAAAAAGTTATCCAACAGCAGACAGTCCACGCAGGCGACGTGCGAAGCGGAAGTCGCAGGTGTGGACTGATCTTGCTGGCTGGTGTGGCAATAGCCACGCCAGCACTTAACCCCCCGTATCTAACAGGGGGGTACAAATCGACAGGAAACAGTCAAAAAAACATTAGAAAATCCTTTGGTTACAAGGGATTTACAAAATTTCAGCGTATGTCAAATGGGCTTTAAAAGTTGACATACGCCTTTTTGATTGGAGGGATTTTTACTGAATGAACAAACTTGGTTACAGCATTTAAAAGAAAAACGCTTGGCTTATGGACTATCTCAAAACCGTTTAGCTGTTGCGACTGGTATTACAAGGCAGTATCTAAGCGATATTGAAACAGGAAAAGTCAAGCCATCAGAGGATTTACAGCAGTCCCTTTGGGAAGCTCTGGAACGCTTCAATCCCGACGCTCCCCTTGAAATGCTGTTTGATTATGTAAGGATTCGCTTTCCGACAACAGACGTACAGCAGGTGGTCGAAAACATCTTACAACTGAAACTGTCCTATTTTCTTCATGAGGACTATGGTTTCTATTCTTATTCAGAGCATTATGCTTTAGGCGACATATTCGTCCTTTGCTCCCATGAACTGGACAAAGGAGTTCTGGTGGAATTGAAAGGTCGTGGGTGCAGACAATTTGAAAGCTATCTTCTGGCACAACAAAGAAGCTGGTATGAGTTCTTTATGGACGTTTTGGTGGCTGGCGGTGTGATGAAACGCCTTGACCTTGCCATTAACGATAAGACAGGGATTTTGAATATCCCTGTACTCACTGAAAAGTGCCAACAGGAAGAATGTATCTCCGTCTTCCGCAGTTTTAAAAGCTATCGCAGTGGCGAACTGGTACGCAAAGAGGAAAAGGAATGTATGGGAAACACCCTCTATATCGGTTCATTACAAAGTGAAGTTTATTTCTGTATCTATGAAAAGGACTACGAGCAGTACAAGAAAAATGATATTCCCATTGAAGACGCAGAAGTAAAAAACCGTTTTGAGATTCGATTGAAAAATGAGCGTGCCTATTATGCAGTCCGTGATTTACTCGTCTATGACAATCCAGAGCATACCGCCTTTAAAATTATCAATCGGTATATCCGTTTTGTAGATAAAGACGATTCCAAACCTCGTTCTGATTGGAAACTGAATGAAGAATGGGCTTGGTTTATTGGGAACAATCGTGAACGATTAAAACTAACCACAAAACCAGAGCCTTACTCCTTCCAAAGGACGCTGAACTGGCTATCTCATCAAGTTGCCCCGACCTTAAAGGTTGCGATTAAACTTGATGAAATCAACCAGACGCAGGTTGTAAAAGACATTCTCGACCATGCGAAACTGACAGACCGACACAAGCAGATTTTGAAGCAACAGTCAGTAAAAGAACAGGACGTGATAACAACAAAAAAATAACTCAAATACAAATTCATTGAATATAGAGAGGAGAACATTTTTATGAATTTTGGACAAAACCTTTATAACTGGTTTCTATCAAACGCTCAATCACTGGTGCTTTTAGCAATCGTTGTGATTGGCTTGTATCTTGGCTTCAAGCGTGAGTTTAGCAAACTGATTGGCTTTTTAATTATTGCGATTATTGCGGTTGGCTTAGTCTTCAACGCTGCTGGAGTAAAAGACATTTTACTAGAGCTATTCAATCGCATTATTGGTGCTTAAATAAAACCGTTCTTTTGTGGAATATAAGTGGTTTTCTTATGTTCCGCAAAGGAATGGTACACCAAACGAAGTGCGGTAGGGATTTTTGAATCTCTACAAAGAAAGGACGTGAATATATGGACGATATGCAAGTCTATATTGCGAATTTAGGCAAATACAATGAGGGCGAATTGGTCGGTGCGTGGTTTACCTTTCCCATTGACTTTGAGGAAGTCAAAGAGAAAATCGGCTTGAATGATGAATATGAGGAATACGCCATTCATGACTACGAGTTACCCTTTACGGTTGACGAATACACTTCCATTGGCGAACTCAATCGACTATGGGAAATGGTATCGGAATTACCCGAAGAATTACAATCGGAGCTATCTGCTCTGCTCACTCATTTTTCAAGCATTGAAGAACTAAGCGAACATCAAGAGGATATTATCATTCATTCCGATTGTGATGATATGTATGACGTGGCACGCTACTACATTGAAGAAACGGGTGCTTTAGGCGAAGTACCAGCTAGTCTTCAAAACTATATTGATTATCAAGCCTATGGTCGGGATTTAGACCTTTCAGGAACGTTTATCTCAACCAATCATGGGATTTTTGAAATCGTCTATTAAATCTGTCGGTACATTACTACTGGCAGATTTTCTATTTTACGGGGTGGCTCAATCAGCTACCCCTATTTTTTATGAAAGGATTGATTACATGAAGAAAATACGAAGCTATACCAGTATCTGGTCTGTGGAAAAGGTACTGTATTCTATCAATGATTTTAGACTTCCGTTTCCCATAACCTTTACGCAAATGACATGGTTTGTCGTGTCACTCTTTGCAGTGATGATACTTGGCAACTTGCCCCCTCTTTCCATGATAGAGGGAGCATTTCTCAAATACTTTGGGATTCCTGTGGCTTTCACATGGTTTATGTCTACAAAAACTTTTGATGGTAAAAAGCCTTATGGATTTTTGAAGTCTGTCATTGCTTATGCACTGCGACCAAAGCTGACCTATGCAGGAAAAAAAGTAACGCTTGGCAGAAACCAGCCACAAGAAGCCATTACAGCAGTTAGGAGTGAATTTTATGGCATATCCAATTAAATACATTGAAAACAATCTCGTCTGGAATAAAGACGGGGAATGTTATGCTTACTATGAGCTTGTTCCTTACAATTACTCATTTCTAAGTCCAGAACAGAAAATACAAGTGCATGATTCTTTCAGACAGCTTATCGCACAAAATCGTGATGGCAAAATTCATGCTTTACAAATCAGTACAGAATCCAGCATACGTTCTGCACAAGAGCGTTCCAAAAATGAAGTCACTGGCAAGCTCAAAGCGGTTGCCTATGACAAAATCGACCAACAGACAGACGCTTTAATATCCATGATTGGCGAAAATCAAGTGAACTACCGTTTCTTTATCGGCTTTAAGTTGCTTCTCAACGATCAGGAGTTTTCTATGAAAAGTCTTACCGTTGAAGCAAAAAATGCTTTGTCTGATTTTGTCTATGATGTGAACCATAAGCTGATGGGCGATTTTGTTAGTATGAGTAATGATGAAATCCTGCGTTTTCAGAAGATGGAAAAGCTCTTAGAAAATAAAATCTCTCGTCGTTTCAAAATCCGCAGGTTAGATAAGGACGACTTCGGCTATCTGATTGAACACCTTTACGGACAGACAGGCACTGCCTATGAAGAGTATGAGTACCATCTATCAAAGAAAAAGCTGGATAATGAAACGCTGATTAAATACTATGACTTGATTAAGCCTACTCGCTGTTTGGTGGAAGAAAAACAGCGATATTTGAAAATCCAGCAGGAAGATGAAACCGTCTATGTAGCTTACTTTACCATTAACAGCATTGTCGGAGAACTGGACTTCCCGTCCTCTGAAATCTTCTACTACCAGCAACAGCAATTTACATTCCCGATTGATACGTCAATGAATGTGGAAATTGTAGCGAATCGTAAAGCCCTATCTACTGTCCGCAATAAAAAGAAAGAACTGAAAGACTTGGATAACCACGCTTGGCAAAGTGATAATGAAACCAGCTCCAATGTGGCGGAAGCTCTGGAAAGTGTGAATGAGCTGGAAACCAATTTAGACCAAAGCAAGGAATCTATGTACAAGC
Organism: Staphylococcus sp. GDY8P72P; assembly: GCF_016890655.1. Classification (NCBI taxonomy): domain Bacteria; kingdom Bacillati; phylum Bacillota; class Bacilli; order Caryophanales; family Staphylococcaceae; genus Staphylococcus; species Staphylococcus sp. GDY8P72P. Next base: position 16,558 of record NZ_JAFEQJ010000025.1, on the reverse strand, counting down.
TGTCTTATGTGGTAAGGGTATCAGCAAATGATCTTGACGAACTCAAACGTCGTTGTAATGAAGTGAAAGATTTTTATGACGATTTAAGCGTAAAACTGGTACGACCATTTGGGGATATGCTCGGCTTACATGAAGAATTTTTACCTGCCAGCAAGCGTTATATGAATGATTATATTCAATACGTGACCTCTGATTTCCTCGCTGGTTTAGGTTTTGGTGCTACTCAAATGCTGGGGGAAAATGAGGGGATTTATGTTGGCTACAGCTTAGATACTGGACGCAATGTCTATCTGAAACCTGCTCTTGCCAGTCAAGGGGTTAAGGGTTCAGTAACCAATGCGTTAGCGTCGGCTTTTGTTGGTTCGCTGGGTGGTGGTAAATCCTTTGCGAATAACCTTATCGTCTATTATGCGGTGCTTTATGGGGCACAAGCAGTGATTGTAGACCCAAAAGCAGAACGTGGCAGATGGAAAGAAACCTTGCCAGAGATTTCCCATGAAATCAATATCGTCACTCTGACTTCTGATGAGAAAAACAAAGGCTTACTTGACCCTTATGTGATTATGAAAAATCCCAAAGATTCTGAATCACTGGCTATTGATATTCTGACATTCCTTACGGGGATTTCCTCTCGTGATGGGGAACGCTTCCCAATCCTTAGAAAAGCCATTCGTGCAGTAACCAATAGTGAAGTACGAGGGTTGATGAAAGTGATTGAGGAATTACGGGTTGAGAATACGCCACTAAGTACCAGTATAGCCGACCATATCGAAAGTTTTACAGACTATGACTTTGCACATTTATTATTCAGTAATGGTTATGTGGAGCAGTCTATCAGCTTAGAAAAACAACTGAACATTATACAGGTTGCGGACTTGGTACTTCCCGACAAGGAAACTTCCTTTGAGGAATATACCACTATGGAGCTTTTATCCGTTGCTATGCTGATTGTCATTAGTACCTTTGCTTTAGACTTTATCCATACAGACCGAAGCATTTTCAAGATTGTAGATTTAGACGAAGCATGGAGCTTTTTACAGGTAGCACAAGGAAAAACACTATCTATGAAGCTGGTTCGGGCTGGTCGTGCTATGAACGCTGGGGTATATTTCGTGACCCAAAATACAGACGACCTCTTAGATGAAAAACTGAAAAATAACCTCGGCTTAAAATTTGCATTTCGTTCCACTGACCTTAACGAGATTAAAAAGACCTTAGCCTTTTTTGGTGTAGACCCAGAGGACGAAAACAATCAGAAGCGATTGCGTGATTTGGAAAACGGGCAATGCCTTATCAGTGATTTATATGGTCGTGTCGGTGTGATACAGTTCCACCCTGTATTTGAAGAACTGCTCCATGCCTTTGATACCAGACCACCTGTGCGAAAAGAGGTGTAAATGTGAAACCATCAATAGTAAACAGAATAAAATCAAACTGGACGCTGAAACGTCTAGGTAAAGTGGCAATGACAGTGGCTTTCACACTTGTGATTGCCATTTTTCTTTTAGCCATGCTGGGAACGGTGGTTCAAGCTGCGGGCTTGGTAGATGATACGGTCAATGTGGCAAATGAATACAGCCGATACCCACTTGAAAACTATCAACTGGATTTTTATGTGGATAATAGCTGGGGCTGGCTTCCGTGGAACTGGTCGGACGGGATTGGAAAACAGGTCATGTATGGACTATATGCCATTACCAATTTTATTTGGACAATCAGTTTGTATGTTTCCAATGCGACAGGTTACTTAGTACAGGAAGCCTATTCCTTAGACTTCATTTCCGCTACAGCAGATTCCATTGGTAAGAATATGCAGACCTTAGCTGGTGTGAGTGCAAACGGATTTTCAACAGAGGGTTTCTATGTTGGATTCCTCTTACTCTTGATTTTGGTTCTTGGGGTTTATGTTGCCTATACGGGACTGATAAAGAGAGAAACCACAAAGGCAATTCATGCCATTATGAATTTTGTGCTGGTGTTTATCCTATCGGCTTCCTTTATTGCCTACGCTCCCGACTACATTAAAAAAATCAATGACTTTTCATCAGACATCAGTAATGCCAGTTTATCACTTGGCACGAAGATTGTCATGCCCCATTCCGATAGTCAAGGCAAGGACAGCGTGGACTTAATCAGAGATAGCCTGTTTTCCATACAGGTTCAGCAACCGTGGCTACTGCTTCAATACAACAGTTCAGACATTGAAAGTATCGGTATTGACCGTGTGGAAAGCCTGCTCTCCACCAGCCCAGATTCCAACAATGGCGAAGACAGAGAAAAAATTGTTGCGGAAGAAATTGAAGACAGAAGCAATACCAATCTAACCATTACAAAGACCATTAACCGTTTAGGTACAGTCTTCTTCCTATTTGTCTTCAATATTGGGATTTCCATATTTGTATTCCTATTAACAGGAATCATGATTTTCTCGCAGGTACTTTTTATCATCTATGCTATGTTTCTGCCTGTGAGCTTTATTTTAAGCATGATTCCATCATTTGATGGTATGTCAAAACGAGCCATAACAAAGCTCTTTAATACCATTTTGACACGAGCTGGAATCACATTGATTATTACGACAGCATTTAGTATTTCAACCATGCTCTATACCTTATCGGCTGGTTATCCGTTCTTTTTGATTGCTTTTCTACAGATTGTGACCTTTGCAGGAATCTACTTCAAGCTGGGCGATTTAATGAGTATGTTTTCTCTACAGAGTAACGATTCTCAAAGTGTGGGAAGTCGTGTGATGAGAAAACCTCGTATGCTTATGCACGCTCACATGCACCGTCTACAGCGGAAACTTGGACGTTCCATGACTACTCTAGGGGCTGGGTCTGCCATTGTTACAGGTAAAAAAGGACAGTCGGGTTCGGGGAGTTCTGCAAGGACACAAGCAGATCACTCCCGACCAGACGGAAAGGAAAAATCAACACTTGGAAAACGTATCGGTCAAACCATCGGTACAGTAGCTGATACCAAAGACAGAATGGTAGACACTGCTAGTGGTTTGAAAGAACAGGTTAAAGATTTGCCGACCAATGCAAGATATGCAGTATATCAAGGAAAATCCAAAGTAAAAGAGAATGTCCGTGATTTAACCAGTAGTATTTCTCAAACCAAAGCGGACAGAGCCAGTGGACGCAAGGAACAGCAGGAACAAAGGCGAAAAACCATTGCGAAGCGTCGCTCTGAAATGGAACAGGTCAAACAGAAAAAACAGCCTGCTTCTTCTGTTCATGAAAGACCGACTACAAGACAAGAACAATATCATGATGAACAGACCTCAAAACAGTCTAATATTCAGACTTCATATAAGGAATCTCAACAAGCCAAACAAGAGCGTCCAGCAGTTAAGTCCGATTTTTCAAGTCCAAAAGTGGAACGCCAAGGCAATACCGTTCAAGAAAAAACCGTTCAAAAGCCAGCAACTTCAACCACTACAGCAGATAGAACTTCACAACGTCCAATCACAAAAGAACGTCCGTCTACTGTTCAAAGAGTACCACTACAAAATACAAGAAGTAGACCACCAATCAAAACCGCCACCATTAAGAAAGTCGGTAAGAAACCATGAAGTTGAAAACTTTAGTGATTGGTGGTTCTGGATTATTCTTGATGGTCTTCTCACTGCTTCTGTTTGTTGCCATTTTATTTTCAGATGAACAGGACAGCGGAATTTCCAATATTCATTATGGAGGTGTGAATGTTTCCGCAGAAGTGCTGGCTCATAAGCCTATGGTAGAAAAATATGCCAAAGAATATGGCGTTGAAGAATATGTCAACATACTTCTTGCGATTATACAGGTGGAATCGGGCGGTACTGCGGAAGATGTTATGCAGTCCTCGGAATCCCTCGGTCTTCCACCTAATTCATTGAGTACAGAAGAATCCATTAAGCAAGGTGTGAAGTATTTCAGTGAATTATTAGCCAGTAGCGAAAGGCTCAGTGTAGATTTAGAATCGGTTATCCAGTCCTACAATTATGGTGGTGGTTTCTTAGGGTATGTGGCTAATCGTGGAAATAAATATACCTTTGAACTGGCTCAAAGTTTCTCAAAAGAGTATTCAGGTGGCGAAAAAGTGTCTTACCCCAATCCCATAGCCATACCTATCAATGGGGGCTGGCGATACAACTATGGCAATATGTTTTATGTGCAACTGGTAACGCAGTATCTTGTCACAACAGAGTTTGATGATGATACGGTACAAGCCATCATGGACGAAGCACTGAAATATGAGGGCTGGCGATACGTTTACGGTGGAGCTTCCCCGACTACTTCTTTTGATTGTAGCGGACTGACACAATGGACGTATGGAAAAGCTGGAATTAACTTACCACGAACCGCACAACAGCAATATGATGTGACCCAGCATATCCCACTATCGGAAGCACAAGCTGGCGATTTGGTTTTCTTTCATTCTACCTATAACGCTGGCTCTTATATTACTCATGTTGGGATATACCTTGGCAATAACCGTATGTTTCATGCAGGCGACCCAATCGGTTATGCCGACTTAACAAGCCCCTACTGGCAACAGCATTTAGTGGGAGCAGGACGAATCAAACAATGAGAAAGGAAGATTTAATGATGAAATTTAGAAAAAATCAGAATAAAGAAAAACAGATACCAAAGGAAAAGAAACCTCGTGTCTACTATAAGGTCAATCCTCATAAAAAGGTTGTGATTGCCTTGTGGGTACTTTTAGGGCTTAGTTTCAGCTTTGCGATATTCAAGCACTTTACAGCTATAGATACTCATACTATTCACGAAACAACTATCATAGAAAAGGAATACGTTGATACTCATCATGTAGAAAATTTTGTAGAGAACTTTGCGAAAGTCTACTATTCATGGGAGCAATCCGATAAGTCCATTGATAATCGAATGGAAAGTCTAAAAGGCTATCTGACAGATGAACTTCAAGCTCTCAATGTTGATACAGTACGCAAAGATATTCCTGTATCGTCTTCTGTAAGAGGATTTCAGATATGGACGGTAGAGCCAACTGGCGACAATGAGTTTAATGTAACCTACAGTGTAGACCAGCTCATTACAGAGGGAGAAAATACAAAGACCGTCCACTCTGCTTATATAGTGAGTGTCTATGTAGATGGTTCTGGAAATATGGTACTGGTTAAGAATCCGACCATTACCAACATACCTAAGAAATCAAGTTATAAACCAAAAGCCATTGAAAGTGAGGGGACGGTTGATTCCATTACAACCAATGAAATCAATGAGTTTTTAACGACGTTCTTCAAGCTCTATCCTACAGCGACAGCCAGTGAACTTTCCTACTATGTGAATGACGGGATATTAAAACCAATCGGAAAAGAGTACATCTTTCAAGAACTGGTAAATCCTATTCACAATCGTAAGGATAATCAAGTCACGGTATCGCTGACAGTGGAGTATATCGACCAGCAGACCAAAGCAACGCAGGTATCTCAATTTGATTTGGTACTTGAAAAGAACGGGAGTAATTGGAAGATTATAGAATAACAAATATTGGTACATTATTACAGCTATTTTGTAATCACGTACTCTCTTTGATAAAAAATTGGAGATTCCTTTACAAATATGCTCTTACGTGCTATTATTTAAGTGACTATTTAAAAGGAGTTAATAAATATGCGGCAAGGTATTCTTAAATAAACTGTCAATTTGATAGCGGGAACAAATAATTAGATGTCCTTTTTTAGGAGGGCTTAGTTTTTTGTACCCAGTTTAAGAATACCTTTATCATGTGATTCTAAAGTATCCAGAGAATATCTGTATGCTTTGTATACCTATGGTTATGCATAAAAATCCCAGTGATAANNTTATCACTGGGATTTTTATGCCCTTTTGGGTTTTTGAATGGAGGAAAATCACATGAAAATTATTAATATTGGAGTTTTAGCTCATGTTGATGCAGGAAAAACTACCTTAACAGAAAGCTTATTATATAACAGTGGAGCGATTACAGAATTAGGAAGCGTGGACAAAGGTACAACGAGGACGGATAATACGCTTTTAGAACGTCAGAGAGGAATTACAATTCAGACAGGAATAACCTCTTTTCAGTGGGAAAATACGAAGGTGAACATCATAGACACGCCAGGACATATGGATTTCTTAGCAGAAGTATATCGTTCATTATCAGTTTTAGATGGGGCAATTCTACTGATTTCTGCAAAAGATGGCGTACAAGCACAAACTCGTATATTATTTCATGCACTTAGGAAAATGGGGATTCCCACAATCTTTTTTATCAATAAGATTGACCAAAATGGAATTGATTTATCAACGGTTTATCAGGATATTAAAGAGAAACTTTCTGCCGAAATTGTAATCAAACAGAAGGTAGAACTGTATCCTAATATGTGTGTGACGAACTTTACCGAATCTGAACAATGGGATACGGTAATAGAGGGAAACGATGACCTTTTAGAGAAATATATGTCCGGTAAATCATTAGAAGCATTGGAACTCGAACAAGAGGAAAGCATAAGATTTCAGAATTGTTCTCTGTTCCCTCTTTATCATGGAAGTGCAAAAAGTAATATAGGGATTGATAACCTTATAGAAGTTATTACTAATAAATTTTATTCATCAACACATCGAGGTCCGTCTGAACTTTGCGGAAATGTTTTCAAAATTGAATATACAAAAAAAAGACAACGTCTTGCATATATACGCCTTTATAGTGGAGTACTACATTTACGAGATTCGGTTAGAGTATCAGAAAAAGAAAAAATAAAAGTTACAGAAATGTATACTTCAATAAATGGTGAATTATGTAAGATTGATAGAGCTTATTCTGGAGAAATTGTTATTTTGCAAAATGAGTTTTTGAAGTTAAATAGTGTTCTTGGAGATACAAAACTATTGCCACAGAGAAAAAAGATTGAAAATCCGCACCCTCTACTACAAACAACTGTTGAACCGAGTAAACCTGAACAGAGAGAAATGTTGCTTGATGCCCTTTTGGAAATCTCAGATAGTGATCCGCTTCTACGATATTACGTGGATTCTACGACACATGAAATTATACTTTCTTTCTTAGGGAAAGTACAAATGGAAGTGATTAGTGCACTGTTGCAAGAAAAGTATCATGTGGAGATAGAACTAAAAGAGCCTACAGTCATTTATATGGAGAGACCGTTAAAAAATGCAGAATATACCATTCACATCGAAGTGCCGCCAAATCCTTTCTGGGCTTCCATTGGTTTATCTGTATCACCGCTTCCGTTGGGAAGTGGAATGCAGTATGAGAGCTCGGTTTCTCTTGGATACTTAAATCAATCATTTCAAAATGCAGTTATGGAAGGGATACGCTATGGTTGCGAACAAGGATTATATGGTTGGAATGTGACGGATTGTAAAATCTGTTTTAAGTACGGTTTATACTATAGCCCTGTTAGTACTCCAGCAGATTTTCGGATGCTTGCTCCTATTGTATTGGAACAAGTCTTAAAAAAAGCTGGAACAGAATTGTTAGAGCCATATCTTAGTTTTAAAATTTATGCGCCACAGGAATATCTTTCACGAGCATACAACGATGCTCCTAAATATTGTGCGAACATCGTAGACACTCAATTGAAAAATAATGAGGTCATTCTTAGTGGAGAAATCCCTGCTCGGTGTATTCAAGAATATCGTAGTGATTTAACTTTCTTTACAAATGGACGTAGTGTTTGTTTAACAGAGTTAAAAGGGTACCATGTTACTACCGGTGAACCTGTTTGCCAGCCCCGTCGTCCAAATAGTCGGATAGATAAAGTACGATATATGTTCAATAAAATAACTTAGTGTATTTTATGTTGTTATATAAATATGGTTTCTTGTTAAATAAGATGAAATATTTTTTAATAAAGATTTGAATTAAAGTGTAAAGGAGGAGATAGTTATTATAAACTACAAGTGGATATTGTGTCCTGTATGTGGAAATAAAACACGATTAAAGATAAGGGAAGATACTGAATTAAAAAAATTCCCCCTCTATTGTCCGAAATGCAGACAAGAAAATTTAATTGAAATAAAGCAGTTCAAAGTAACTGTGATTACAGAGCCAGACGCAAAGACGCAGAGCCGATAAAATGAGATTAATACAATCTCATTTTATCGGCTCTTTCCGTTATGTATGGATTCTTTTAATTAGTCTTCGATGTTTCTTGCTTCGTTGATACCGCTGGCTAAAGATTCCATTAAGGATAGTTCTTTGTCTGTAAAGCTATCCATGTATTTCTCTATCTGTAATCGTCGGGTGCTTTTTACCAAGTTATTAGCAGGTAAGAAAAATTCATCAACGGAAACATGAAGTAACGATACAAGGTCATAAAGAACTTGTATGCTGGGGTGTTGCCCTTTATTTTCAATATTAGTTAAGTACCGTGGGTCAATTTCAATCAATGCTCCCACTTGTTCACGAGTTAAACCTCGTTTCAATCGAGCTTCTTTAATGGCTAAACCAAAGGCTCTAAAATCATATTTATCTTCTTTTTTACGCATAGTAGACCACCTCTATACATTTTATTGTTCCTACTGAATTAAAAACAGGTATAGAAAAACGTGTTATATGGTTTATAGGTTTATATTTAATAAAAAGCACTACTAAACGCCAATAAAAAAAACCGTTATATGGTAGTGCTATTTACGCTGTTAAAATATTGTATATTACTTCCAAATGGCGGTTTGTTGGAGGTCAACGTCGCCATGAAGTACATCATATACAATAAATTTCCTTACATTGGGTTCTTGTCAAAAAAAGTCGTCTATCTGCAATAGATAAGTACGTCCACCAATGTGGTTTTATAAATCATATAGATAGAATAACAGAAGCATGTAAACAGAGAAATAAATCTGTTTATATGCTTTTTTGGCTATTCAGAACTTTTTTACAAAGTTTATTTATCAGTAATGCAACAAATCCCCCTTTCACATTGGGACTAAGAGTGAAAGGAGATAAACGAGCAAGGCTCACTTCCTTTCCTAGACAGAAAGGGGGTGAGAAACATGAAACCATCTTCTTTTCAGACCACAATAGAAAATCAGTTTGACTATATCTGTAAACGTGCTATGGAAGACGAGCGAAAGAATTATATGCTTTATCTTTCAAGGATTGCAAAGCGTGAGGTGTCCTTTTCGGATGTTGGCGATTATCTTGTTAGCCAGTTTGCGACAACAGATAACTATTCAACTGACTTTCAGATTTTTACACTCAATGGGTTATCAGTAGGCGTTGAAAATGATTTGTTGAGTGAAGCATTACGTGAGTTGCCAGACAAGAAACGTGAAATTCTACTGCTGTTTTACTTTATGGACATGAGCGATTCAGAAATTGCAGACCTGTTGAAATTGAACCGTTCTACTGTCTATCGGCATAGAACCAGTGGACTAGCCTTAATTAAAAAGTTTATGGAGGAATTTGAAGAATGAAAACACAATATCCTATGATTCCCTTTCCTCTCATTGTAAAGGCAACAGATGGCGATACCGAAGCGATTAACCAGATTCTACATCATTACAGAGGGTACATAACGAAGCGTTCCCTACGACTTATGAAAGATGAATATGGCAATCAAAGTATGGTCGTTGATGAAGTCTTACGTGGAAGAATGGAAACCAGACTGATTACAAAGATTTTGTCATTTGAAATTAAGTAATATCCTCTCTCCTTTCGTGGAAGCGTGCTAAACCATTCCACGCTTCCCGAACAGGGAGGTTTGTTATTCCACCAAAGCATATTGAGCTTTCAATGTGTTTTGATAGGCTAACGAGCCATTGTTCTTTGAAAACTGAATAAAAGTAATCGAATACGTTTCGATAAGAAAAGAGCCAACGGAACTAACCGCCATGACCTATCTTATAAAGATAGCGAGCGATTCATGTTAGTGATCCGAGAAGCAATCTTTAGCAGGATTGCCTGCAACGACATTCTTATCGTGATAATGATACTCCCATACAGTCAATAGTCCGAGCGTGATAAAACCGTCGCAGGCAATGAGTATGGCTACATGAGAACCATGCAGGGGTGGAACTCCCGTGAGCTTTGCTAAAGCTGTTCGATTGCTGGTAAAACAACTTTTATGAAATCCAAATAAGTGATTTGGAAAGGAGGATTTTATGAAGCAGACTGACATTCCTATTTGGGAACGTTATACCCTAACCATTGAAGAAGCGTCAAAATATTTTCGTATTGGCGAAAACAAGCTACGACGCTTGGCAGAGGAAAATAAAAATGCAAATTGGCTGATTATGAATGGCAATCGTATTCAGATTAAACGAAAACAATTTGAAAAAATTATAGATACATTGGACGCAATCTAGCGTCGCCAAAGGGTCTTGTATATGATAAAATAGTATTAAGTCGTATCAAGGCTCTTTCCATAAAGGAAAGGAGCAAATGCCATGTCAGAAAAAAGACGTGACAATAAAGGTCGAATCTTAAAGACTGGAGAGAGCCAACGAAAAGACGGAAGATACTTATACAAATATATAGATTCATTTGGAGAACCGCAATTTGTTTACTCGTGGAAACTTGTGGCTACAGACCGAGTACCAGCAGGAAAGCGTGATTGTATCTCACTTAGAGAGAAAATCGCAGAGTTACAGAAAGACATTCATGATGGTATTGATGTTGTAGGAAAGAAAATGACACTCTGCCAGCTTTACGCAAAACAGAACGCTCAAAGACCAAAGGTTAGAAAAAACACTGAAACTGGACGCAAATATCTTATGGATATTTTGAAGAAAGACAAGTTAGGTGTAAGAAGTATTGACAGTATTAAGCCATCAGACGCTAAAGAATGGGCTATTAGAATGAGTGAAAATGGTTATGCTTATCAAACCATCAATAACTACAAACGTTCTTTAAAGGCTTCATTCGGTTCTGTTGCAAAGTAAAAAAATATAGCTAACCACTAATTTATCATGTCAGTGTTTGCTTAACTTGCTAGCATGATGCTAATTTCGTGGCATGGGGAAAATCCGTAGATCTGAAGAGACCTACGGTTCTTTTTATATAGAGCGTAAATACATTCAATACCTTTTAAAGTATTCTTTGCCGTATTGATACTTTGATATCTTGTCTTTCTTACTTTAATATGACGGTGATCTTGCTCAATGAGGTTATTCAGATATTTCGATGTACAATGACAGTCAGGTTTAAGTTTAAAAGCTTTAATTATTTTAGCCATTGCTACCTTCGTTGAAGGTGCCTGATCTGTAACTACCTTTTGAGGTTTACCAAATTGTTTAATGAGACGTTTGATAAACGCATATGCTGAATGATTATCTCGTTGCTTACGCAACCAAATATCTAATGTATGTCCCTCTGTATCAATGGCACGATATAAATAGCTCCATTTTCCTTTTATTTTGATGTACGTCTCATCAATACGCCATTTGTAATAAGCTTTTTTATGCTTTTTCTTCCAAATTTGATATAAAATTGGGGCATATTCTTGAACCCAACGGTAGACCGTTGAATGATGAACGTTTACACCACGTTCCCTTAATATTTCAGATATATCACGATAACTCAATGCATATCTTAGATAGTAGCCAACGGCTACAGTGATAACATCCTTGTTAAATTGTTTATATCTGAAATAGTTCATACAGAAGACTCCTTTTGGTTATAATTATACTATAAATTCAACTTTGCAACAGAACCGTATATTTTATATAGAGCATTCTCACTAAAAAAATTACACATATCGTGAGCAATGAACTGATTATACTTAACATTAAAAAAGATGATAACACCTTCTACACCTCCATATCACAAAAATTATAACATTATTTTGACATAAATACTACATTTGTAATATACTACAAATGTAGTCTTATATAAGGAGGATATTGATGAAAAAGATAAAAATTGTTCCACTTATTTTAATAGTTGTAGTTGTCGGGTTTGGTATATATTTTTATGCTTCAAAAGATAAAGAAATTAATAATACTATTGATGCAATTGAAGATAAAAATTTCAAACAAGTTTATAAAGATAGCAGTTATATTTCTAAAAGCGATAATGGTGAAGTAGAAATGACTGAACGTCCGATAAAAATATATAATAGTTTAGGCGTTAAAGATATAAACATTCAGGATCGTAAAATAAAAAAAGTATCTAAAAATAAAAAACGAGTAGATGCTCAATATAAAATTAAAACAAACTACGGTAACATTGATCGCAACGTTCAATTTAATTTTGTTAAAGAAGATGGTATGTGGAAGTTAGATTGGGATCATAGCGTCATTATTCCAGGAATGCAGAAAGACCAAAGCATACATATTGAAAATTTAAAATCAGAACGTGGTAAAATTTTAGACCGAAACAATGTGGAATTGGCCAATACAGGAACAGCATATGAGATAGGCATCGTTCCAAAGAATGTATCTAAAAAAGATTATAAAGCAATCGCTAAAGAACTAAGTATTTCTGAAGACTATATCAAACAACAAATGGATCAAAATTGGGTACAAGATGATACCTTCGTTCCACTTAAAACCGTTAAAAAAATGGATGAATATTTAAGTGATTTCGCAAAAAAATTTCATCTTACAACTAATGAAACAGAAAGTCGTAACTATCCTCTAGGAAAAGCGACTTCACATCTATTAGGTTATGTTGGTCCCATTAACTCTGAAGAATTAAAACAAAAAGAATATAAAGGCTATAAAGATGATGCAGTTATTGGTAAAAAGGGACTCGAAAAACTTTACGATAAAAAGCTCCAACATGAAGATGGCTATCGTGTCACAATCGTTGACGATAATAGCAATACAATCGCACATACATTAATAGAGAAAAAGAAAAAAGATGGCAAAGATATTCAACTAACTATTGATGCTAAAGTTCAAAAGAGTATTTATAACAACATGAAAAATGATTATGGCTCAGGTACTGCTATCCACCCTCAAACAGGTGAATTATTAGCACTTGTAAGCACACCTTCATATGACGTCTATCCATTTATGTATGGCATGAGTAACGAAGAATATAATAAATTAACCGAAGATAAAAAAGAACCTCTGCTCAACAAGTTCCAGATTACAACTTCACCAGGTTCAACTCAAAAAATATTAACAGCAATGATTGGGTTAAATAACAAAACATTAGACGATAAAACAAGTTATAAAATCGATGGTAAAGGTTGGCAAAAAGATAAATCTTGGGGTGGTTACAACGTTACAAGATATGAAGTGGTAAATGGTAATATCGACTTAAAACAAGCAATAGAATCATCAGATAACATTTTCTTTGCTAGAGTAGCACTCGAATTAGGCAGTAAGAAATTTGAAAAAGGCATGAAAAAACTAGGTGTTGGTGAAGATATACCAAGTGATTATCCATTTTATAATGCTCAAATTTCAAACAAAAATTTAGATAATGAAATATTATTAGCTGATTCAGGTTACGGACAAGGTGAAATACTGATTAACCCAGTACAGATCCTTTCAATCTATAGCGCATTAGAAAATAATGGCAATATTAACGCACCTCACTTATTAAAAGACACGAAAAACAAAGTTTGGAAGAAAAATATTATTTCCAAAGAAAATATCAATCTATTAACTGATGGTATGCAACAAGTCGTAAATAAAACACATAAAGAAGATATTTATAGATCTTATGCAAACTTAATTGGCAAATCCGGTACTGCAGAACTCAAAATGAAACAAGGAGAAACTGGCAGACAAATTGGGTGGTTTATATCATATGATAAAGATAATCCAAACATGATGATGGCTATTAATGTTAAAGATGTACAAGATAAAGGAATGGCTAGCTACAATGCCAAAATCTCAGGTAAAGTGTATGATGAGCTATATGAGAACGGTAATAAAAAATACGATATAGATGAATAACAAAACAGTGAAGCAATCCGTAACGATGGTTGCTTCACTGTTTTATTATGAATTATTAATAAGTGCTGTTACTTCTCCCTTAAATACAATTTCTTCATTTTCATTGTATGTTGAAAGTGACACTGTAACGAGTCCATTTTCTTTTTTTATGGATTTCTTATTTGTAATTTCAGCGATAACGTACAATGTATTACCTGGGTATACAGGTTTAATAAATTTAACGTTATTCATTTGTGTTCCTGCTACAACTTCTTCTCCGTATTTACCTTCTTCTACCCATAATTTAAATGATATTGAAAGTGTATGCATGCCAGATGCAATGATACCTTTAAATCTACTTTGTTCTGCTTTTTCTTTATCTATATGCATATATTGAGGATCAAAAGTTGTTGCAAATTGGATAATTTCTTCTTCTGTAATATGAAGGCTTTTTGTTTTGAATGTTTCTCCTACTATAAAATCATCGTATTTCATATATGTCTCTCTTTCTTATTCAAATTAATTTTTTAGTATGTAACATGTTAAAGGTAAGTCTACCGTCACTGAAACGTAAGACTCACCTCTAACTTTCTATTGAGACAAATGCACCATTTTATCTGCATTGTCTGTAAAGATACCATCAACTCCCCAATTAGCAAGTTGGTTTGCACGTGCTGGTTTGTTTACAGTCCATACGTTCAATTCATAACACGCTTCTTTTACCATTTTTACTTTTGCTTTAGTAAGTTTGGCATCTTCAGTGTTTACTATTTTAGCATTACAGTAATCTAAAAGTGTTCTCCAGTCTTCACGAAACGAAGTTGTATGGAATATAACTGCTCTGTTATATTGTGGCATGATTTCTTCTGCAAGTTTAACAAGCACAACATTAAAGCTTGAAATGAGCACTTCTTGATTCTGATTTAAGTTTGTTAATTGTTCTTCCACTTGCTTAACCATACTTTTAGAAAGTGCTAGTCCATTCGGTCCAGTAATACCTTTTAATTCTACATTTAAATTCATATTATATTCATTTGCTATTTTTACTACATCATCGAAAGTTGGCAAATGTTCATCTTTGAATTTTTCACCAAACCAAGATCCTGCAGAAGCATCTTTAATTTCATCATAATTCAATTCAGTTATTTCCCCGGACATATTTGTAGTCCGTTCTAAATAATCATCATGAATGATAATCAGTTGTTCATCTTTTGTAATTGCAACATCTAACTCCAACCAGTTTATACCTTCTACTTCTGAAGCAGCTTTAAATGATGCAATTGTATTTTCCGGAGCTTTACTAGGTAATCCTCTATGTCCATATACAGTTAGCATATTACCTCTCCTTGCATTTTTATTTTTTTAATTAACGTAACTGTATTATCACATTAATCGCACTTTTATTTCCATTAAAAAGAGATGAATATCATAAATAAAGAAGTCGATAGATTCGTATTGATTATGGAGTTAATCTACGTCTCATCTCATTTTTAAAAAATCATTTATGTCCCAAGCTCCATTTTGTAATCAAGTCTAGTTTTTCTGTACCCCTTATCTGCAATTTTACTTAGGATTGCTTTTAACTTACCTCTTATCTGCAATTTTACTTAGGATTGCTTTTAACTTACCCCTTATCAGCAATTTTACTGAGAACTGCTTTTAACGCACCTCTTATCTGCAATTTTGCCTAGAACTGCTTTTAACGTACCTCTTATCTGCAATTTTACTGAGAACTGCTTTTAACTTACCCCTTATCAGCAATTTTGCATGGAATTGCTTTTAACGTACCTCTTATCTGCAATTTTA
>NZ_JAFEQJ010000025.1:0-811 GCF_016890655.1 Staphylococcus sp. GDY8P72P | reverse complement strand
TATCTGCAATTTTACTTAGAATTGCTTTTACTATTCCTCTTATTAGTATAATCTCAGTAAGAATGCGTATAAAAATGAAAATTACAACCGATTTTGTAAGTGCTGACGCCTGAGGGAATAGTATGTGCGAGAGACTAATGGCTCGAGCCATACCCCTAGGCAAGCATGCACGTACAAAATCGTAAGATAAAAAAATAAGCATATCACTGTAAACTTTAAAAAATCAGTTTAGTGATATGCTTATTTATTTCGAGTTAGGATTTATGTCCCAAGCTCATCAAGCACAATCGGCCACTAGTTTATTTCTCTATCTTATATGTTCTGATATGGTCTTCTATACTGTATAAGTATACTTTTGAATATGGATCTTGTGTCAATTCACGTTCGAAATCAAATTCTTGATTATCAAATCTGTTAAAGAATGTTTCGTATTCTTCGACTGATAATTGCTCTCTAGATTCTAGCATATTTAAGTGTTTCTCTTTATCTAATGCTTTGTCATATCCTTTAACGATTGAACCACTAAAGATTTCTCCTACTGCTCCTGAACCATAACTAAATAGACATACTTTCTCTTCTGGTTGGAATGTGTGGTTCTGTAATAACGAAATTAAACTTAAGTATAATGATCCTGTATAAATGTTACCAACATCTCTATTCCATAATACGGTTCTGTTGCAAAGTTGAATGTATAGTATAATTTTAACAAAAAGGAGTCTTCTGTATGAACTATTTCAGATATAAACAATTTAACAAGGATGTTATCACTGTAGCCGTTGGCTACTATCTAAGATATGCATTGAGTTATCGT
>NZ_JAFEQJ010000024.1:0-50873 GCF_016890655.1 Staphylococcus sp. GDY8P72P | reverse complement strand
CAATTATACGGACTTTATCCATTTTAATATTTGTTTTTTTTAATACGTTCTTATATTCAAATATCATTAATATACTCATTAAAAATTCACTCAAAAATAATATTACGAACACAGATGTATGCAATAAATACATACTTACGCCGCCTATTATCATAATTGCACTTGCTACTAAACTTATATAAAATAGTGATTTAAATCGAAAATCTAATCTGTAATATACAAATAAATAACATCTTATTAATAAAAATGCTGACCACAAACTAGAAAACATAATATCTATGAATGCAAACTGATTCACTAGAGAATAAAGACCCGTTACACACATTACTATTACAGATCCCATAAATATTAAAAATAAGTATTCCGATTCAATTATTTGATCTTTATTTTTATTTATTAATCTTATGTTATTCAATGTGTTCCCTATGATAGGTGAAATCATATTAACTAATGTTAAAAGTAAAATGAAGTTCCCAAATTCTATTGTAGAATGTGATTTTGAATAAATAGGTAGAAGTAAAAACTGCATTAAAACCATGATCATTACGTTAGATAACACACTATAGATAAAGTCTTTTGATTTATTCATTTTGCTACCACACTATTAATTACTTAAATATATTCTTTTTAATTTTTCACTTTCATTTTGCCAATTCAGCTCATTAGATGCCTTAATAGCATTACATCTTAATTTGTTGTATAAAATTTTATTATTTAATAATGTTTGCACGGCTTCAGCAATGTTTTGAGGTGTTACTTTGTCTATTACAATTCCAAATTCATATTTTTCATTTAAGTAGTAATGTTCTTTAACTGGAGATAATATTACTGGCAATCCAGCATGTATACATTCAAAAATTTTATTAGACACTGTATATTTAAAATTTATTGAAACAGGTTTAGTAAGAACTACACCAATATCACTTTCACTTAGTTTTTGAACTAACTCTTTTACTTCTACAGGTTTAGCTAATTTTACGTTAGCATTTTCTACTTTAATAAGTTTTCTAATTTCGTCTTCTTGTAGGCCAAATCCTCTAATCACATAATTAACTGGTTGTTCATGCTGAATTGTAGCAGCTTTAACAAACTCCTCATAACCACGATTTGCAACAATCTGACCTTGATAAACAACTTCATTAATTTCACTACTTTTAGTTAAAGTCAATGATTCATCGAGAAACGGTGCATTGGTAATCACATGCGGCGTTTTTTTATAACCTTTTTTTAAATAATATGATTTAGCTGCATGACTCACAGTAACAAATGCATTCACCCTTTTATTTATAATATGTTTTTCAATAAGTTCAACAATTTTAGATATAACTCTGTACTTATTGATAAATGCGTTCTTAGCATATATTTCATGGGCATCAAAGACGATTTTTGCATTTTTATAACCGCTAAAATAAACCATTAGCAGTACATCAAAATCGTTTGCATGAATTACATCTGGTTTATATCTTTTAATTTGTCTTATTACACCTTTGGCAAATTTAATGCGTTTAGACAACTTACTTAAAATTGAAGTAGTATCTTGTTTATCACCAAGAAGTTTAAAGTTAAAGTTTATGTTTTTTAAACGTTCTTCTGTAACATTATTATTGTTCATTCCGACCATTAAATGAGTATTAGTAATAGTTTTAATCGTCTCCATTTGCTTCAAAATTCTTGGATCTTGAACAATATTGCTAGATACAATATTTAAAATTTTCATTTATCTCTTCCTATTCTGTTGTAATTCCAAGTTTTTTAGCGAAAAGTTATTTGCTTTAAGTTCTTTTGGCTCCATTAACCACCATTTACTTTCAAGTAACTGCTGAATAGTGGCATTATCAAATCTTTTTTTTATAGCTTTAGCTGGTATTCCACCTACAATTTCATAAGGAGCAACATCTTTCGTTACAACTGCTCCTGTTGCTATGATTGCTCCAGTACCTATTTGAACACCATCTAGTACGATTGCATTAGC
Organism: Staphylococcus sp. GDY8P72P; assembly: GCF_016890655.1. Taxonomy (NCBI): domain Bacteria; kingdom Bacillati; phylum Bacillota; class Bacilli; order Caryophanales; family Staphylococcaceae; genus Staphylococcus; species Staphylococcus sp. GDY8P72P. The sequence goes on along the minus strand of NZ_JAFEQJ010000024.1, from coordinate 48,901 downwards.
ACCAATCCATACATCATGTCCAACAACAGTTTTCTTCGGACTCTCATCAAAGTTCAAATAAACTTCTTTTGAAGCAAAAGGGTTATTGTTTGAATAAAAGACTGGAGAGCTACTAAAAAAATCTACTGGATGCTTACCTAAACCCATCTTTACATCAGATGAAATTGAACAGTAATTGCCTATTTTAACGTTATTAAAATCACTACCAAAACCAATATAACTATATTTACCGATAGTAGAATTTCTGACTTTACAAAACCTATCTATAAAATTATTACCTTCAAAAGTTGAATTAGTGACATAAGCTAATCTATTTATCTTCACATTTTTTTCCTTAGAAGATGATGATTTTATTAAAGTAAATACTTTATTTAACATGATTTCCTCCAAGTATTGCGATTAATAATATCTTTATAACTTTGAATAATTTTAACGACCTTTGTTGAAACATTGCTATCTTGATAGTCGATTGCGTCAACCATTGGCTCGTCATTTTCTTGCATTAATTTCGCTAATTCTACAGATTGCACAAGATTGGCATATGAAATGCCACCAACAATAACTGTCCCTTTATCAAGTACTTCCGGTCTTTCAGTTGATGTACGGATTAAGACACCTGGGAATTTTAAAATAGCTGATTCTTCAGACAATGTACCGCTATCGGATAATACGACAAATGCATTTTTCTGCAATGCATTATAATCAAAGAAACCAAATGGTTTTAATTGACTAACCAATGGATGAAATTTGAAGTTTCTTTCTTCAATTTTTTTCCAACTTCTTGGATGCGTTGAATAAATAACTGGCATTTGATAGTTCTCTGCAATTGCGTTAATCGCACTCATCAATGATAAGAAGTTTTGCTCATTATCAATATTTTCTTCACGATGCGCTGACACTAAAATATAATTTTGCGGTGTTAACTTTAAGTTTGAAAGAATGCTACTTCCCTCAATTTTAGTTAAATGTTCATCTAATACTTCTTTCATAGGAGACCCTGTCACAAAAATATTTTGTTTTTGGATACCTTCATCAAGTAAATAGCGTCTACTATGTTCTGTGTAAGGTAAGTTAACATCACTGACATGGTCGACAATTTTCCGATTAATTTCCTCTGGTACATTTTGATCAAAACATCTGTTTCCTGCTTCCATATGAAATACTGGAATTTTAAGTCTTTTCGCTGATAACGCTGCTAAACAACTATTGGTATCTCCTAAAATTAACAGTGCATCTGGCATTTCTTCAGCTAAAACTTCATATGATTTTGCTAAAATGTTACCCATTGTTTCACCTAAATGACTTCCTACCACTTCAAGAAAGTAGTCTGGTTTTCTTAATTCTAAATCCTCAAAAAACACTTGATTCAGCGTATAGTCATAATTTTGACCCGTATGTACTAATACGTGATTGAAATACTTATCGCATGATTTTATAGTTGCTGATAACCGAATAATTTCAGGCCTTGTACCAACAACAGTCATTAATTTTAATTTTTTCACTTATTTAGACCTCCAAGAAATATGTATCTGGATTATGTGGGTCAAAGATTTCATTTACCCACATGATTGTAACCATATCTGTGTCACCTAAGTTTTCAATATTGTGTGTATAACCTACTGGAATATCAACTACTTCAAGTTTTTCGCTAGTAACAGGATATTCAATAATTTTGTCATCTCCAACTTTTCTAAAACGAATAACACCATGACCAGAAACAACTAAAAATTTTTCATTTTTTGTATGATGCCAATGGTTTCCTTTCACAATGCCAGGTTTTGAAATATTAACCGAAACTTGACCTCTATCTATAGTTTTAAAAATCTCTGTAAATGATCCTCTATCATCAACATTCATTTTTAAAGGATAACTAAATTTATCTTTAGGTAAGTAACTTAAAAATGTACTATGCAATGCTCGTTCAAATGGATTTTCAATATTTGGGAGTGATTTATTTATATTCATTTCTTTAAATCGATATAATAGTTTAGCTACTGTACCTAATTTTTCTTCAAATACATTAGGTACTTCGGGTCTGTCATTTTTAATAGTCGGTCGTCCTGCAATTGCATTTTTAAATTCTTTAATAACGTCATCAATATAGTTTAATTTAAGTTCAACATCCTCATCATTAACTTGTATTTCTTTATTTCGAGCAATATTATGGCAAAACGTAGCAATAACTGAGTTGTAATTCGGTTTGCACCATTTACCAAATAAATTAGGCAAGCGATAAATTAAACTTTCATTGCCATTTTGTACTGCAAAATTAATAAGTAGATGCTCACTTTCACGTTTACTATTACCATATGGTGTATCAATTTCAGCTTGAATTGATGAAGCAAAAATAATTTTTGGTTGCTTAGGGTTATCTTTTAAGATTTCAAGTATTTGTTGTAAAAACTCTACATTACCTATTTTAAATTCCGTATCATTTTGAGGCCTATTTACGCCTGCTAAATGCACAACTGAATCAGCTACCAGTAAATACTGTTTTAATTCATCTGAGGAAGTTTGTCTGTGCACTTCAAAAATTTCATAATCTGTTGTTGCTTTCAAATCTTCTTTTAGGTTTTTTCCGACAAAGCCATTTGAGCCAGTTATAACAATTTTCAATGTAAACGCTCCTGTCTTTTATGGTATTTGCTTAATTCAGTACGAACATATTTTAAAGTCAGCAATTTCTCCTTAATTTCTTCAACTGTTAATATTGTCGTATTATCAGAATTATATTCATAAGATGCAGTAATACTTTTACTACCATCTTCAAAATAATTACTGTAATTCAAATCTCTTGAATCTGCTGGCACTCTGAAATAATTTCCTAAATCTTCACATTGAGCGTATTCCTCGCGAGTTAATAATGTTTCAGACTTTTTCTCACCATGTCTTGTACCGATTATTTTGAGGTCATTATATGCTTCAAATAATTGTAAAAGTGCTGTCGCAAGGTCTCCAACTGTTGAGCTCGGTGCTTTTTGAACCATAATGTCTCCATTTTGTGCGTGCTCAAATGCATAAATCACTAATTCAACGGCTTCTTCTAAAGTCATTAAAAACCTTGTCATATTTGGATCTGTTATTGTTAATGGTTCTCCAGCTTTAATTTTTTCTATGAAGAGAGGAATGACTGAGCCTCTTGAAGCCATCACATTACCGTACCTAGTACCACAAATTAATGTTTGCTCACTATCCACATTTCTAGATTTAGCTACAAATATTTTTTCCATCATTGATTTAGAAATGCCCATTGCATTAATCGGATAGGCAGCTTTATCTGTAGATAAACAAATTACTTTTTTTACATTATGACGAATAGCATTTTGTAGTACATTTTCAGTACCGAGTATATTTGTTTTAACAGCTTCTATTGGGAAAAATTCACAAGAAGGCACTTGTTTTAAAGCTGCTGCATGAAATACAAAATCTACATTTCTCATAGCAGTTTCAACACTACGTGAATCTCTCACGTCACCTATATAAAATTTTAGTTTAGAGTTGTTGTATTTTTTCCTCATATCGTCTTGCTTTTTTTCATCTCTTGAAAACACTCTAATTTCTTTTATATCTGTTTCAAGAAATCTATCCATAACGGCATTACCAAATGACCCTGTTCCACCAGTGATTAATAGCACTTTATCTTTAAACATATTAATTCTCCTATTCATTAGCAATCTGGATAATTTTTTCTTTAGAAAAGTTATTTACTAAATCATTTATGATTTCGTCTACTTCTACTCGAGAGAAGAATTTCACTTTACCTCGATAGATTTTTTCATATACTTGTTCTGGATGTATTTCACCCTCATTCAGTAACTCTTCGTATAGCTTTTCTCCTGGTCTTATACCAGAAAATTCAATACCGATATCTTCTTCTTTTTTACCGCTTAACCTAATAAGATTACGCGCTAAATCTACTATTTTTACTGGTTTTCCCATATCGAGTACGAAAACTTCTCCGCCTTGTGCTAAGGCACCAGCTTGTAATACTAATCTTGATGCTTCTGGTATCGTCATAAAATACCGCGTCATTTCTGGATGCGTTACAGTAACCGGGCCACCCGCTTCTATTTGTTGCTTAAATAATGGAATTACTGAACCTCGCGAACCTAACACATTACCGAAACGGACAGCGACAAAGTCTGTTTGTGATGTTTTGTCGTTCAAACTTTGTATAACCATCTCTGCAACTCGCTTTGTCGCTCCCATAACGTTCGGTGGGTTTACTGCTTTATCTGTAGAAATCATGACAAACTTTTTCACAGCTGCATGTTTCGCTGCTTCTGCAGTATTTTTCGTTCCTAGTACATTATTACGTAATGCTTCTTGTGAATTATATTCCATCAGTGGAACGTGTTTGTGTGCTGCTGCATGATACACGGCATACGGTTTGTAGTAATTCATCACTTCAAATAATCGCACTCTATTTTGCACATCGGCTATTACAGGTTCAAACTCAATTTCCCCTGCATACTGTTTGGACAATTCTTGGTGTATTAAATAAATACTATTTTCACCATGTCCTAACAACACGACTTTGTTCGGGCTAAATTTACAAACTTGGCGACAAATTTCTGAGCCTATAGAACCACCTGCACCGGTAACTAATATCGTTTTATGCGTTAACTCCTGTGATATCATTTGCATATTTAGTTCTACTGGGTCCCTCCCAAGTAAATCTTCAACTTCTACCTTTTTCAGTTGATTAACTTCAATTTCTCCTGCCATAACTTCCTCAATATTAGGCATTCTTAATAACTCAACACCTTCAATATTGCAGATATTATTAATTTCTTTTAATCTCTTTTGATTAACTGTAGGTATTGCTATAATAATTTTTTTGATGTTAAATTTCTTTACTAACTCCGGAATATCAGCTATCGTTCCCTGTACTTTAACTCCTTCAGTAATTGCTATTTTGTACTTTTTCGGATCATCGTCTACTGCCAATACTGGTTCTAATTTCATCTCAACACTTTTCAACATTTGACGAATCAACATCGAACCTCCTTGGCCAGCACCGACAACTAATGTAGGTTTTTTATTATATGCTTTGCCACCAAAGTGTTTACTTGATACTCTCCAACATAAACGAGAACCACCAATAAATATTAAATGCATCATCCATGTAATAAAATACAACCTAATAAATGGACTTTGCGCTGTTAAGATTGCTACGATAATCATTGTGCTCACAATAGATGAAGTTACCGCTTTCACAACTAACAAGAGTTCACCCACACTAGCATACTCCCATGCCCGATGATATAAGTTAAAAGCCAAGGCAAAAATGTGATGCGATATTAACAACGACAGCGCTGATAACATTAATAATTTAATAGAATAACTTTCAAAATATGGCTGTAAGATAAAATAACTTACAAAGACTGAGAAAGTTACTATTATTGAATCAATCATAATTAATATTAATAACCGTAATCTTGCAGAAATGTGCGTCACTATAATCCCTCATTCAATTTACTAAGTTAGTCCAAACCATTTTTTCTCTTTATATCCCTGAGTTGGCTTAAATTTGGATATGTGTACATCCCTAACCACCTTTTGTGCATTTGTTAAAAAATTAGTTAATTCACCATGATACTGCTTCACCTTACGGTCCTGAAATAAGCTACGCATCAAAAATGGACGATGTATGGCATGATGTGCATCGGAACCTACAAAATGTACTAAATTGTTATCTATCATTTGAAATGCTAACTTTTTAACGTTTTTACCAAAAACACCTACTAACGATCCAGAAGTCAATTGACTTAAAGCTCCCATGTTAATTAGCTCAAATAATACATCAAGATTTTGACTCATTTCTTTATTTCTTTCTGGATGTGCAATGATTGGTATATATCCTTTATTTTGTAATTCATAAAATAGCTTATGCGTATAATACGGCACTTCGTTCGATGGAAATTCAATTAATAAATAACGTGAATCATTAATTCCTTTAATAGTTCCTTGTTCTAGCTCAGTAATAATTTGATCTGTCAATCGAATTTCCTGTCCCGCATAAAAGTTAATGTTCAATTGTTTTACTTCTTCATGATTTTGTAATTCCAACAACTTTTCTTCAACACAGTGCATAGTCGTTGAATATTTAGGATGTAAATGATGAGGCGTCACTATTATTTCAGTTACTCCTTCTGTACGTGCTTGTTGTAGCAGTTTACTCGCTGCTTCAATATTTTGTGGTCCATCATCAACATCAATTAACACGTGATTATGAAAATCAATCATTACTATCATCTCCGTAATAATAATAGTAATTTGACGATTTATCTTTCGGCATTTTATTTAATACAACACCAATAACTTTTGCTCCTGATATTTCAATTAATTCTTTAGCTTTTTTCACTTCATTTTTATCATTCTTTTCGCTATCAATGACTAAAATGCAATTCGCCACATTGATAGCGTATAGTTGAGCATCAGTCACACTCGTTACCGGTGGTGTATCGATCACAATAAAATCAAACTCTTGCTTTAGTTGCTGGTATACTGTTTTAAATTTTTCTGAACCAATTAACTCAGATGGATTCGGTGGTATCGGACCAGAAGTTAGTACAAACAAATTTGCAACGAACGTCTCTTTGACAGCATCTTGATACATTGCCCTACCTAACATATAGTTTGATAATCCATTATTGTTCGTTACATCAAAAACATAATGTTGCGTCGGTTTACGCATATCACCGTCTATAAGTAATGTTTTATAACCTGCTTGCGCATATGTAATTGCAATATTTGCTGCAATCGTACTTTTTCCTGCTGCAGTTTTTTCTGAGGCAACTATGATATCTGTAATTTCAGCATTTGCATTCGAAAACATAATATTCGACCTTATTCCTCTAAACTTTTCACTAATCGTTGATTTGGGTTGATCATATGTGTACAGGGGTGTTATATTTTTATTCTTTTTAGCCATAGCTGAGCAACCTTCCTTATTTGAATTTTTGTATAGCGCCTAGAACTGGTAAGTCCAATTCCGTTGCTACATCTACTTCTGTTTTTATACGTTTATCAAATAATTCTTTTAGTACAACAGCAAACAGCGCTACTAATAATCCCGATGTCCATCCGATAAATAAATTTACAAGTGGTTTAGGTGCAACTTGTATGGCGGTCCCATTAGCTTTAGATAAAATTGACACATTATCTATATTCATAATGTCAGTCACTTCATCACTAAATACCTGTGCAATAGTATTAGCAATTTTTTCCGTTTCCTTCTTATTTTCACTTTGTATATTAATGTTTAATAATTGCGTTTCAGCCTGATTTGACACAGTTAACATTGCAGCAATATCGTCCGCACTATATTTTTTGCTTAGTTTTCTGGCAGAGGCCTCTAAAATACGAGGACTTTTAATAATTTCATTATATGTATTTACTAATTGAATATTGCTTTGTACTTGTTGCGGATTAAATTGCTGACCATCACTTTCTTTTTGATTAACCAAGACTTGGGTAGAAGCTTCATATTTGGGAACCATAATAAAAAAAGTAATCATTGCACTACTAATTAAAAATAAAAGTGGCACTAAACATAAGAACTTTAAGTTTTTCTTTATTATGTCTTTTAACTTCATCAAATCTAATGTTTTTTCCATATTTACCTCCATTAATCATGTTTTACAATTGATTAAATGCCATCCATTTTGTAATATCAATATTTGCTCACAATTTTTATTGCGAACCATATTGTAATTTACAAATATGTTGCATTAAAATTTTACCTGAATATACTTTCAAGCTGTGGTAAATTTTAAAATAAGCAAAAAAAAGGAAGCACTTAATAAAAAAGTGCTTCCAAAAAAATGTGTAATTCTTATTTTGTTGTAAATTTATTATGCAATGTCGAATAAGAAACGTCGTGTTGTTGTACCATCTTCTTTTGTATATGGTTCGATTTCTTCGCCACCGTTATGCTCAATGACTGACAATGAAATTTCATTATCTGCATTGCAAGTAATTAAGGCTTCTTGTACGCCAATACGTGATAAATAATCTAAAGCTTTCTTCAAGATTTTATTACCGTAACCTTTACCACGATATTTTTTGCGTATGCCGTAACTAACGTGACCACCGACTTTTTTCAATGAATCATTTAAATGATGTCTAATATTAACTGCACCGATAATTTCTTCATCATCAATTAAGAAGAATGTTGTGTTATCCACTGTTTCATCGCGTGTTTTATTATGTGCTAGTTCATGCACTAATTCTTCGAAACAACTATATTTTGTAATACTTGTAATCGATGGAACGATTTGCTCATCATTATCTATCCATTCCTTCATATAATTACAATATAAAGATTCATCTGACATTGCCAACTCTCTAAATTCAGCCATGCTGATGTGCCTCCTTCTAACTACTTATATCATTATTATGTGTGTTTAAATAATAAACAAAATGATCCGTCCATTGACCATTTTCAAATATAAATCCCTTACGTATACACTCAAAATGGAAGCCCACTTTTTCTAATAGCTTTTGTGATGGTTCATTATCAAGATTGACATGTGCTTCTATTCTATGAAAATGTAATATCTGTTGTGCTTGTGCCACGATTTCAACTAGTGCTTCATAGGCATAGCCACGTCTCCAAAATTGGTTGTGAATAAAGTAGCCTAATTCTGCCCATTGAAAATTGTCTCTACTTAATGTTTTCAAATCTATCATTCCGATATGTTGCCCAGGTTTATCAAAGATAGCAAAATAATAAATATCATCTTCTTTTATCGCTTCTTGTTGGTTACGCACAAGTGTGTAAAACCATGATTCGGTCTTCTCTAATAAATCAAGTTGTCCCTTATCATATTTATATTGTGCTAGCTTACTGTTACTATAACCGTTATACCATGAATGATAGTCATTTTTTTCCAACGGTCTAATGATAAGACGTTGTGTCTGAAAATGCAACCTTAAATTGTATTTCATTTAGTTATTCCCCTTTTAAAATAAAAAACCACAATTTTCTGTATATTGCACACCGTTAATTAAGCTAGTTGACCCTATCATACTACTTTCTAATTTGTTAGTAAAAAATTCCGCCATGCTTACTTTTTTTCGAGATGGGTATACTGATAATAAGTAATTTTACACTTATAAACATTGATATTTTCTTTGTTATAACATGCTAGAACCAAGCATTTAAGGAGGTTGTTACAATGAATAAACATCTGTCTAATATTTTATTCACATTCTTTGGAATTTTAGCTTGGTTGGCAACGATGCTGATTTTTATTTTACCAACACTAACACCATATCAATCTTACATCGAGAGTCAAAGTGGCTTATCTGAAGGTTGGATTGTTGTATTGCTTGTACTCATTACACTATTTTATATCTTTATCTTAGTGTTAGACTTATTTAACTCAGTCGCTACACAAGTATTACAATTTGTGTTACTTACGTTAGTAATTGTCTGTGCGTTACCATCCATCACAGCATTTATTATCATTTCTTTTATTGTTGATATCAGTATCATTCAAATTTTCATACCAATCGTCCTCATTATATTTACGATTTTATTGCATGTCGTGTGGTGTACTATACCATTTCTACAAACTAAAGAGGCAAAAGAAGCTAAAGCACAACAAGATGCAAAACAACGTGACGATACTAATACTGCCAAAGATTCCATTACTAAACGACATGCCCATTAGTCACATGATAACAAAGAAGCTAGAACAATTGTCTGTTCTAGCTTCTTCTTATAGTCATTATTCATTTATTACAGCAAAAATTTCTATGAAATATGCTCAATTAATCTATTCAATAATATTTAATTCTTTTCCAACTTTTTCAAATGCTGCAATGGCATCATCTAACATCTCTTTAGTATGTGCTGCAGTTGGCATATTACGTACACGTCCTGTGCCTCTTGGTACAGTTGGGAATACGATTGATTTTACATAAACACCTTCTTCTTTCAGTTTATTACTGAAATCTTGTGTTTTCTGTTCATCACCAATAATGACTGGTGTAATCGGCGTTTCTGATTGACCAATATCAAAGCCTAATTCTTTTAAACCTGCTTTTAAATAATTGCCATTTTCCCATAATTTATCATGTAATTCAGTTGAAGCCATTAATTTTTTAACAGCTTCTGTGATCGCTTTTGTATCTCCAGGAGCTAATGAAGTAGAGAATAAGAAAGGTCTTGATTGTACTTTTAACCAATCGATTAATGATTGAGTACCTGCCACATAACCGCCTACAACACCAATTGCTTTTGATAATGTGCCGATTTGGAAATCAATTTTGTCTTGTAAACCGAAATGTTTTACAGTACCAGCGCCGTTACCCATAACACCTGAACCATGTGCATCATCAACATAAGTTAACAATCCAAATTCTTCAGCGATTTCTACGATTTCTGGTAATTTTGCAACATCTCCATCCATACTAAAGACGCCATCTGTAATATACATTACTTTATTATATTGTCTTGATTCCACTGCTTCTTTTGCTTTGGCACGTAAGTCTTCCATATCAGAATGATTCACGCGGATAATTTTAGCTTTTGATAAACGGCAACCATCAATAATAGAAGCATGGTTTAATTCATCTGATAAAATAGCGTCATTTTTATTCATTACTGCAGATATCGCAGCCATATTACAATTAAAGCCAGATTGATAAGCAATAGCTGCTTCTGTTCCTTTAAATTGCGCCAATGTTTGCTCTAATTCATCATGTAAATCTAATGTCCCATTGATTGAACGTACTGCACCTGCACCCACACCATGCGTATCAATAGCATTTTTAGCTGCTGTTTTTAAGTCTTCATCTGTCGCTAGTCCTAAATAGTTGTTTGATGATAGATTAATATAGTTTTTACCATTAATTTTAATTTCAGCGCCATTCGCACCTTCAATTGTGTCTATTTCGTTGTAGAGTCCATTATCTTTTAAATAATTAATATTCTCTGTTAAAAAGTCATTCAGTGATTGTACCACTGTGATTCCCCCTTTGAGTTGTCTATGTACTTAACCCCATCATATCGCATTTTGATTTAAGTTAAAAGTACTAAATACGGCATTGAAAATTAATTCTAAAGATAATATTTTAACTCGTGCTCTATAGGCTTTAGAAGGAAAATGTTATACTGAAGTCATATGAAAATAGAATAGGAAGAAGGGTTGAAATTGTTTGATTGGTATCAACTAGCAAATATGAAAGAAAATAGAATGATTCAAATTCGCAGATATCTCCATCAATATCCTGAGTTATCATTCGAAGAAGAACATACGTATGATTTTATTTTAAATCAATTAAGCCAATTATCGTGCGATATACAATCACCTGTTGGCCGTAATGGTATCGTTGCAAGATTTTCAGGCAAAGGTGATGGTCCAGCAATCGCTTTACGTGCCGATTTTGACGCTTTACCCATAGATGAATTAACGAATTTAGACTTTAAATCAAAGCATCCTGGAAAAATGCATGCATGTGGACATGATGGCCATACAGCTATTTTATTAGGTGTGGCTGAACTTATAGATGAACACCGCAATAACCTAAATGGAGATGTCGTACTGATTTTCCAATATGGTGAAGAAATAATGCCTGGTGGTTCTCAAGAAATGATTGATGCTGGCTGTTTACAAGATGTAGATCGTATATATGGAAACCATTTATGGAGTGGCTATCCTACTGGTGCTATCTATTCACGCAATGGCGCGATGATGGCTTCACCTGATGAATTTAATATTAAGATTCAAGGACAAGGTGGTCATGGCGCTAAACCACACGAAACAATAGATCCTGTAGTCGTTATGGCTGAATTTATTTTAAGCGCACAAAAAATCGTTTCACGTACGATAGACCCGGTTAAACAAGCCGTAGTGAGTTTTGGAATGATTAAAGCTGGCGATGCTGACAATGTTATCCCTGACGCTGCTTATTGTCGTGGCACAGTACGCACTTTTGATACAGAAATACAGCAACATGTTATTGAACGATTGGAAAAAATATTAGAAGGTTTAGCAGTCGCGAACGACATCACGTATACCTTTGATTATATTAAAGGGTATTTACCAGTGCATAATCATCCACAAGCTTATGATGTCGTACAAGCTGCTGCAGATCAATTAAATTTCCGCTTTAATAATGCTGAATTGATGATGGTCGGAGAAGATTTTTCTCATTATCAACGCGTACGTCCGGGTGCTTTTTTCCTCACTGGTTGTGGAGACGAAACCAAAGGCACAACTGCGCCACATCACAGTCCGTATTTTGATATTGACGAATCTGCGATGAAATATGCAGTCAGCACCTTTTTAAAAATTTTAGAACTAGAGCAAGTCATTATAACTAAATAATACTTCAGAAGATAGGTACAACAATGCTACCTATCTTTTTTGAATACAAAAAAAGCCTCCAATAATGGAGGCTTCAAACTACATCTATATTAGATAAAGTTTAAATTATTTTTCGATTACAGTAACAACGCCTGATCCTACAGTACGTCCACCTTCACGAATTGAGAAACGAGTACCGTCTTCGATAGCGATTGGAGAAATTAACTCAACGTCCATTTCAACATTATCGCCAGGCATAACCATTTCAGTACCTTCTGGTAAGTTAACAACACCAGTTACGTCAGTAGTACGGAAATAGAATTGTGGGCGGTAGTTACTGAAGAATGGAGTATGACGTCCACCTTCGTCTTTAGATAATACATAAACTTCAGCTTTGAATTTAGTATGTGGTGTAATTGATCCAGGAGCAGCTAATACTTGACCACGTTGGATGTCTTCACGAGCAACACCACGTAATAAAGCACCAATGTTGTCACCAGCTTCAGCGTAGTCTAATAACTTACGGAACATTTCTACACCAGTAACAGTTGTTTTGCTTGAATCTTCTTGCATACCAATGATTTCAACTTCTTCGCCGACTTTGATTTGTCCACGTTCAACACGGCCTGTAGCAACAGTACCACGACCAGTGATTGAGAATACGTCCTCAACTGGCATCATGAATGGTTTGTCAGAGTCACGTTCTGGAGTTGGGATGAAATCATCAACTGATTGCATTAAGTCTAAGATTTTTTGCTCGTAGTCAGCGTCGCCTTCTAGAGCTTTAAGAGCAGAACCAGCGATTACAGGTACATCGTCACCTGGGAAGTCATATTCGCTTAATAAGTCACGAACTTCCATTTCTACTAATTCTAATAATTCTTCATCGTCAACCATGTCAACTTTGTTTAAGAATACTACTAATGCTGGAACACCAACGTTACGTGATAATAAGATGTGTTCACGAGTTTGTGGCATTGGGCCGTCAGCAGCAGATACTACTAAGATACCGCCGTCCATTTGAGCAGCACCAGTGATCATGTTTTTAACATAGTCAGCGTGTCCTGGGCAGTCAACGTGAGCATAGTGACGTTTTTCAGTTTGATATTCGATGTGTGAAGTATTGATTGTAATACCACGTTCTTTTTCTTCTGGAGCGTTGTCAATCATGTCATATGATTGAGCTACAGCGTCACCATTTTTTGCTAATACAGTTGCGATAGCAGCTGTTAATGTTGTTTTACCATGGTCAACGTGACCGATAGTACCAATATTGGCATGTTCTTTTGAGCGATCAAATTTTTCTTTAGCCATTATAAAATCTCTCCTATTCTCTTAGAAAATATATTTAATAATTATCTCTCATGACAGTTTCTCACCATCATGAGAAGACAGATAACTAGTTAATGCAAAGGAACATAGTTCCTTTATAATGCATTTAGACCAAAAAATCAATTCAAACAATTGGATGGCTTATAATTAAGCTTATTTTGTATTTTACCGACGTTTGTCGTACAACACAAGTTTAATTATTCAGCTTGGTTTCCACTGTTTTTCTTGATAATCTCTTCAGAGATTGATTTTGGAACTTCTGCATAGTGGTCAAAGTACATAGTATAAGTACCGCGACCTTGAGTGTTTGAACGTAATGATGTTGCATAACCGAACATTTCTGAAAGTGGTACAAATGCGTTAACAACTTGTGCGTTACCGCGTGGTTCCATACCATCTACACGTCCACGACGAGATGTTACGTCACCCATGATGTCACCCATGTACTCTTCAGGCATTTCGATTGTTACTTTCATCATTGGTTCTAAGATAACTGGATCACATTTTTTAGCAGCTTCTTTAAGTGCTAATGATGCAGCAATTTTGAAGGCCATTTCAGATGAATCGACATCGTGGTATGAACCATCAAATAATTTAGCTTTAACATCAATTAATGGATATCCAGCTAATACACCATTTTCCATTGAATCTTTAAGACCAGCTTCAACAGATGGAATGTATTCACGAGGAACTACACCACCAACAATGGCATTTTCAAATTCGAAACCTGCGCCAGTTTCGTTAGGCGTAAATTCGATTTGAACGTCACCATATTGTCCACGTCCACCTGATTGACGAGCAAATTTACCTTGAACTTGTGCTGATTGCTTGAATGTTTCACGGTAAGAAACCATTGGCGCACCAACATTACATTCAACGTTAAATTCTTTCTTCATACGGTCTACTAAGATATCTAAGTGAAGTTCACCCATACCACCGATGATAACTTGTCCAGTTTCTTCATCTGTGTGAGCATGGAAAGTTGGATCTTCTTCTTGTAATTTAACTAAAGCAGTAGTCATTTTATCTTGGTCTGCTTTAGATTTTGGTTCTACTGATAAGTGAATAACTGGCTCTGGGAAGTCCATTGATTCCAAGATGATGTCATTTTTCTCACCACATAAAGTATCACCAGTACCTGTATCTTTAAGACCTACCGCAGCAGCGATATCGCCTGAGTATACAGTGTTTAATTCTTGACGAGAGTTAGCGTGCATTTGTAATAAACGACCTACACGTTCACGTTTATTTTTCGTTGAGTTTTTAACATATGAACCTGATGTTAACGTACCTGAGTACACACGGAAGAATGTTAATTTACCAACGTAAGGGTCTGTCATTACTTTGAATGCTAATGCAGCAAATTCTGCATCGTCATCCGCTTTAGCAATAACTTCTTCGTCAGGATTGTCAGCGCGGTGACCAATGATTGGTTTAACATCTAATGGTGATGGTAGGTAGTCAATAACAGCGTTAAGCATTAATTGAACACCTTTGTTTTTGAATGCTGTACCAACAAGTACTGGGTAGAATTCTACATCAGTAGTAGCTTTACGGATAGCAGCTTTCAATTCATCAATAGTGATTTCTTCATCACCAAGATATTTTTCCATGATGTCTTCATTAGTTTCAGCAACGGCTTCGATTAAGTTAGCACGTGCTTCTTCTGCTCTGTCTTTTTGATCTTCAGGAATTTCGATTTCTTCAATTTCAGTTCCTAAGTCATTGTTGTATTTGAAACATTTCATTTCTACTAGGTCAATGATTGCTTCGAACTCGTCCTCCGCACCAATTGGTAATTGGATAGGTTGCGCATTCGCTTGTAAACGATCATGTATAGTGCTAACAGAATATTCAAAGTTTGCACCTAACTTGTCCATTTTGTTTACGAATACAATACGAGGTACACCATAAGTTGTTGCCTGACGCCAAACTGTTTCAGTTTGTGGTTCAACACCTGATTGCGCATCAAGTACTGTTACCGCACCATCAAGTACACGTAAAGAACGTTCAACCTCAACTGTGAAGTCTACGTGTCCTGGTGTATCAATGATATTTACACGGTGATCATCCCACTGTGCTGTTGTTGCAGCTGAAGTGATAGTGATACCACGATCTTGTTCTTGCTCCATCCAGTCCATTTGTGAAGCACCTTCATGTGTTTCACCGATTTTATGGATTCGGCCAGTATAGTAAAGAATACGTTCTGTCGTAGTTGTTTTACCAGCGTCAATGTGAGCCATGATACCGATATTACGAGTTCTTTGTAAAGTAAAATCTCTAGCCATGTATTTTTTCTCCTTCCAGTATTACTGCGAATAAATACTATAAATATGGCGATGCCCTAAGCACGAGCCACAGATAGTAAACTATCAAATTGGAACATACTCAGGGTAAAAACTACCATCTTACCAGCGATAGTGAGCGAACGCTTTGTTTGCTTCAGCCATCTTGTGTGTATCTTCACGTTTCTTAACTGCGCCACCTGAATTGTTAGCTGCATCTAAGATTTCGTTAGCTAAACGCTCTTCCATAGTTTTTTCACCACGAAGACGAGCATAGTTTACTAACCAACGTAATCCTAATGTAGTACGACGTTCTGGACGAACTTCTACAGGTACTTGATAGTTAGAACCACCAACACGACGAGCTTTAACTTCTAATACTGGCATGATATTTTCAATAGCTTCTTCAAATACTTCTAATGCATCTCTACCACTACGTTCTTGAACTAGTTCGAAAGCATTATAAAGAATTCCTTGAGCTGTTCCACGTTTACCATCTAACATAATTTTGTTGATCAATTTTGTAACTAATTTTGAGTTATGAATTGGATCTGGTAATACGTCTCTTTTTGGGACTGATCCTTTACGAGGCATAATGTAAGTCCTCCCTTCCTATTATAATATATTTTGAGATTTTATAAGTAAAATTTACGAAATTTTAAACTTATTTTTTAGGTTTCTTAGTTCCGTATAATGAACGACCTTTTCTACGTCCATCAACGCCTGAAGTATCAAGCGCACCACGTACGATATGATAACGCACACCAGGTAAGTCTTTTACACGTCCACCACGTACAAGTACAACACTGTGTTCTTGTAAGTTATGGCCGATACCAGGGATGTATGCATTTACTTCAATGTTATTTGATAAACGCACACGTGCATATTTACGTAACGCAGAGTTAGGTTTTTTAGGTGTCATTGTACCCACACGAGTACAAACACCACGTTTTTGAGGTGAATTTAAGTCAGTAAATTTTTTCTTTTTACTGTTAAAACCTCTGTTTAAAGCTGGTGAATCAGATTTTTTACCTTTACTTTGTCTTGGTTTACGCACCAATTGGTTAATAGTTGGCATTTAAAATGTCCTCCTCTCTTCTTTTTTAATCCCACACATCCAGGTGGTTCATTTTTAGGTTAAATAAAATTTAGTAAGAATATCTTCTCACTAATCTCATTTTAGTAATGCAACAATAGAAGCATTAACATTAATCCCTACACATTCTCCTAAAGCTTGTTTGCTCGCAAAAAATGATATAGGCATTGTTTGTAGATTGATTTGGCTTAACACGCGAGAAAGTACATAAACTTCTACGTCTTCAGCGATAATCAATGATGTAACTTGATCGTTGCTCAGTGCTTTCAGCGTCTGTCTCTGACCAATAACATAGTGTTGTTTGTTAAAGCGTGCAACTTTTTCATTAGACATAAAATATCCTCCAAAGTTCTGCTTGCATCAACCTTAATAATAGTAACATCTACGTGGTGCCGCGTCAACTATAAATAGCCTTAAATATCAAAAAAACAAGTGACCGACTTAACATCGGTCACTGTGTTTTATACACCCTATTATTCAGTAATAATAGCTTCTTCTATTTCTTGTTCCGGAGCAGCTTTGTCGTATTTAACGTCTCTATAACGTCTCATACCTGTACCTGCTGGAATCAATTTACCGATAATAACATTTTCTTTTAAGCCAAGTAAGTTATCACGTTTACCTTTAATTGCAGCATCTGTTAGGACACGAGTTGTTTCTTGGAATGAAGCCGCAGATAAGAAGCTTTCAGTTTCAAGAGATGCTTTCGTAATACCTAATAATACTGGTTTAGCTGTTGCTGGACGTTTACGTTCTTTGAACGCTTCACGGTTAGCATCAGTAAAGTTGTGAATGTCTACTAATGAGCCAGGTAATAGTTTCGTATCGCCTGCTTCAATGATACGTACTTTACGTAACATTTGTCTTACCATAACCTCAACGTGTTTATCGTCGATTTCAACACCTTGCATACGGTAAACTTTTTGTACTTCTTTTAGTAAGTAGCTTTCAGTTGCGTTCAAGCCAGCAACAGATAAGAAGTTTTTCGGTTCAATTGAACCTTCAGTTAATACTTCTCCACGCTCTACTGCTTGTCCAACTTCGACTTTCAATCTTGAAGTACCTGAAGCAAGGTAAGATCTAGTTTCATTATTACCTTTAATGACAATTTCTTGTTGACGGTCTTTCGCTAGTTTAATGTCTTCTACTGTACCTTCGATATCAGTGATTACCGCTTGTCCTTTTGGATTACGCGCTTCAAAGATTTCTTGGATACGAGGAAGACCTTGAGTGATATCGCTACCTGCTACCCCACCTGTGTGGAATGTACGCATTGTAAGCTGTGTACCAGGTTCACCGATTGATTGGGCTGCAATTGTACCAACTGCTTCACCAACTTCGACTTTTTCACCTGTAGCAAGGTTTTTGCCGTAACATTTTTCACATACACCATGACGTGTATTACATGTAAATGCTGAACGGATATACATTTCTTCAATACCAGCATCTGTAATTTGTTTAGCGATATCTGCAGTAATCAATTCGTCTGGACGGATGATAATTGCATCTGTTTCAGGGTGACGAATTGTTTCTTTAGAATAACGACCTTCGATACGCTCGATGAATGGTTCAATCATTTCAGTACCTTCTTTGATGTCTGAAACAAGTAAACCACGGTCTGTACCACAATCTTCTTCACGGACAATAACATCTTGAGCCACATCAACAAGACGACGAGTAAGGTAACCTGAATCGGCAGTTTTCAGTGCTGTATCGGCAAGACCTTTACGCGCACCGTGAGTAGAAATAAAGTACTCTAATACTGTTAGACCTTCACGGAATGATGATGTAATTGGTAACTCAATAATTTTACCGGATGGCGCAGCCATGAGTCCACGCATACCTGCTAACTGTGTAAAGTTAGATGCGTTACCACGGGCACCAGAGTCACTCATCATGAAGATAGGGTTTGTTTTATCTAATGACTGCATTAATTCACCTTGAATCTTATCTTTGGCGTCTGTCCAAATTTCGACTACTCGGTTATAACGCTCATCTTCAGTAATTAAACCACGATTAAATTGTTTTGTAATACGTTCAACTAATTCTTCATGTTCATCTAAAATATCTTGCTTGTCTGGTAATACCACAATATCAGATACACCAACAGTAATACCCGCTTTAGAAGAGAACTTAAATCCTAAGTCTTTCATTCTATCAAGCATCATTGATGTGTCAGTGATGCTAAAGCGATTGAACACTTCGGCAATGATATTACCTAAGAATTTTTTGTTGAATGGATCAACAAGTGGTTGATCTTTGAAGTATTCTTGTAATCCGCCTTCACCTAGTTCAGTTGCAGAAACAAAGTACTTATCTGGTGTTTTATCTTCTAAATTAGCTTGTGAAGGTTCATTAATATAGGCGAATGAATCAGGAATAATCTCATTAAATATCACTTTACCTACAGATGTTGTCAAGATCTTACGATTTTGTTCTTCTGTAAATGTTGGATTATTAAATGATTGTGCGTGCACACCAATACGTGTGTGTAAGTGCACATAACCATTAGCATACGCTTTTAATACTTCGTTAGTATCGTTGTAAATTGTACCTGTATTCACAGCATCTGCACGTTCTAATGTTAAATAATAGTTACCTAATACCATATCCTGTGATGGTGTTACAACTGGTTTACCATCTTTAGGGTTTAAGATATTTTGTGCAGCTAACATTAACATACGTGCTTCAGCTTGTGCTTCTTTAGATAAAGGTACGTGAACAGCCATTTGGTCACCATCAAAGTCAGCGTTATAAGCCGTCGTTACAAGTGGATGTAAACGAATCGCACGACCTTCAACTAATGTTGGTTCAAAGGCTTGGATACCTAATCTGTGAAGTGTAGGCGCACGGTTAAGTAATACTGGGTGTTCTACGATAACATCTTCTAAAACATCCCATACTTCATCGTCCATGCGTTCAATTTTACTTTTGGCATTTTTAATATTCGTTGCAATTTCACGTTGTACTAATTCTTTCATAATGAATGGTTTGAATAATTCTAATGCCATTTCTTTAGGTAGTCCACATTGGTACATCTTCAAGCTAGGTCCTACTGCAATAACAGAACGGCCTGAATAGTCAACACGTTTACCTAATAAGTTTTGACGGAAACGACCTTGTTTACCTTTTAACATATGTGACAATGATTTTAATGGACGGTTACCTGGACCAGTAACTGGACGGCCACGACGACCATTATCAATTAAAGCATCTACTGCTTCTTGTAACATACGTTTTTCGTTTTGTACGATGATGCCAGGAGCACCTAAGTCTAATAAACGTTTTAAACGGTTATTACGGTTAATAACACGACGATATAAATCGTTTAAATCACTTGTAGCAAAACGTCCACCATCTAATTGAACCATTGGTCTGATCTCTGGTGGAATAATTGGTAATACGTCTAAAATCATCCAAGCAGGATTATTACCAGAATGTCTAAATGATTCAACAACTTCTAAACGTTTAATAGCACGAGTCAATCTTTGCCCTGTAGCTGATTCAAGCTCATCACGTAAGTGTTTTAATTCATCATCTAAATTTATTTCTGCTAATAAATCTTTAATACCTTCAGCACCCATTTTAGCGCTAAATTGGCCTGGGAATTTATCATAATACTCTCTGTATTCTGCTTCAGAAAGTAATGTTTTCTTCTCTAAACCTGTTGGTCCTGGGTTAACTACCACATAAGACGCGAAGTAAATAACTTCTTCTAATGCTCTTGGTGACATATCTAATAAAAGGCCCATACGACTTGGGATACCTTTGAAATACCAAATATGTGATACTGGTGCTGCTAATTCAATGTGTCCCATGCGTTCACGACGCACTTTAGATTTAGTTACTTCCACACCACATCTGTCACAAACCATGCCTTTATAACGCACACGTTTGTATTTACCACAACTACATTCCCAGTCTTTTGTAGGTCCAAAAATTCTTTCACAGAAAAGACCATCTTTTTCTGGTTTAAGTGTACGATAGTTTATTGTTTCTGGCTTTTTGACTTCACCAAAAGACCAAGATCTGATTTTTTCAGGTGAAGCAAGTCCTATTTTCATATAATGGAAATTATTTACATCAATCAAGGAGCCTACCTCCTTCAATTTAGATTAACTGTGCAAATTGATTGATTGGCTTATATCAACAAAATGAATAATAAAAGTGTCAAGTTGCGTATACATAGCACGATAAACGCGCTATGTACGACAACCTGTGAATTTATTCTTTATTTAGTCTTAAATACAATTAGTCAGTGATTTCTTTTTGTGACTCTGGCGCGCCTTGTTGTTGTAAGTCAACTTTACGCTCTGTTGCTTCTTCATCTTCTGTATCATGCATGTCGATTTCATTATCGTGTTCATCCATAATTTTAACGTCTAAACCTAAACTTTGTAATTCTTTCATCAATACGCGGAATGATTCTGGAACACTTGGTCTAGTGATATTTTCACCTTTAACAATAGCTTCGTATGTTTTCACACGACCTACTGTATCATCGGATTTATAAGTTAAGATTTCTTGTAATGTATAAGCAGCACCATATGCTTCAAGTGCCCATACCTCCATTTCACCGAAACGTTGTCCACCAAATTGTGCTTTACCACCAAGTGGTTGTTGTGTAACAAGTGAATATGGTCCAGTTGAACGCGCATGTAACTTGTCATCAACCATGTGCGCAAGTTTAAGCATGTACATTACACCAACTGAAATACGATTATCGAATGGTTCACCAGTACGACCATCATAAAGTACAGTTTTACCGTCTCTAGCCATGCCTGCTTCTTCAATAGTTGACCAAACATCATCATCGTTGGCACCATCAAATACTGGTGATGCAACATGAATACCTAAGTTTTTCGCAGCCATACCTAAATGTAATTCAAGTACTTGTCCAATGTTCATACGTGATGGCACACCTAATGGATTTAACATGATATCGATTGGCGTACCGTCTGGTAAATAAGGCATATCCTCTTCAGGAACAATTTTCGAAATTACACCTTTGTTACCGTGACGTCCACACATTTTATCACCAACGTGTATTTTACGTTTTTGAACGATATAAACACGTACCAATTGATTTACGCCTGGCGCAAGTGTGTCGTCTCCTTCTTCACGATTGAAGACTTTAACATCTAGCACGATACCGCCTGCACCATGAGGTACACGTAATGAAGTATCACGAACTTCTCGTGCTTTTTCACCAAAGATTGCATGTAACAAACGCTCTTCAGCAGTTAATTCTGTGACACCTTTTGGCGTTACTTTACCAACTAAAATATCACCGTCGTTAACTTCGGCACCAACATAGACAATACCGCGATCATCTAAGTTTTTCAGTGCGTTATCCGAAACGTTTGGAATGTCTCTCGTAATTTCTTCAGGTCCTAATTTAGTATCACGTGCTTCAGATTCATATTCTTCAATATGGATTGAAGTGTAAACGTCATCTTTAACAAGACGTTCACTCATGATTACAGCATCCTCGTAGTTATAACCGTCCCAAGTCATGAAACCAACAACTACGTTTCTACCTAAGGCCATTTCACCTAATTCCATTGAAGGACCGTCAGCTAGGATTTCACCTTTTGTCACAACATTACCTTTTGCAATAATTGGACGTTGGTTATAACAAGTACCAGTATTAGAACGTTTGAATTTAGATAATGGATAACGATCTAATTCACCTTCGTATTCTTGACCATTTTCTTCAATCAAGCGACGAACTAGGATTTCATTAGATTCAACGTGCTCAACGCGACCTTTGTATTTTGCAATAACTGCAGCACCAGAGTCACGAGCAGCTACGTGTTCCATACCTGTACCTACGAAAGGTGATTCAGGGTTCATCAACGGTACTGCTTGACGTTGCATGTTCGCACCCATTAATGCACGGTTAGAGTCATCGTTTTCTAAGAAAGGAATACATGCCGTTGCAGCTGAAACTACTTGCTTAGGTGATACGTCCATGTAGTCCATTTTTTCTTTAGCCATAACTGTGTTATTACCGCGGAAACGACAAACAACTTCGTCATCTAAAAACTTACCATTTTCATCTAAGTTAGAGTTGGCTTGTGCTACCACATAGCTGTCCTCTTCATCAGCAGTTAGGTAATCAATTTGATCTGTAATTGAGTTTGTTGCTAAATCTACTTTACGGTACGGCGTTTCGATAAAGCCAAATTCATTTACACGTGCATAACTTGATAGTGAGTTAATTAAACCGATGTTTGGTCCCTCTGGTGTTTCGATAGGACACATACGGCCATAGTGAGAATAGTGTACGTCACGTACTTCCATTTGAGCACGTTCACGTGTTAAACCACCAGGTCCTAATGCTGATAAACGACGTTTATGTGTTAACTCAGCTAATGGGTTAGCTTGGTCCATGAATTGTGATAATTGTGAACTACCAAAGAATTCTTTGATAGATGCAATAACTGGACGAATGTTGATTAATTGTTGTGGTGTGATTGAGTCTGTATCTTGAATAGACATTCTTTCTCTAACCACACGTTCCATTCTTGATAAACCAATACGGAATTGGTTTTGTAATAATTCACCTACTGAACGTAGACGACGATTACCTAAATGGTCAATATCATCAGTAAAGCCAATACCACTTAATAAGTTAAAGAAGTATGACATAGATGCGATAATATCTGCTGGTGTAATACATTTAACTTCTGAATCAGGGAACGCGTTACCAATTACTGTAGTAGTACGTTCTTCTTCATCATTTGGTACATATACTTTGATTGATTGAATTTCAACTGGTTCATCAATTACTGTACCTTCTAATTCAAATACTTCACTATTTGCATTTGCTTCTAAAACATCCATGATTTCATCTAAGCTACGACGATCTAAAACTGTGCCTTCTTCAGCTACAATTTCACCTGTCTCAGCATTAACAATCGGTTCTGCTAATTTTTGATTAAACAGACGATGTTTTAAATGTAGTTTTTTGTTTGCTTTATAACGACCTACACTTGCTAAATCATATCGTTTTGGATCAAAGAAACGTGAATATAATAAGCTTTTAGCATTTTCTACTGTAGGTGGCTCGCCAGGACGTAAACGTTCATAAATTTCTAGTAAAGCTTGGTCTGTATTTTCAGTACCATCTTTTTCTAGTGTGTTACGTAAATATTCATTATCTCCTAATAGATCGATGATTTCTTGATCTGTAGAGAAACCTAAAGCACGTAATAACACAGTTAAAGGTAGCTTTCTAGTTCTGTCGATACGTACATATACAACATCTTTTGCATCTGTTTCATACTCTAACCATGCGCCACGGTTAGGAATGATAGTTGCATCATAGTTCGTACGACCATTTTTATCTAGTTTTTCGTTGAAGTAAACGGATGGTGAACGAACAAGTTGTGATACGATAACACGTTCTGCACCGTTAATCACAAATGTACCTGTATCTGTCATTAATGGGAAGTCTCCCATAAACACTTCTTGCTCTTTTACTTCGCCAGTCTCTTTAATAATAAGACGTACTTTCACTCGAAGTGGTGCAGCATACGTTGTATCACGGTTTTTCGATTCTTCTAAATCATATTTTGGTTCACCAAGTCTGTAATCTACAAACTCTAAAGACAGATTACCTGTGAAATCTTCAATCGGTGAAATATCACGGAACATTTCTAGTAACCCTTCTTTTAAGAACCACTCATATGATTTCGTTTGAATTTCGATTAAGTTCGGTAATTCTAATACTTCTGAAATTCTCGCATAATTTCTACGTTTACGATGTCTTCCATATTGGACAAATTGACCTGCCAAACAGATTCACCCCTCAAAAATTGTGTGTTTACTTTTGATAAATAACCAAATATAATAAGACAAAAAGAAAACGGTAGCACTCCTTATGACACCATTTTCTATTTACTATATTAGCAATATACATTGTTATTTTATACGTAAAAGTACACACTTATTGAACATAAATTTTTACATTCTATAACTATATCAGAATCAAGTATTTTAATCAAGCTTTACACTTCGCAAAATGTAATAGCCTTTACTTTTTTCTACTACTTCTACGTTTTCAAATACTTCTTGCATTTTCTTATTCGCTGAAGGCATTCCTTGTTTTTTCTGAATAACAACATAGAGCGCGCCTTCTTGTTTCAACTTACTACTGGCGTCCGTTAGTATTTGATGCACCACAGTTTTTCCTGCTCTAATAGGTGGATTGGTTAACACAAAGTCAAACGTAGCGTCCTCTACTTGAGTTAAACCATCACTTTCTACAATTTCAACATTTTCGATGTGATTTTTTTGTTTGTTGCGCTTTGCTAATGCTAACGCGCGCTGATTCACATCTACCATTGTAACCTGATGATGTGGTGCTACTTTAGCAACCATTAAGCCAATGGGCCCATAGCCACATCCAACATCAATTATATTTTTCGTAGGTCCAGGGGGATTTGCTTTCAAAAATGTTGTAACTAACAAGTCAGAACCAAAGTCTATCTTCCCTTTCGAAAAGACACCTGCATCTGTTGTTAGTTTTAAATTATGATTATCGTAGGAGTAGGTAAAAACAGTTTCATCACTTTCAACTTCAGGATTCGCATCATAATAGTGGCTCATGACTACACCTCATTTTAATCCACAAATTGCGGATTATGTATTATCTTAGCTAGTGCTTAGTTCAAATGATAACGTAGACCTTTAAAGATAATCAAAAGATAAAACCCCGTTATAGTGATAACGGGGTTTTCATTTCTCAAAAATCTCAGACTGCAAGTTGCTTACATATCACTTTGATAATGTAACTCTCGGCCTGCAATATAAAATTATTCATTAGTTAAGAGGCTAGAATTATTTTAATTCTACTGTAGCGCCTACTTCTTCTAATTGTGATTTAAGCTCTTCAGCATCTTCTTTAGATAAGCCTTCTTTAACTACTTTAGGAGCTCCGTCTACTAATTCTTTAGCATCTTTTAATCCTAAGCCAGTTGCTTCTTTAACAGCTTTAACAACTTTGATTTTAGATGAACCAGCTGAAGTTAACTCTACGTCAAATTCAGTTTGTTCAGCAGCTGCATCTGCGCCGCCTGCTGCACCTGCTGCTGCTACTGGAGCTGCTGCAGTTACACCAAATTCTTCTTCAATTGCTTTTACTAAGTCGTTTAATTCTAATACTGACATTTCTTTAATTGCTTCAATGATTTGTTCTTGATTAGCCATTTTAATATTCCTCCATTAAGTTAAGTTTTTTTATGCGCAATTATTCAGCGCTTTCTTCTTTTTCTTCACCAACAGCTTTAACTGCATATGCGAAGTTGCGGACTGGTGCTTGTAATACAGATAATAGCATTGATACAAGACCGTCGTGTGATGGTAGAGATCCAACTGTTTTAACTTCTTCAGCTGAGATAACGCTACCTTCCATAATACCTGTTTTAATTTCTAATGCTTCGTGTTCTTTAGCAAATCCTGCAAGTACTTTTGCTGGTGCAACGACATCTTCAGTAGATGTTGCAACAGCTGTAGGTCCTACTAAGAATTCATCTAATCCTTCGATACCAGCTTTTTCAGCAGCACGACGAACCATAGTGTTTTTGTAAACTTTGTACTCAACACCAGCTTCACGTAATTGTGAACGTAGTTCTGTCACTTCAGCTACACTTAAACCACGGTAGTCTACGATTACAGTAGATACTGAGTTTTTAAGTTGTTCAGCAATAGTATCAACTTGTTGTTGTTTTGCTTCAATGATAGCAGACATTTAGACACCTCCATACAATTTATTTTGGTGCTTTTAATTTTGAATAATACTCTAGCTTAAGAGTTAAAAGCATCACTCAATAAAAAAAGCACTTTCTACCCACGGCAAAAAGTGCTTGAAAGTTTCTTCACGTTCAAGTCAATTTTAGCCTCGGCAGGATGTAATTTTAAGTTAATGTATAACTCCTACTGTCTTAGGTAAAATAATCACATAAACCAATATAACTGGTTTATTGTAATATGTCAATATTTATTTATAGACTGAAAGGAACACTTTCAGTCTATTTATATTAGATATGATTTATTATAGTTTAAAGCCTGAAGTATCAACTTTAACGCCAGGACCCATTGTTGTAGTAATACCAACAGATTTGAAATAAGTCCCTTTAGCTGAAGATGGTTTAGCTTTTGCTAATACATCTTGTAAAGCTCTGAAGTTTTCAACTAATTTATCAGTATCAAATGAAGTTTTACCAATAGATGCATGTACAATACCAGCTTTTTCAGCGCGGTATTCTACTTTACCAGCTTTGATTTCTTCAACAGCTTTTTTCACATCCATAGTAACTGTACCTGTTTTAGGGTTTGGCATTAAACCTTTAGGTCCTAATACACGACCTAATTTACCAACTTCACCCATCATGTCTGGTGTTGCAACAACTACATCGAAGTCAAACCATCCTTGTTGGATTTTGTTTACGTAGTCGCCTTCGCCTACGTAATCAGCGCCTGCTGCTTCTGCTTCTGTTGCTTTGTCACCTTTAGCAAATACTAATACACGTTGTGATTTACCAGTACCGTTTGGTAGTACTACTGCACCACGGATTTGTTGGTCATTTTTACGTGTATCAATGCCTAAACGGAATGCTACTTCTACTGAAGCATCAAAGTTAGCGATGCTTGTTTCTTTAGCTAATGCGACAGCTTCTTCAACATCGTAATGTTTTTGGCGGTCTATTTTACTAGCTGCTTCTTGATACTTTTTACTTTTTTTAGCCATTTATTGTTCCTCCTTTAGTGGTTTTAGCGGAATTTCCTCCCACGTTTACTTGCCTGCGCAAGTTAAGAGCAGATAACAGTGAAGTGTGTATGGACTTTGGGAGACTTCCTCAACAGTTCTACTTCTTCATTTACGACAATGTTGAATACTGCGATCATGTTTGTCATCTCTGTCATCTGCTACTATCCGTCTATCTGTTTCATGTTAATTGTTATAATTATTCTACTGTGATACCCATACTACGTGCAGTACCTTCGATAATACGTATAGCTGCTTCTTCGTCTGCAGCGTTTAAGTCTTGCATTTTGCTGTTAGCAATTTCGCGTACTTGATCTTTAGTTACTGTAGCAACTTTGTTTTTATTAGGTTCGCCTGAACCTTTTTCAACGCCAGCTGCTTTTTTAAGTAGTACTGGAGCTGGTGGTGTTTTAGTAATAAATGTAAATGAACGATCTTCATAAACACTGATTTCCACCGGAATGATTAAACCTGCATCTTCTTGAGTACGTGCGTTGAATTCCTTACAGAATCCCATAATGTTCACACCTGCTTGACCTAATGCTGGACCAACTGGTGGTGCTGGGTTTGCTTTACCTGCAGGAATTTGTAATTTAACTACTTTTTCTACTTTTTTAGCCACGATGTGCACCTCCTTGATATCGTGATGTGGTCACAGGACTGAGTTTTGCCCTCCCACTCTTCTACATTTCGTGACGAAATGGAACGCTCTAAAGCGCGACCACAGTATTATACCATCAATCTATATTAGAAATCAATAGTAATTTTCCTTTTAATTATTATAATTTTTCTATTTGATCAAATTCTACTTCTACCGGAGTTTCTCTTCCAAACATGTCTACTAAAACTGTTAATTTGAATTTATCCGCTTCAATTTCTTGTACTTCACCAACTTGGTTAGCAAACGGACCAGATTTCACTCGTACTTGTTCACCTAAATCAACTTCAACATCTATCGTTTTTTCTTTCATGCCCATTTGTTTTAAGATGAAACGTACTTCATCAGGCAATAAAGGATTAGGTTTTGAGCCTGCGCCAGCAGAACCAACGAAACCAGTTACACCTGGCGTATTCCTTACAACATACCAAGATTCATCGGTCATCACTAATTCAACTAACACATATCCTGGGAATGTTTTTTTAGTTAGCTTTTTCGCTTTACCATCTTTAACTTGTGTTTCTTCCTCTTCTGGTATGACAACTCTAAAAATTTGTTCTGTCATATTCATAGATTCTACACGTTTTTCTAAATTCTTTTTAACTTTATTCTCATAACCAGAATAAGTATGCACTGCATACCAATGCTTTGCACTAACTTCTTCAGACATGTCGTCACTCCTCACTATTTAATTAATTCTATAAGTCTGCCAATTCCTAAGTCTAAGGCATAGAAGAAAGCTAGAAAGAAGATTACTGTAGCAACCACAATTACTGTGTACTTAAATAATTCTTCTTTAGTTGGCCAACTTGTCTTTTCCATTTCAGGCTTTACGCCTTGAAAGAAACCATCTTTTTTAGCCATTATAAACCCTCCATCTCATTATACTCGAGTCATCCATTACTACTATGTTATCCGTTCGCGTTTGCAGCTACTTAATATGAAATACACTAACATTTATTTTGTTTCTTTATGCAGTGTATGTGTATTACACCTAGGGCAATATTTTTTCAATGTAAGTCTCGTAGTTGCATCGTTGTGTTTGGGTAAATTGTAATTTCGGCTGCCACATTCTTCACAATTCAACGGTACTTTTTTCAATAAACCTCACCTTATTCATTATAATACCAATCTACTATACATAAGTCATATAGCAATTGTCAAACATCAATACTATTGTAAAATGTATCACGTGTTGTCATATCACCATATTCAGTGTACTACATTTTATTGCCACCAGAGTAGTAAATAACGCTTAATTTTGCGTTTTGCTCTTTGAATCCCGTTATAGACTACTTTGTGTTCTATATTAAAACGCTGTGCAATAGAATGCGGTTTATAGCCATTTACCATATCAGTCATAATAGTACGTTCTAATATGGTCAGTCGTTCGAAGCTCTGATTTAATATTGTTTTCAACTCATTACGTAATATAATCACTTCAATATTTTGCTGTTGTGTACGTGATTCATAATTCACACGAAACTCTTGCACTAATGCTTGCCGTTGCACATTTTGTAACGCGCGTCGTCGAAAGTAATCTGCTTTTGTTGTTTTCACTATTTTATTGATGTAATGTTCAATTGGTGTGTCTTGCTTAAAGTCAAAATACGCTATATTGAGTAAAAGCTTCAGGATAATGTCTTGAAACAAATCATCTTTACTATCTTTAGTAATTGAGCTGCAATTTAAACTTGCTTTAATCTTAGGTGTGACCTGTGCAATGATGTGGTTTACTAATGTTTGATTATGTTCATTAGTGGCATGGGCTACAGATTGCTTTTTAGTTGTCATATGGTCTCTCATGATATGTTCCTTTCCGTTAGAATATTCATATCATACAAAGCGAGATCACTAAAAAGCAAGAGGGCAAAATTAGTCTTTCTTGTGGTTACCACGCCTAATTTTTTCGAATTCTTGCAATATCTCATTTGATAATGGGATACGTGTTCTTGGTTTAGTTTCATTGAAGCCATCTAATGACTTAGAAATAGTCGTTTCGTTTTCTTCTAAATCGCGCCACATTTCTCTCGATGAGATGCGATAGGCGCCTGTGCCAAAGATTGCATGTTGTTCACTCATGTCACTCGTTACTACTGTAATATGTGTCGTATGTTTATTATACAAATCGTAAACATACTTTTCGATGTAGCTATCAGCTGTTTCCTTTTCTTTCGTAAACACTGTTTTAACACCATGATACTCATACTCAGATTGCAAACCAGATTGGTCGTAAGCATCAAATACACAAATGACTTCATCAGCAACGACCGCACTGAAGTTTGCAATAGCAATCAATAATTGTTCACGAGCCTCTTCTAGATTTTCCTGTGCGAGTTTGCTTAACGTTTTAGATTGGCCAATCATATTATATCCATCTATGATTAAGTACCTTTCCTTCATTATGCATCTCCAATCTGATTCCGTTTACGATAAACTTCGTACATCAGTAAACTTGCTGCTACAGATGCATTCAAACTATTGACGTGTCCAACCATAGGAATCTTGATATAAAAATCACATTTATCTTTCACTAATCTACTCATACCTTGGCCTTCACTACCGATAACTAAAGCAAGTGGCATGCCAGCATCCAACTCACGATAATCGGTTGCGTTATCTGCTTCCGCTCCTGCTACCCAATAGCCATGTTCCTTTAACGACTCGATCGTTTGTGCTAAGTTTGTCACGCGCATAATCGGCACATGTTGGATAGCACCTGTACTTGCTTTTACAACTGTTTGTGTTAGAGCAACGGAACGACGTTTAGGTATAATAATCCCATCTACACCCGAAGCGTCAGCCGTACGAATAATCGATCCTAAATTATGTGGATCTTCTAACCCATCTAAAATCAACACTGTGGCTAAAGTATCTTTGTTGTCTTGTTGCGCTATAAAGTCATTAAAATCAGTATACTCATAAGGCGCTACTAATGCAGCGACACCTTGGTGTGGTAATTCTGACAAACCGTCTATCTTAGATTTAGGAACGGTTTGTACAATGATTTTCTCGTTTTTAGCTTTTTTTAATATCTCATTGATTTGTTGTTTTCTAATTCCATCTTGAATTAAAATTTTATTAATTGTATGGCCACTGGTAATAGCTTCTTTTACCGCATGTCGACCGACGATAACGATATCTTCCAACATGTCACTCCCTTTCATTTACACTTTCTACAATTGCCTCTAATAATGCTGTCAGACGCTCTTCTTGTGTGTCTAAATATAAAAAGCCAATGACTGCTTCCAAGCCTGAACTTTTCTTATATGTTTGTATATCTGTATTTTTAGCTTTAGTATAACTTTTAGCATTGCGTCCACGACGTACTATTTCTAATTCTTCATCTGTAAACCAAGTGTTCTCAATCAAATATTCTAGTGTTTGTGCTTGGCTTTTAGCAGAAACATATTGTTTTGCCACCTGATGTAAACGATTGGGCTTACTTTGTAATTTCAAAACGATATAGGTTCTAATGTGTTGATCTAACACAGCATCTCCCATATACGCTAATGTCAATGGGTTCAAAAGTTTAGGATTAGTATTAGCCACGTTTAAACCTCACACCTTGAGGCGTATCTTCAAGTATAATATTTTGTGCTTTTAAGTCATCACGAATTTCGTCTGCGCGTGCGAAATCTTTATTTTTTCTAGCAGCATCACGTTCTGCTATTAATGCTTCAACATCTTCATCTAATAATTCATCAGTTGAAGCACCTTCTAATGGCACGCCTAACACATCGCTAAAGATATGGAACACTTCTTTAAAACGTTCTAGTACCGCCAGTGAAGTGGTATTTTCCAATACAAATTTATTTGCTAATTTAACTAAATCGTACCATGCCGTGATAGCATTCGCGGTATTAAAATCATCATTCATTACAGTTTCAAATTGTGTTAATATGCTATCAATTTGCTCTAAATAGTCACTTTGATCTGTTATATCTGTAGCAATTGCTGCACGCTCTAACACAGCATTATAACTATTACGTATACGCTCTAATCCACTTCTAGCTGCATTTACAAGTTCCATATTGTAATTAATTGGGCTACGATAATGTACGCTAATCATGAAGAAACGTAATACGTCAGGATCAATTTCTTTAATAATGTCATGTACTAACACAAAGTTACCTAACGATTTACTCATTTTTTCATTATCAATGTTAATAAAACCATTGTGCATCCAATAATTCGCAAATGGTGCATGGTTGTGTGCTTCTGATTGCGCAATTTCATTTTCATGGTGTGGGAATTGTAAATCTGTCCCACCAGCATGAATATCAATTGTGGCACCTAATTCTTTATATGCCATTACAGAACATTCGATATGCCAACCTGGACGTCCCTCTCCAAATGGACTCTCCCAACTAATTTCACCGGGTTTTGCTTGTTTCCACAATGTAAAATCAAGTGCATCTTCTTTCTGTTCACCTTGCTCAATACGAGCACCTACTTTTAAATCATTGAGTGATTGATGACTTAATTTACCATAATCTTCAAACTTACGTGTTCTAAAATAAACATCGCCACCACTGACATAAGCATAACCTTCATCAACTAATTCTTGAATAAATTGAATAATGTCATCCATATGATTCATAACACGTGGATTCGACGTTGCTTTCTTAACATTCAATGCTGACGTATCTTCATAAAATGCTTCAATATAGCGATCAGCAATCGACTGTACTGATTCGTTCAATTCGTTTGAACGTTTAATGAGTTTATCGTCTACATCGGTAAAGTTAGATACATATTCTACCTCATAACCTTTGTATTCAAGGTATCTGCGTACTACATCATAGTTAATTGCTGGTCGAGCATTCCCTATATGAATATAGTTATAAACTGTAGGTCCACATACATACATCTTCACTTTACCCGGTTCAAGAGGCTCAAAAGTCTCCTTTTGGCGTGTTAATGTATTATATAATGTAATCATCTTGAATCTCTCCATTTCTTGTTTTTTCAAGTTGTTTCTCTAACTCTTTCATTTGCTCATAAATCGGGTCAGGTAAATTTAAATGATCGAATGTTTTACCGATACGTTTACCATCTTGTTTTACTATATGCCCTGGTATACCTACTACAGTTGAAAAACTTGGCACAGAAGTTAGTACTACAGAATTAGCACCAATATTTACATCTGAATGAATTTCAATATTACCTAGTACTTTAGCTCCCGCTGCAATCAGTACGTTATCTCCAATGTCTGGATGTCTTTTGCCTTTCTCTTTTCCAGTTCCGCCTAGTGTCACACCTTGATATATAGTTACATTATCTCCAATTCGACATGTCTCACCAATTACTACTCCCATGCCGTGATCAATAAATAAACGTCTCCCTATCTTTGCACCTGGATGTATTTCTATACCAGTAAAAAACCGCGTAATTTGTGATATTAATCTTGCAAGAACATATTTTTCCTTTTTATATAATGTGTGCGCAATGAGATGACTCCATACAGCATGTAAACCTGCGTATGATGTCACAACTTCAAACGTCGTTTTTGCTGCTGGGTCTTGTTCAAAAACCATATTTATATCATCTTTTACTCTTTTTAAAACTTTAAACAAGATTTTTTCCTCCCTACTAAAAAAGCACCTCTAACACAATATGCTAGAGGTGCTTTGGCACGGTCCCACTCTTCTTTATATATAAGTTTAATTTTGATATTTCATCCCAAAATTGCACTTATATACACTCATTTACATCATTTAATTGTTAGCAACAAAGGTGCATTCCATAGTATTAGTGATGTACTCGCAGCTCCCGTACACTCTCTGAACACTTTTACTACTTACTAATCCTTTGCATTGTCAATTCTTATCATAGGGGTTCTCGTACTGTATTTCAAGTTTCTAAGTGCCACAGATTTATTTTACGTAATGTTGTAATCTTGTTAACACTTTATCTTTACCTAATACTTCAATTGTATTAGGTAATTCCGGTCCATGCATTTGCCCAGTAACCGCAACACGAATCGGCATAAATAATTGCTTACCTTTAATTCCTGTTTCTTTTTGTACTTCTTTAATTGTTTTTTTAATTTCTGTCGCTTCAAAGACTTCTAACGCTTCTAATTTGCTATATAAATGTTCCATCAATTCTGGCACTTGTTCTCCAGCAATGATTTCTTGTTCATCATCACCTAGTGCTTGCTCATCACGGAAGAATATTTCAGATAACGGAACAATTTCTCCAGCGTAACTCATTTCTTTTTGATATAACGCTACTAATTTACGTCCCCAATCTAGGTCTGCTTCTGTTGGTTGTTCTGGTAATAAGTTAGCTTTAATTAAATGAGGTAAAGCTAATTCAAATACTGTTTCAGTATCTTTTTGCTTCATATATTGGTTGTTTACCCAAGCTAATTTGTGTTTATCAAAGAAGGCAGGTGATTTAGATAAACGTTGTTCATCAAAAATCTTAATAAATTCTTCTTTAGAATAAATTTCTTCCTCGCCCTCTGGTGACCAACCTAGCAAAGTAATAAAGTTAAATAACGCTTCTGGTAAATAACCTAAATCACGATATTGTTCGATAAATTGTAAAATTTTACCATCGCGCTTACTTAATTTTTTACGTTCTTCATTAACTATTAATGACATGTGCGCAAAACGTGGTACTTCCCAACCAAATGTTTCATAAATCATAATTTGTTTTGGTGTATTAGAAATGTGGTCATCGCCACGAATAACATCTGAAATTTCCATGTAATGGTCATCAACTGCTACTGCAAAGTTATATGTTGGCACGCCATCTTTCTTCACAATAACCCAGTCACCTATATTATTGGAATCAAATGAAATTTCACCTTTAACCATATCATCAAACTTAAATGTCGTATCTTTAGGTACTCTGAAACGAATTGATGGTTTACGACCTTCCGCTTCAAATTGTTGTCTTTCTTCTTCAGTTAAATGTGCGTGTTTTCCACCGTAACGTGGCATTTCATTGTTTGCTATCTGTTCTTCACGTTCAGCTTCTAATTCTTCTTCAGTCATATAACATTTATATGCTTTGTCTTCGTCTAATAATTGTTGAATTAATGGATTATAAATTTCTGCACGCTCTGATTGGCGGTATGGTCCATAGCCTTTATCTTTATCTACTGATTCATCCCAGTCAATGCCTAACCATTTTAAGTTATCAAATTGAGAAGATTCGCCATCTTCTAAATTACGTTTACTATCTGTATCTTCAATACGAATAATAAAGTCTCCATCATAATGTTTTGCAAATAAATAGTTAAATAAAGCTGTTCTAGCGTTACCTATATGCAAATAGCCCGTTGGACTAGGGGCATATCTAACTCTTACGCGATCACTCATTATGTTCACTCCTGTTTACCATTTTAATATTATCAATTAACATGCGTGCGTATTGACGGCACATCAAAAAAGTTGAAACATGCTGTAACAACTTATACTTGTTATACCTATACCCACACCATTAACTATGAATATGCTTTGTTATATTTTCTAATTAATAATACCATAGCTCAGCATATTTTGCTTATCACTTTTTTCTAATTTATAGATAATTATCGAAGTAATAGCTTACTTCGCCAATACATAGCTAAAGGCATTTTTCGCTATCTATTGTAGCACGATACAGTATAAATTGATAACACCATGCCTATATCTATGTATTAAAAATCTATGTAACACCCTATCAATTACATGGCATTACATAGATTATAATTTATTATGCACTAATTTTTTTGGCGAAAATAATACGACCTGATGAAGTTTGTAATAAACTAATCACTTCTAAATCAATATGTTCTCCAATATGCTTTTTGGCATTGTCTACTACGACCATCGTACCGTCATCTAAGTAACCTACAGCTTGTCCACTTTCTTTGCCCATTTTCGTTAATAATAAGTTAAAACGGTCACCTTGATGGACAGTTGGCTTAATTGCTTCAGATAAGTCATTCACATTTAATGCCTGTATCCCTTGCACATGACATACTTTGTTCAAATTAAAATCAGTCGTGATAATATGACCTCTATAATGTTGAGCTAATTTAATGAGCATTGCATCAATATCACTATGTGATTTTGTAGGATGGATGATGCGTGTCGGATGATCCGTATCATAAAGTTCATTTAATATATCTAATCCACGTTGTCCTTTTTCTCGTTTCACACTATCATTGGCATCAGCAATAATTTGCAACTCATTTATAACGCCTTGTGGTATTAATATTTCACCGTCAATAAAACCACATTTTATAATATCAACAATACGACCATCGATAATGGCACTCGTATCAATAATTTTAGGTACTGCATTTCTAGCATTAATAGACATCGAACGCGCCATGTTTTCAGGTAAAAACAACAACATTTCATCTCGTTTTTTCAAGCCAAATTGGAAACCAAGATAACCTAATATAATAGTAATAATAATCGGTACAAAATGATTTAATACATTATTACCAATTATTTGGAAAATAAAAGAAATCATAACTGAAATTAATAGTCCTATCATTAGACCAATTGTGGCAAATAAGATTTCAATTGCACTTTGACGCATAATCGTTTGCTCAACTTCTCTTAAGCCTAAGGCGATTTTTCGTATAAACCACCCAAACAAAAGGAAGAAAATAACTATGCCTAATAGACCAGTAAAATAACTATTTTTTAATAGTGGATAATGACTTAGTCCTGTATCATTTATAATTTCTGGTATAAAATAGACGCCCAAACTTGCACCTAATATGACATAGCACAAGATTACAATGACTCTTATCATATTCAATAATACTTCCTTTCCATAGTGACTACATATCGGTGGCAGTACTATTCATTTTCCTTATTTATATTTATTGTTTCAATGCATATTTTAATGCATCATGAACGCTAGAAACACCGATAACTTGAATATTATCAGGGAAAGTCCAGCCTCCAATATTTGTTTCAGGGATAACAACCCTTTTAAAACCAAGCTTTGCAGCTTCTTGTACACGTTGTTCGATTCTGGATACACGACGTACTTCACCAGTAAGTCCAACTTCTCCGATGAAACAATCGAGACCATCAACAGCTAAATCTTTAAAACTAGAAGCCGTAGCCATTATAATTCCTAAGTCAACAGCAGGTTCTGTTAGACGTACACCACCAGCAACTTTAATATATGCATCTTGTTGTTGTAATAAAAAATTCTCTTTTTTCTCTAACACTGCCATCAATAAACTAAGCCTATTATGATCAATACCTGTCGCCATACGTCTCGGGTTATTAAAGGTCGTTGGTGTAACTAATGCTTGTACTTCAATCAATAGTGGTCTTGTCCCTTCCATCGTTGATACAATAGTTGAACCTGGCACATTCGTCGAACGCTCTTCTAAAAACATCTCTGAAGGGTTTTTGACACCTTTTAGTCCGCTTTGTTTCATTTCAAAAATTCCCATTTCATTGGTTGAACCAAAACGGTTTTTGACCGCACGTAAAATACGATAGGCATGATGTTCATCACCTTCAAAATACAACACTGTATCTACCATATGTTCCAATAATCGCGGTCCAGCAATTTGGCCTTCTTTAGTTACATGCCCTACAATAAAGGTCGCAATATTCATTTGCTTAGCAATATTCATCAAACTTTGCGTACTTTCTCTTACTTGTGACACAGAGCCAGGTGCCGAACTAATTTCAGGGTGGAATATCGTTTGAATCGAGTCTACTACAATCAAATCAGGTTGCATTTTTTTCACAGTCTCATGAATAATCTCTAAATCCGTTTCAGCAAATACATTTAATTGACTCGAATCTTCATCTAAACGTTCAGCTCTTAGCTTAGTTTGATTTAATGATTCTTCCCCCGTAATATAAAGTACATTATAGCTTTGTGATAACGCTGCACATATTTGTAACAATAGCGTTGATTTCCCAATTCCGGGATCACCACCAATAAGTACTAACGAACCACTGACTATGCCACCACCCAATACTCTGTTAAACTCTGTTGATTTACTTTCTATTCTAGGTGCCGTTTCATTATTAACTTCATTCAATTTCTGCACTTTTGATGCAGTATCCTTACTTCTCACGCCATGTTTTGGGCTTGAGGCTTGTTGCTCTATACTCTCTTCCATTTGGTTCCACGCACCACAATTTGGACATTTCCCCATCCATTTCGGAGACTGATAGCCACAAGCCATACATTCAAATATCACTTTCTTTTTGGCCAAATTTGCACCTCCAACTTTACTTGAACAAATCTATTCTATACCTCTGTTGCTGTAAAAACAATTAAAATATTAAGTGATTCATAGGGCTTATATCACCGTATCTAACTTACTAGTCAATCCTACATTGATTATTTCTTAAAGCTAACAGTTATTAATATGACATTTCCTATTCAATGTCACGCTTACACATTTTACTACTTTATCATATTCTGTCATAAATTGAGACACTATTATTATGCCTAAATAGTATCTATATTATAGATAAATCAGTGTGCTGAATACTAAAGTAAGCAAACGCAGAATTAACTAAGTATTATAATTGAGCGTCTTACATCGACGTTTACATAAAAAAGAAGTAGGACAGAAATCTAATTTTATTAAAAAGATTTCGTCGCCCTACCTCAACAATGATGACTCGAATTGAAACACGCATGATTTGAAACGCATGTTTAGTCATCTACTGGCAATATAAAATTAGGCTGAGACATAATTAATTTGTCCCAGCCTTCAAACTTACACACGGAATTCTCTTAAGATTCTGTTGTTTCTGTTTGTTCTTGTTCTTCTGTTTCATTTACACGATCTTTGATATCATACTTAAATTCTTTACCATCATGATCAATAACTACGTCTTTACCTTCGATTTTGTTACCATCTAAAATTAATTCACTTAAGTTATCTTCGACCGTTTTTTGAATAGCTCTGATTAATGGTCTAGCACCATATTCTGGATCATAGCCTTCTTCAGCAATTTTTTCCTTCGCTGTATCAGTAACACTGATGCTAATATCTTGTTCTGACAGACGTTCTGTTAGTTTATTAACCATCATTGTTACAATTTCTTTCAATTCATCTTTATCCAATTTGTGGAAGACGATAATGTCATCGACACGGTTTAAGAATTCTGGACGGAAGGCATTTTTCAATTCTTTCAACATTGTTTTACGAATTGTTTCATAATCTTGTCCTTCTTCTGCACCGCCAAAGCCAGCGAATTTCTGATCTTGTAATTCTTGAGCTCCAACGTTTGAAGTCATAATAATTACAGTATTACGGAAATCTACGCGACGACCTTTAGTATCTGTTAAATGTCCATCATCAAGGACTTGTAATAAAATGTTAAAGACATCTGGATGTGCTTTTTCAATTTCATCAAATAAAATAACAGAATATGGCTTACGTCTAACTTTTTCTGTTAATTGTCCACCATCGTCGTGACCAACATAGCCTGGAGGTGCTCCGACTAAACGACTCACAGCATGTTTCTCCATGAATTCACTCATATCAACACGAATCATTGCGTCTTCTTCACCAAACATTGACTCAGCTAATGCACGTGCTAATTCTGTTTTACCTACACCTGTAGGTCCTAAGAAAATAAAGCTACCGATTGGACGTTTAGGATCTTTCAAGCCAGCTCTAGCACGTCTAACAGCTTTACTGATAGAATTAACTGCTTCTTTTTGTCCAATAACTCTGTCGTGCAACGTATCTTCTAAGTTAAGCAAGCGTTGTGATTCAGTTTCATTAATTTTAGTTAATGGGATACCTGTCCAACCAGCAATTACTTCTGCAATATCTTCTTCTAATAATGATGTGTTTTCGCCATTTTGGGCATTTTTCCAGTTGTTTGTTGCTTCTTCATATTGTTTTTCTAATTTTGTTTGTTTATCGCGTAAATTAGCTGCATTTTCGAACTCTTGTGCATGTACAGCTGCATCCTTTTCATTTTTCACTTGTTCAATATGTTGTTCAATCTCTTTGAGATTTGGTGGTGTTGTATGACTTTTGAGTCGAACTTTTGAACTTGCTTCATCTATTAAGTCAATCGCTTTATCCGGTAAGAAACGATCTGATACATAACGATTACTTAATTGTACTGCCGCTTCAACTGCTCGGTCAGAAATGTTGATGCGGTGATGCGCTTCATAACGATCACGTAATCCTTTTAAGATTTCTACAGTATCTTCAACAGTTGGTTCATCTACTTGTACAGGTTGGAAACGACGTTCTAACGCTGCATCTTTTTCGATGTTTTTACGATACTCATCTAATGTAGTTGCACCAATACACTGTAATTCGCCTCTAGCTAAAGCTGGTTTCAAGATATTGGATGCATCAATAGCACCTTCTGCGCCACCTGCACCTACAAGTGTGTGTAACTCATCGATAAATAGAATGACATTACCTGCTTGATGAATTTCTTCCATAACTTTTTTCAAGCGTTCTTCAAATTCACCACGATATTTTGTACCAGCAACAACTGTACCCATGTCTAATGACATGACACGTTTATTTTTCAATGTTTCAGGTACTTCATTGTTAACAATTGCTTGAGCTAAGCCTTCAGCAATTGCAGTTTTACCTACACCTGGCTCACCAATAAGTACTGGATTATTTTTAGTACGTCTACTTAACACTTCAATGACACGTGTAATTTCTTGGTCTCTTCCTATAACTGGGTCTAATGTTCCATCTTTAGCGATGACAGTTAAGTCTCGTGCTAAACTATCTAATGTTGGCGTGTTATTAGATTTATTTGCCTGTGCATTTTTATTGTTCATTTCTGGACTACCTAAAGCTTTCACTACTTGTGCACGTGCTTTAGTTATATTTAAATCTAAGTTTGCAAATACACGCGCTGCAACACCTTCATTTTCACGAATAAGTCCTAATAAGATGTGCTCAGTACCTACAAAGTTATGGTGTAACTTACGCGCCTCATCCATAGATAATTCGATGACTTTTTTAGCTCTTGGTGTATAATGTAGTGCGCCCATTTGTTCTTGTCCATGTCCGATAAGTTTTTCCACTTCTTCGACTACTTTTTCTTCAGTAATTTCAAATGATTCTAGCACTTTGGCCGCAATACCTTCTGGTTCTTTCATTAAACCTAACAGTAAATGCTCAGTACCTATATTTGAATGATTTAAACGGATTGCTTCTTCTTGTGCATGTGCTAATACGCGCTGCGCACGTTCAGTTAATCTACCAAATAACATAAAACGAGACCTCCTATTTTATATATGTTCTCAAGATATCAGCTCTTTTTTCATTCACTGATTTTTCATCTTCATCATCTATTAAAAATGGTGACTGAATGGCAATCATCAGCTCATTGAACTTAAAATCTTCAAGTGTGATATATCCTAAATCTAACCCTAATTTAACTTCACTTAATCTAAACGAAGCTTCTTCCATTGATATCAGTCTACTATACTTTAAGATTCCTAACGAACGATATACTCTATCTTGTGTTTCAACGTAATTATGACGATTTAACTGTTCTCTAATTTGCAATTCTTCATTAATAATTTGTTGTACTACTTCAGTTAAACTATCGATAATTTCCGCTTCTGTTTTACCTAACGTTAATTGGTTAGATACTTGATAGATGTGACCATATACTTGTGAACCTTCACCATATATTCCACGCATTGTAAATCCAAAGCGATTAATAGTCTGTGCAATGCGGTTCATCCTTTTCATAATGGATAACCCAGGTAAGTGTAGCATCACGCTAGCACGCATCCCTGTACCAATGTTTGTAGGACATGTTGTTAAATAACCTAAAGTTTCATCAAAACTGATGTCTAACTTAGCATCTAACTGATCATCAATTTGTGAAGCTTGTTCAAACAATGATTGTAATGATAGATCATTGCCCATTGCTTGAATACGTAAGTGATCTTCTTCATTGACCATTAAACTTAATGATTCATCTTCATTTAATAACACTGCTGCCGCTGGTTGTTTAATTAATTCAGGGCTAATAAGATGTTTCGCAACGAGTTTAAATTTACTGCGTTGATCCATTTGATCTAAATGTTGTACAGCTAACTCGGGAAGCGCATCTTGAACTTCATTAACTACTCTATAACCTTCTTGTTCAGATGGAAACATTAACGGGTGCACGTGTTTTTCTAAATTTCGTGCCAATCTAATCCTTGATGACATAATAACTGGTGAATCAGTTCCTTCACGCATCCAATCACTCATATGTGCATTTAAGTCTTTATCACTCATCACGTGTCACCTCGCTATCTCTGTCTGCTTTTAATGCTTTGATTTCATCTCTGACAATAGCAGCTTCTTCAAAGTTTTGTTCTTCAATTAACTGTGTTAAATGGTTGGTTTTTTCTTCAATTTGTTTTTTTAACGCTAATTTTTTATGGGACGAATGAGGTGTTTTACCTGTGTGTTCAAATTGACCCCCTTGCACACGTCTTACAATATCTACAATATCTTCTTTAAATGTCTCGTAACATTGTGCACAGCCAAACTTACCTACATGTGCGATATCACGTAAAGACATTTGACATGTTGGACAACGTTTAGCTTCTTTAATCGTAATTTCATCAAAATTGATACCGTGTTTAGCTGCTAAGTGTTGTAATATTTGTTTTACAACAAAGGCACCTTCTATATCATCTTGTTGTTCTACTTGACTATCTTGTGTCCAAGGGTTGTTCCCTTTAGCGCAAGTGGTACATACCCATTTTTCTTGAATACCGTCTTTTCCTTTTACTGCTACCTTAACTTCGGCTTCATTTAAATGACAATTCTCACACAACACGGTAATCACCTCGCTCTTTTAATAATAATTTATGATCGGTAATAGTCTTTTCATAATATTAGCTCTAATAATATCACGTGCTATTACATCCATTTTTAATGTTTCTCTATCTACTACTGCATTAATCATTTTAGCTTCTCTATCGCTAATATAACCTTTTTCTAATAAGCCATCTACAATATAGTACGCTTGTTGTTGAGATATTGAAGGACCAATAATTTGGAGTAGATGATTAATATATCCGCTTGCGTCATTATTTTCAATTTTTGTGATTCGAATATAGCCTCCGCCACCTCGTTTACTTTCAATTTCATAACCATGTTTATTTGTAAAACGTGTTTTAATGACATAATTAAGTTGCGAAGGTACACAATCAAATTGTTGCGCTATATGTGCGCGCTGAATTTCTACAGCATCTTCATTGGAGTCTTCAAATAATTTTTTAATGTATTGCTCTATGATGTCAGACATATTGTGCATGATTATCACCTCTTTTTGACCTTCTTTGACTATATTATATGACCAACTTTGACCTTTTTCAACCAATATGATTTAAAAATTTTAAAAATCCATGTTACTTATATTACTTTTATTGTATTATAGATATTAAGAAAAAATTAAAGGGATGAAAAACAATATGCATATTATTATTGGCTTAATTGGTATCGTAGTATTTTTAGCACTAGCCGTTGTGTTTAGTTCAGACAGAAAAAATATACGTTGGAATTATGTCGGTTTGTTACTTGGGATACAGTTAGTTTTTGCTTTTATCTTACTTAAAACAAAATTTGGTATTACTGTTATTAGTGGTATTTCAAATGGTTTTAATTATCTATTAGCACAAGCAGCAGAAGGGGTAAATTTTGTATTTGGAGGATTTGAATATATAGATCCTGAAAACCCTCCATTCTTCTTTAATGTTTTATTACCTATTG
Source organism: Staphylococcus sp. GDY8P72P (assembly GCF_016890655.1). Classification (NCBI taxonomy): domain Bacteria; kingdom Bacillati; phylum Bacillota; class Bacilli; order Caryophanales; family Staphylococcaceae; genus Staphylococcus; species Staphylococcus sp. GDY8P72P. Next base: position 4,715 of record NZ_JAFEQJ010000024.1, on the reverse strand, counting down.
TGTTTATTTCAGCATTAATTGGTATCTTACAATATACAAAAATTTTACCATGGATTATTAATGTTTTAGGATTTCTTATTTCTAAAATCAATGGCATGGGACGATTAGAATCATACAACGCAGTTGCCGCTGCTATTTTGGGACAATCAGAAGTTTTTATATCACTAAAAAAAGAATTAGCATACATACCTAAACAACGTTTATATACATTAACAGCTTCTGCTATGTCTACAGTATCAGCGTCTATCATTGGTGCGTACTTTGCATTAATCGAACCTAAATACGTTGTTACTGCAGTAGTCTTAAACTTATTCGGTGGTTTTATTATCGCTTCTATCATCAATCCATATCGTGTGGATGAAAAAGAGGATAAATTAATTGTGCAAGAAAGTGAAGCTTCAAAACAGTCATTCTTTGAAGTATTGGGAGAATACATCTTAGACGGATTTAAAGTTGCTGTAATCGTTGGTGCAATGTTAATAGGGTACATTGCTATAATCGCTTTACTTAACGGACTTGTTGCCGGTATCTTCTCAGGCTTGTCAGGTGGACAAATTGATTGGGACTTCCAAACAATTATCGGTTTTATCTTTGCGCCATTTGCATTTTTAGCTGGTATTCCTTGGAGCGATGCAGTACAATCTGGTTCTGTTATGGCAACAAAACTACTATCCAATGAATTTGTTGCGATGCAAAGTTTAAGTGAAGTTAAAGGTATGAGTGAGCATGCTAAAGGTATCGTTTCAGTTTTCTTAGTATCTTTCGCCAACTTCAGTTCAATCGGAATTATTTCCGGTGCAATTAAATCATTAAATAACGAAAAAGGTGACATGGTAGCCCGCTTTGGTTTGAAATTATTATTCGGTGCTACATTAGTTTCATTCATTTCATCAGCAATCGCAGGCTTCTTTATTTAGTGATACAATTTAAAATAGCTTAAATCAATTTTTTCAACAACAAACCTAACAAACACACTCATCGCCTAATATCGTTGAGTGTGTTTTCATTTTAAATAGGTGTAGCATATTAAAAAGTTGCCACTTGTAAATTTACATCTAAACATGTATCATTCAATAAGTAGGTGCATTTATTCATACCTATGAACAAGAAGTGCAGTATCAAATTTTAATTCAAAGGAAGTAACACAATTTATACAATGTAACACTCTAACTTACAGCTATAGTTCGTGTACTTTCGCTTTTGTTTTATAGCTATTAAGCACTACAATTAGTACTTTAAATTGACACAATACTCAAATACTGCACTGATTATTATATATTAAGGGGAGATGTTCCATGAAAATGGCTCATGACGTAATTAATTTTGATTCACGAGAAGATTTTGAAATTCAAGTACAAAGGGAATTGGAATTTTCATCCAAACGTAAAAAGAAAATAATTAAACAAGTGGCATCTTTAACATCTGTATTAGTTGCAGGAGCTACGACATCATTTGTTCTTTATAAAAAATATTCAGCAGCATAAAAAATGTAAGGACCTAGAACATATTGCAATGTTCTAGGTCCTTTTTTATTTATACTCTTCTAACATGTTATTTCACTATGATATAAAGTTTTGTATGGACTTAAATACATTTTGTCATACTTGGTGTGTTTGTTGTCCTTGCACAATATGGTCAATGAAATATTGTGTTACTCGGTAATCATCCGTCAATTCTGGATGGAAAGATACTCCTAAATACTGCCCTTCTTGTACCGCTACAATTTTCTCACCTACTGTACACAGTACGTTTACGCCTGCTTGCACTGATTCAATATGTGGTGCTCGAATAAACACACCCTCAATATCTTTAGCAATCCCACGAATATCCAATTCAGCTTCAAAGCTATCTACCTGACGCCCAAATGAATTACGTTGTACTGAAATGTTCAACTTGTTTAAATAACCACTTTCACCAACAATATCGTTAGCTAAGACAATTAAACCTGCACAAGTACCAAACATTGGCAATGTTGATTGTTGTAGTGCTTCTTTAAATCCATACAAGTCCATTAGACGACGCAATGTTGTCGACTCACCACCAGGTAGTATTAAACCGTCTATCTCATCTAATTGATCTACACGTTTTATGGCTACACCTTCATGTCCACTCAGTTCGATGTGACGAATATGTTCTCTAACTGCACCTTGTAATGCCAGTACGCCAATTTTCATATTACCAACCACGCTCTTGCATACGTTCTTCTAAAGAAAGTTGATTTATATCTAAACCTTTCATAGCAGTACCTAGCTCTTTTGATAAACGACCAATTAATTCATAATCTTGATAATGTGTTGTCGCTTGAACAATGGCTTTTGCGAATTTTTCAGGGTCTTCTGATTTAAAAATACCTGAACCAACAAAGACACCATCAGCGCCTAACTCCATCATTAAAGCAGCATCTTGAGGTGTTGCTACACCACCCGCTGCAAAGTTTACAACTGGTAAACGTCCATTGTCTTTAATTGATTTTAATACTTCATATGGTGCACCAATATTCTTAGCTTCAGTCATGATTTCATCATCATTCATTACAGTTAAACGACTTACTTCTGAATTAACTTGACGAATATGTCTAACTGCTTCCACTATATTACCAGTACCTGGTTCACCTTTAGTACGTAACATCGCAGAACCTTCACCAATACGGCGAGCTGCTTCTCCTAAGTTACGACAACCACAAACAAATGGTACTGTGAATTGATCTTTTAATAAATGATATTCTTCATCTGCAGGTGTTAACACTTCAGATTCATCAATGTAATCTACGCCCATTGATTCTAAAACACGTGCTTCTGTAATATGACCAATACGTGCTTTAGCCATTACAGGGATAGACACTGCTTCCATTACTTCTTCTACAATTTTTGGATTAGCCATTCGTGCTACGCCACCAGCAGCTCTAATATCAGAAGGCACACGTTCTAAAGCCATTACAGCAACTGCGCCTGCTTCTTCAGCAATTCTAGCTTGTTCTGCATTAACAACGTCCATAATAACGCCGCCTTTTTGCATTTCAGCCATCCCTCGTTTTACTCTATCTGATCCAGTAATTTTTGACATATTACTTACCCCTTTTCATAGTTGATTAAATTCATTTTAAGAGATAAACTGGTATTTAAAAAGGTACAATTCTCAATAAAATTAAGGGGTCAGTTATATGCCGAAACAACCGCTTTACCTCAATCTTTATGAAACTTTAAAACAACAAATCATTGAAGGTCAATATCATGCTGATGATAAATTCCCTTCTAAACGTGCTTTAGGTGCACATTTGTCAGTCAGTAATACTACTATCGAACATGCCTATCAAATTTTATTAGATGAAGGGTTTATTTATGCTAAACCGCGTTCTGGTTATTATGTGTCAGATATTGAATCTTTACCTGTTATTTATAAAAATGATACACCACAACCTCCCCATGTCGATAATCAAGAAAAAAACGAAGAGACTATACATCACAAATACGCTTTTAATATGGCAGAAATTGACGCTGAATATTTTCCAATGCAACAATTTAGACGACATGCGCGTGATATCTTTGAAGATGATCAACGTGCTTTGCTACAACATCGTGATTCACAAGGCTTAAAAGAATTAAGACAAGAAATAGCACATTATTTATTTAATAGCCGTGGCGTGACCAGCCATCCAAATCAAATTATTATCGGTTCATCGACTGAACAACTCATTAATTTATTAACGGATATCTTAGATGATCAATCATTTATTATAGAACAACCTAGTTATCCTCCAATTAAGCAAGTGTTGGATAAAAAACAAATACCTTATTTACAAGTTCCTGTTACACCTACTGGAATTGATATTGACGCATTTAAACAAAGTAAGCATCATGTTGCCTATGTTACGCCATCCCATCAGTTTCCAACTGGTTATGTCATGAACCTAAAAAAAAGAACCCAACTGATTCATTGGGCTCAAAAAGATGACAATCGTTATATTATTGAAGATGATTATGATTCTGAGTTTCGTTTTTCCGGGAAACCTATTCCGGCCTTACAAAGTCTAGATACTAAAGATAAAGTGATATATATTAGTACTTTCTCGAAATCTTTATATCCGAGTTGTCGAATTGCATATGTCGTTCTACCTAACCCATTACTCACACGATATCAGCAACTTCCGTACAAAGAAGGTAATACCGTACCAATGCATTTACAACAATTAGTAGCGAATTTCATGCACTCTGGCAGCTTTGAACGTCACCTTAATAAAATGAGAACTGTTTATAGTGATAAGCTCAAATTTATTTTAGAACGACTGAAACCCTATGCAAACCAATTACAAATTGAAGGCGCATTAACAGGAATGCATTTTACCTTAACTATTACTAACGGTAGCACATTAGAAGAATGCTTAAAACAAGCGTCTGATCACCAAGTAAAGGTCGTTCCAATGAACCAATATAATCCAAAAGAGACACAACCCAAATTTATCATTGGATTTGGAGGTATACCAAAAGCAGCACTCCAAAGTCATACAGATGCATTGATTAATGCCTTTGTAAAATAAGATTAGTAGTACTTTACATGTAATGCATTTAAAGTAGTACTTTGCATGCAATGCATTAGTACTACTTATGCAATTGCTCCAGCAATTGTATACCTTTTTACCTCGTAACTTTCTACTTTTATAATAAAGACCTTACGGTCTAGTTTGTATATTTTTCAACATAAAAAAAGAGACCTCTCGG
>NZ_JAFEQJ010000023.1:0-46753 GCF_016890655.1 Staphylococcus sp. GDY8P72P | reverse complement strand
CATGCTCCTAGTTATATTATTTTTAATACCTTTTGTAAATATAAGGGCTATAAATAGCCCTTATATTATCGAACACACAAGTAATATTTATCCTCTAAATTTATTAGAGTTTCCACTTTCAAAATGGCTTGATTTGCTTTTTCCTTCGTCAGTGCTATAAAACCACATTCTAAATTTGTTTTTTCTAATTCTTCAAAGACTTCATACAGTTCAAAACCTTCTTTTATTGAAATATTATGCTGCTTATTAAATTCATTTATACTCATTTTCATCATTGATCGCTCCTTTGTTTGATTTGTTACCTTCATTATATCGTACATTAGTGTACGTTTCAAGCCTAAATGTGTTATTTTTAATACTTTTTGTTGAATTTTCCCGTAAAAATAACCCCTTTGTTCCAAAGGGGCGGGTATTTATATTATCTAGGCTTTATCATATTTTTCTTGGCAATGATTACATAAATATTGACTTTCATTTTCTGGCTCAAATATTGTCCCACATGGACACTCTTTCCATACACCTTTAGCAACTAAAGCTTTTTCTTTACTACGTTTTTCAATTCTTGCTCCGCTAAATCTTTTTTTACGTTACTCATTAATTTTCCAACTTTCTTATCTTATTTTATTTGATACAACTATAATATAGCACTTCAACTTTTGATATACTTTTAAATAGTAAATTTTTTCTTTGGAGGTATTTATGAATATGTTTAACATCTTTTGAAAAACCGCTTTTGTTTTTTTTATATTTTTATTAGATGTACTTATAGGAAATTCAATCTTTTTAGATAAACAAGGGTCAAACGAAGGGGGGACTAACATCATTTCTTTATTTATATCTTTATTAGCTGTAGTAATCAGTTTCAATAATACGAGAAGAAATATGCTCGATTCTATGGATAGTAAATCAGAGTATAGAAAAAAACTATTTGAAGCTTCTGCAAAGAATAACATCGTTGATGAAGATTACTTATTTCTTCGTTCAACTATGCGATACAAAGCTAAAACAGAAAATTTATCACCGCTTTTCTTTAATGATTTTGAAAAATTTAAAAACAAAAAAGACAAGTCACTACAACCATTTGATTATATGACTGCATTTATCATTAAGTTTTGTGAAACTAACGATCAATTCATCAAGACGAAAGATTGTAAGAATAATGATGTATTTATTTGTAAAAATCCTGAAAATTTTAGAATACTATGTAGATATGTTTTAAAGCATCATTGGGAATCAAATAATCATTCGATTTTTCAATATAAAGCAAAAGACAAATTTATATTGATGAATGACACTATAATTCTACTTAACAAATATACATGCCAAAACAATGAAGTTACTAAATAAGGTGGGCTATAAAACAAATTAAGGGGCTTGTTTGACTCTATTTTTAAATGCCATAATATAGACTTGGGAAACTGCTGCATATACATTAGGGCAACGTTTATATTAGAATTAATAATTTCAATCATTTTAAAAGTAGCTTTTTATTTTAGAAGGCACTAACTTTATATAAGTCAGTGCCTTCTTTCTGCTATTTAATTACGTTTTTAATATATTATTTGTATCGCTACTTGGATAAAACACATAATCATAATTATTGCATCGTCTTTATTGTATTTAACACGTAATCGTCTTGCTTCTTTCATACGTTCAGACTCAATCAAATCTTGTTTTATCGTCTTTTTACATAGTTCGTTTAATGACAGATGAATTACAACAACAATCAAATTGATAGCAATTATTATCGCTCCTAAAGCTACTGTATTCGTATCTGTCCACGCCTGTAATTGTAATACTATAAAATTCAAGACAAACATAGTACATATAAATTTCACCATAATTGATCGCTTCTTGCTTATCACTTCTACTTTGTTAATCACTTCTTTGCTAGGAGAATAAGAAGCGGTCAAACCATCTATATTTATGTCCATATGACACCTTCTTTGTTGCTTAATTTTTAAAATAACTCGTTTATGACCTTTTTATATGATTTAAAAAATTCATTTTTTCTTTCTTCAAAATTTTCTACTTCAAATTCAAGTTCAGTCACAGTATTTTCGTTTGTTATAAATGGTATTCTTTCTACTAGGTTATCCCAAATAATTTCATTGCTTAGAACTGTAACATTTGGTTGTTCTAATATTTCATCATCTATAAAATTTCGTTCACTTTCATAAGTTACTATTTTTATTTTTCGACATAATTCTTTTAGTTTAACTATATAATTTTTTAAAGGCATTATTGTAGATGGATTACTTTTTTCTACTGGTATAATAACTTTATCAGATAATTCTATAGCTTTATTTCCAAATGTGGCTGTATCTGGCGCTGTATCAATTAATATATAGTCATAGACTTGTGTATTAAATTGATTCAATCTATCTAATTCTAATAGATTCCATGACACCATTGTTAAATTTTCATTTACTTCAACTACTACATTTTCTGTTTCAAGTTGATATTCTTTTTCTGCCCATTGAAACAAACCATTTTGTACATCTGTGTCGATTGCTAAAATCCTTTTACCATTTTTTACTAGTTCTTTAATTGTCTCTATAATTAAATTAGTCTTTCCATTTCCACCTTTATAGCTTGCTACTGTAATAATTTCAGTCATTTTGAATCTCCTTATTATCTTATTTTCAAACTGGGGCTAAATCCCAATTGTGAATAAAGGCAGTGAAACATGTTAAGTGTCTGTTTTCTTTAGTTCTCTCATACATTCGTTCAATTCTAATTAAGTCCGTTTCATGTACATATTCGTTCAAATTGATTGTCTTATGCTTATATTTTACCTTATATCTGCTATCTAATGTATTATTCTCATATACTAATAACGTAAATTTTTCTCCTACTATATCTCCTGTACCGTATTCTAATATTCCACTAATCTCTTTTTCTTCTGGTCTGAAAGTTATTGTTGCTAAAATTACCATACTAACCACTTCCTTAAGATTTCTAGTGATCTATAATAAAACTCGTTCCCAATTCTTTAACTCAATCACTGAATAAAACATATCTATATCCCAATCGTTTAGACTGTAGGTACACATCAACTTTCTATAATCTTCTTCGTCTATATAATCAATTATTTTCTTATTATCGTCGTAATACCTAACAACGAACTCTCCACGTTCTATAAATACCTCATGTTTCGTCTGCGTACTAACATTATCTGGTAATTCCAAATAACCTATAATATTTGCTGAATAATCTTTTGATATAAATTCTATTGTCGCTAACGTATTCATAATAAATCACACCTTTTGTATTATTTTTGATACTTTTTGTAAATTAAAGCGCTGATTTTTCCTTGTTTAATAAATTCATTAAATCTATATACATATGCATTTCTTTTTCCTTTAAATTACTCTTTCGTAATTCTCCATTTATATACACATCATAGATAGGTTCTTTGTAATAATGTACAACTTCTATTTCTTCCGGTAAACACGTCTTCATTACTTCATTAATATCTTCAAAGTTATCGCCATATACACTTTCTACGCTACTTTTCTCGATTACTGTATAACCGTTACCTGCAAATTCGTTAATGTACATATCAATCACTCCTATAGTTAATTTAAGTTAATTATATCGTACGTTTATGTACGTGTCAACAAAATTTATATTACTTTTAATATTTTTTGTAAACAAAAACCCACTTCTCTAATTAGAAGCGGGTAGGGGGGATTATTCTTGGTTATACGTCCCATTGCTATAATTAATATTTATTCCGTTCTCAGTATTAGATACCCACACGTTTAAATTAATCGTTTCACCGTCATCATTAATCGAATAAGCTCTAACATGACTTCCTCGTGGCACTAACTCTTTATCTTTATATACGGGGGTAACTTCATAAAAAATCTTAGCTTCTTTATTATTATAGATTGCATTTCTAACTTGTGTTTCCGAATAGCCCATGCCGCCACCGTTAGAGTCCTTATTAGTACCTACATTTTGACTTCTTGTCCCTAATGTAAGATTGTGAGTTTCCATATCTCCACCTAGAGACCATGCTAAAGAATGTGATTTATTGTAAATGTAACCTCTATAACCATCTAACTGTAAAATTTTATTATTTGATATATTACCTTTCCACGTTTGATCGCTCGCATCAAATTTTCCATCTTTATATTCACCTGCCACATGTACATTAGATGAAAATGAGGGTCTCTCTTGCGCTTTTGATGAATGACTCACAACACTATCGTATGTTACCAAAGCTGTAACTTTACCAGCACGTCCATATTTATCTAATTTAGGATAATCAGCCCAAAATTCACTATCTCCATTTTTTTGTATCAAATCTTTATCATTATCAGTTAATGATGTTTTATTGTTATTAATGTATTTATAGTTTTCTCGGTTAGTCTTTTCACCAATTAGCTCTTTATCTTCTTTGGTGTTTTCAATTGATCCAGTCGTTAATTTATTAATAATACCTTTAACATCAAATTCTTCATTACTATTATCCTCATTGATAAATAAAAAAACACCAATGAGTACTATTACTGTGACGATTGTACTAAGTATCTTTTTCATATATGCACCTCTAAATATGTTATTTTTAATATTCTTTGTAATTTTATACTGAAAATAAAAACCACTTGAAGCGGTCTTTATATAATAGCCGATATATAAAAAGCATCGACTGCTCGCTACAAACAATCAATGCTTAATGTATAGCTTTAAAACGATTAACGCCTTAAACTTTAGATACTATAACCAATATAGCATACTCATTAATATGATTGTACAGTAACATTTTTATTCAATTTTTCCTTTGCTAAGTAAATCTATATAACCATATAACAGCTGTACTGCTTCATCATCAGAGTCTTCTTCAAATCCTAAAGTTCTTAATTGTCGCTTAATCTTCCAGCAAATATTCCCGTTCATTCTTAATAATTCCTTATAGTCCTGTAATTTATAAACACGTTTCATTTCTTCTAAATCAATGTAATAATCTTCGCTATTATATTTTTGATCTTGTTCAATTTCCAATTGGTAATTATACAGTTTCTCCATATTGCTATAATAAATTCCTTCTAAGTTTTGGCTGCCTAATCTCAGTCTCTTCACCATAGCATCTGAAACTCCTGTTTGTCTGCTGATCTCTGCTGCTGAAATTTTACTATCTAATAATTTCTGTACTGTCTCTTTCATGAAAATCTCTCCTTTGTTTTATATTGTTTATAAAAAAATATTCGTTATGGTAATAACCAATGTAATCACGCTTATGATTAAAGCGGCTAGACTAAGATAATACGCTAATTTAGTTTTATTCATGCTAATTACCGCCTTCCATGTTATAATTATTGATACAAATTAATTAGTAACAACATCTGTTACTTGAGAAGATTTAAACAACCTAAACGTGAGTAGTTGGAAAATGGAAGTTTATTTTCTTCTCTTTTTTTGTCTAAATCTAATAAAACATTTATTACTATGAATAAAGTTTATCGTACTTTTGTGTACGTTGTCAACTATTATTATATTATTTATAACTTTTTTTGTAACATTTATAGCATAAAAAATCCTCAGTTAATTATTTAACTGAGGATTAATTGTAGGTTTCGTTGAAGTTAATTAATGTGATAATTCAACTATAGCATGACTTATGCCACTAATATAAGTCACTTATATTATAACAAATGCTTTACTGTTTTAAATAATTTTACCTATAAATTTCTTTACAAAAATTAGGAGGGGAATTATGGTTGTTAATCCAGATATGCCAGACGAATATAAAAACGAAACTGATTATAGAAAAATTCCTAGAGAAAATTTAAATCCAAACATTCCTCAAGGTCGAGGAATCGTTAAGTGGGCGCCATTCAAAACAATGGCTCTCCAATATGAAATGCTGGAAGAACATATAGAATCTCAAAATAAAATTGCATTACCACAATTAAGCGACGATCAATTGGAAGCTATTAATACGACTGTAGCCCAAAAACTCGAATATAATGAATTAGCTATATTAACTATTTGGGAAGATGGTTATGTTAATAACTATGAAGGGTATATTCTCAAAGTAGATACCCTAAATAACAAAATTCACTTCAATGGCTCTCAACAATTCAGTTTTCCACTAAATCATATATTATCAGTAATATAAAAAGCGCCCCGTTTTTGGGCGCCTTTTTCATCTGATTATAAAATTATTATCAAATTCTTCCGAATCACAATTAAGTTCTTCATTTTCCCCGAATGAATCAAAATTCAAATATAACTGTCCATTTGATTTACTCTTTTGTAGTATGAAAGGGAAAGTAGTATAAACCTCAAATTCTCTTTTTCCATTCATATATGCTTTGTAAATATGATTATACTTATTTTCTAAATAGCTACTATCTATTCTAAATGAAGGATGATACTTAACATCATCTATTATCTTAAAATATAGAAATTCTAGTTTCAATTTGCCTTCATACTGAGTTTCTTTAATCTTCACTCTGCCATAATAGATATTACTATAGTCGTTTGGCGAAATATCTTTAGACAGCCTGTTGTTATAAATAACTTTGAACATAAATTTGATAGGTATATATCTTTGAGATTCTTCACTGAATATGATTTCTTCTTTATTTTCTCTATACAAATCTACATATTGTTGCAACGTCCTCAAGTTACTGTTGTTTTTCCTTTTTTTAATTTGTTCATCTGAACTATTATTTTGACTAGATGCATGAGTTGATGAACTCTGTGATTCAGTACCATGTGTACTTTTTTGTTGTTTTTTAGGTTGGGGAGCGCTGGTAAACATTTTATTTTTAAATTTTGATACATAATCTCCGGTGTTTATATTTTCATGTTTATTTTTGCTTTCACTTGTTCCAGTAAATGCTTTTTCTAGTGAAATCGGGTCTTTGTTACAATTACTGATATGCAAATTCTCACTTCTACTATGATTTCTAAATGATGGTGATGGACTGTTTTGACTTTTCTTCTCAATTGCATGGCATGTAATAGGAGCGTTACAACCAGCAGTCGGACAAACAAAATTATGTTTATCGCTAATATAACCCATTTCAAATAGTATTCTTGCGTACCATGCTGAAATATTAATATCAGTAAATCCTTTTTCATTCTTCAAGTAATTGATAGCTGCTTTATCTGTTGGTTCAGCTCTATCTATTAATCCACTCATATAGATTCACTCCTTTTTTCATGTTGTTTTAAATATCAGTATATTCTTTGATAATGAAATCATCTTTGTCTTTATCATATTTCAATATATATCGAGATTGAATTTTAACTTTATCTTCATTTTTTTTGCTTAATATTAATTCTACTTGATTACCATCTTTTTTAGACTTACTGATATTTAGATCACTGTATTTAGATTTTTTCTTGCTTTCTACTTGTCCTTTGATATGATTTGCCAATTCTGAATCTTTTTCAAAGTACTTTTTCACATATCTAAATGATGATGTTTTATATGCCTTATTTAAATCTTCCGTATACTCACTCATGTATGATTTAGCTTTATCTTCTATTTTTTTATTCTTCTTAATGTGATCGTCTATCGTTTTTTGATTAAAAGCTAAATCTATTGATTGAGATTTGTTGTTAGTATTCGCTTCTACTTCTACTGGTTTAGTTTTAACTTCATCATCTTCAATATTTCCGATTGCATGAACTTTAATAGGGGACTCAGCCGGAAACTTACCGTAGATTTCTCCTTTTTTGTAATCCGCTTCTTTATCGTCTATATATATCTTCTTAACTTTATCTAGCTTTTCAGTATTTTTTAAATTAACTTTGAACCATGCTTGCTCGAAATCATCTTTAGCAATAATTCGTTTGTTATCACCTAAATCATCTGTATTTATATCTAATGATCCATCTACGCTACCTTCTATAATTGATTCATCTTCTTCAAAGTCTTTCGTAGCATCTATACGATAATCACCTACAAAGAAACTTCCTAATTTTGTTGTTTTGTTTTTATTAGCTATTACTTGCTGCTCTTTATTATTGTTATTTTGGAATCTATAACTGGCTGTATTATTACCTTCTTTAACATATACATCATACATTTGTGGCTCGAAGTCTATTTTGTCTATAAAGAAAAATTGTTTACCATTTTTCACTATTTTTATAAAAGGTCTATCGTTTTTGTCTTTTATTTCTCCTATTTCTGAGTCGTGTTGACCTTTATCTAAATTTTCCTTTGTTTGCTCAATATCTTGTTCAAAATTGTGCTTATTATTATCTGTATTTATATAATCCACAAAATGTTTAGCATCCGTTTCACTTATCTTTTGACTATTGGTTGATAATAATTTAGATATTTCACTATAATTACGGTCTTCCACTGCTGCTTTAAAATCATCAATTTGTCCCTTCGCATCTTTTTGATTTACAAAGTAGTAAATAATAAGTCCTAATAAAACTAAAATCACTACCAAAATGCTTACTATAATTATAGTTTTTTTCTTTTTGCTTTTGTCTTCTTGGTTGTCATCAGTCCTATTTAGGTTTTCTTCATCGTTACTCATATTGCATTGCTCCTTATCAGACTTATATTGTTTCAATATGTGCTTGAATAGATTCCATTAACTTATTTTGTATTCTAGGTTGTAATTTATCCAAGACTTTAATTGCTTTCTTGTTTAAATCAATATGACCGATTATGCCGCAATCTATAACACCGTAATAATTATATTGTTTTGTAACTAGTTCAATATCTGTTAAATATATTCTATCTCTTTGAAAGACTGGATATGTCCAAATATAGGGGCTATTACTATTCACATAATCATTACTTACAACTACATATAATTCACTTTTAGCTTCATCTGGATTATTTACTTTAATTACATCAAATTGTTTTACCATTACTATTTACCTTCATCCGCTTCTTGGTTAATTTTTTCATCCATATATCTTCCACCATGCTTATAATATTCTTTAATGAAATCCTTATACGCTCGTTCTTCTACCTTTTTAAATAAAATTTTATTATCTTCCTCAATGTAATATTCTAATACATCTCCAATTTCAAAACCGGCTTCATGTAAAGCTTCTTTGCTTAAGCTTATTGCTTGGCTATTACCATACTTAAATATCTTTGAGTTAATCTTACTCATGTTCAACACCTCATTATTAGAATATCAAATGTATATACAAATGTATATACATTCAACCTTCGTTGTATGCTATACTATAAATTATTAAAATTGCTTGAAAGGTAGCGGAAATAACATGGAAATAACATTTTTTATCGGGAATGGTCTTGATTTATCATTAGGACTAGCAACAAAGTATAAAGACTTTTATGATTATTTAACAGCAGATGATGACTTAACATCAGAAGACGAAAAAAAATATACTTTAAGTGAAGACAATATTTTTCTTCAAGAAATCAAAAAATTCATGGAGAATAACAGAACCATTGATGTAGAAGAAGGGGACGCTGAAAAAATAGATTGGTCTGATTTTGAACAAGCTTTAGGTGCTTATACAGAAAAATTAAAAGATACAACTGACGGAGAACGTTATTTAGATGATCTACAAGAATTTAGGAAGGCTTTTATAAATTATATTGCTACGCAAGAATCTAAATTTGATATAAACAAAGATGATGCAAAAGCAATGTTTAGAAATACAGCCTTCTATTTTTATCAAGGTATAAGACAACAAGACAAAAATAAAATCCGAGAATTTTTAAAAAAAACTCATAATCCAACTTACAATTTCAACTTTATTAATTTCAACTATACTGACACCTTAACTAAGATAATAAATCATACTGACACAATTAGTACTTCTAACGGTGAAACATATAAAGCAAAAGCACCAATTCATGTCCATAGAACATTAAAAACTGGGACTTTACTTGGGGTTAATGACGATAAACAGATTGCCAATCCATCTATATTTGAAGCGGATGACAAAAGAGATATTATTAAACCAGAAATGCAAAAGTATGATGATTCAACCATCGTTGATGAAATAGATAAACAGATTGAACGCACTCATATTTTTGTTGTTTATGGCATGTCTATGGGTATTACAGATAAAATTTGGTGGGAAAAGATAGCTAATCAAGTTATTAACTATAATAAATATCTAATCATCAATAAACATTTAACTGATGAGGAAAAAGAGGAAATAAATACACAACCTCGCTCCAATAGAAAATTTCAAGAATCTGTGCAAAATGAATTTGCAAACAACTTAAATTTAGAAGATAAAGATAAAGAAAGGTTGCTTAAAAGAACATTTGTCATTCTTGGATCAGAGTATATATTCAATCATAATTTAAGCGAATCAAAACCTTAAATGTAGTCGTCTATATTATAGACGTTTGTGTAATATCATGATATTATATGCGCATACGCACAAATAAAAAAAGGCAACATGCTGTCACATGTTACCTAATAAGCCTATTAACAAGATAATGGGTTGATAATTAATTAATCTAAACCTCCATTACCGCCAAAAGTATTGGGAGGTTTATTTTTTTTGCGCTAATTCAGCTATTTTAATTACTAGCATTAATAACGCAATTAAGAACAATCCGAATTGCAATAATGTAGCTGCTGAAATCATATAGGATTCCTTTCAAAATAATTTGAATGATACTTCATAGCATCACTTCCTAATTTGTAAGTTCTCCATTAACTCATTAACTGGCTTATTATCAAAGAGTATATCATATGATTCCGTAAAATCTCATGAATCACAAAAAATACCTTCTCATCTACAACAGATAAGAAGGTACACCATTACGCTATCAAAGTCACTACACAAAGAAAGAGGTAATGGTTTGCACGCCAATGTGCTTTTTAATTATATCATTATCCTTTTTATGATGTACATATTAAAATAAGTAGATTGACTATGCTGACGCATAACAAATCTACTTATCCACCAAAATATTTTTCCTCTATTTCCATTCGATACTCAGCTTTTTTTATAACTTCTTTTATATCCACATCGTAGTAATCAGCTAATTTCAAATACATAAACATAGAAAGTTTTTCTAATTTTCCAGTCTCTAATTTACCTATGTAAGAAGGACTTACACCCAAATCAAACCCAACATCTTCTTGGGTACGTCCCGATAAATTACGAACGTTTTTCATTTCACCAGATATATACTTGAGAAGTTTTTTAATTCTTTCATCTTCCATACAAAAATTACCCTTCAAATTATGACTTATAACTATTATAAAAGAGTTATAAGTATTTAAAATAACCTATAATTCATATATAGCGTTATAATTCTTCTTACCATTTTTAAGACACTTATGGTAAACTACTTATATAGAATTATTAATACATTGTATATACATAATTTGACGTTAAATATTTAACTACACATTCTCAATATCTTATGTTATACTTACTTCAAGAAATTTTCGAACAATTCAAAAATAATTGCTTCTTATAGCAATTACATTAAAAAACATAAAAAAGAAACCCAACTACGGCAAATAGTTGAGTTCATTGAAAGAAAGCCAAGAAAGCTTTTTTAATTAGTAATTAGATCCCGACTAAGAAATCTTAATCACTCTTGAAAGAAATTCAATATATATTACATATACTTTTATTTGTTTATGTTTATATTATACAGTGATAGAGATTTTCTTGCAAGTCTTTAAGAACGTTTACATTTAAGACTTTAGCCTTATTTCTCTATATTACTATAGCTTTCTTTCAAGAACAGGTTTCTTTGAAGGGAGCTTTTTCTTATGCCAAAAGAAGTACAAAACAAAGTCGCAACTAATGTAACTTGCGATTCTTATCTAAAAATATATAAATTTTTACTATGTGAAGCGGAATATAAAGACTTAACTAGCGATGCTAAATTGCTGTTTAGCCAAGTAGCAAATAAGCAAGCTAGAGATAGAAAAATGAAAAAAGATTATGTAGATGAACAGGGTAGACGTTACATTGTCTATAAACGTGCTGATATGATTGCTGATATGAAATGCAGCAAAAACAAAGTAGTTAAATTAAAAGACGAATTAAAAGAAGCAGGATTAATAGAAGAGGTACAAGTGAAAGGGAATAAACCAAATCGTTTATTTGTTTTACCTCCAAATATTGATAACGTTAGTTCAACATACAAAAAAGGTAATACAGTTAAATTAGCTTTTGCTAAATTACCTAAATTTATTTTAAATCATGACTATTATAGAAATTTAAGTAATAATTCTATCTTCCTTTACACAGTTTTAAGAGATAGATTCAGCTTATCTTTAGAAAAGAGTAATACATCTAATAACTATGTTGATGATAGAAATAAAGTTTACTGTGTGTTTAATAATGAACAATTAGCGGCTATCCTTAATATTTCTATACCAACTTTAATCAAATGTAAAAATGAACTGATTGCTATAGGGTTACTTAGACAAGAATCATTAGGTATTAATAAAACGAATCGTTTATATCTATATGAACCTCAAAGTCTGCCAGAAGTTACACAAAATATTGAAGAACCAAAACGCAAATCTAAATATGTAATTACGACTAGATCGAATAAATATTTCTCTAGGGGTCTTTTTTATAAGTCTAAAGGGTCAAAAAATTTAGTCGGCAAGGGTCAAAATCTTAAACCTAATAATACTAGTTCTAGTAACACTTCTTTTAGTAATACTAGTTCTAATGATATGTATGATATGTATAAAGAGTATAGTAAATCTTTAACAAATCAATCACATTATCAAACACAAAATTCTAATGTAATTCCTTTTGATAATTCGTATAAAGAGGTACTAACTAGTAACTTACCTAAACAGTTAGGAAGTTTTCTTAACAACTTTAGCTATAATGAATTACAAGAAGTAAAAGCTGTTATTCTTAAAGGGAAGGCTAATTATAATAATTGCTATGAATTAAATATTACTTTAGAAGATGTTGAACATGAGTTAGTGAAAATGCTTAAACGAGTGCATATGAAGCGTGTTAAACAAAACGAAAGTATTGCGGACTTAGCGCCATTTATTATGACTTGTGTATTTAATGTGTTTGATAATTACAACAAAGAATATATTGAACAAGAAGATGAAATAGTATTCAAAGATCAAGAAACCAAAGAAAATTTCAGAAATCATTTACTTAATGTATTTGGAAATCACGAAGATAAAGCAACAACAGAAACTAATAGCAAAGAAATGACACCTAAATGGTTACACAACCCAGATTATACAGAATCTAACGATGTTGAAGACCCATACACAGATGAAGATAGAAAAGCATTTTTAGAACATTTAGAAGCACGTTGGGGATAATACATGATAATTCTGTGATCTAGCGGTACTTATCAATTGGGTATAGGAGGATAATATGAATAAAGCGGATATATACATGGGGCAAAGCTACTACAAATTATTTAATTTTTTGTTTACAGATGATAAATATAAAGACTTATCGTATGGCGCTAAATTATTGTTTGCTTTACTTGTAGATAGAGAAGAGCAAACTAGGGATAGGGAAACTAAGCACTTTACTTATAAACGCAAAGACATGGAAAAGGATTTGCTATGTAGTAAAGGCTATATGGAGAAGAGTTTACATGAACTAAAAGTAGCACAGCTTGTTAATGATGTGAGGGTAAACCATAAAACACAAGACTTTGATTCTAATGAAATCACAATTATTTATGATGGAATATCAGAAGAGCCCTATATGCCTATACCCAAAATATTATTCACAGATGACAAATATAAGTCACTAAGCAGATTGAGTATTATAATGTATGCGCTGTTTAGATATGAATATGTAAATAATCTCAAATTCCCAAACAGTGAATTTATTGATGAAGATAACAATACATTTTGTAGTGTATATTTAGAAACGCTGAAAAGACAGTTAAACATCAGCTTCCCTACGCTACATACTGCTAAATCTAAATTAGTAAATGCAAATTTAATTTATCAAGTTAAGGGAGCTACTTTGAGGGAGCCATTGCGTACATACGTTTATGATCCCGATTGATATTGCTTTAGAACGCTGAGAGACGTTTGTAGAGCTTTCTATGTGGTAGTTAAGCAATAAAAGGAATAAAACTAAAATATAACCAAAGGAGCTGCTTTATATGGCTAAAGATAAGAATACGAATGAATACCCTAAACACTCTTATGATTTATTTGTAGGTAAAGATATTATTGTTACATTTCATGATGGTACTGCTAGGAAAGGCAAATTATTACATCATTACCAATTTGATATATTAATCGAAGCGGAACCTACAGCTAAAGAGGGTGTCGATAAACCCTATAGAATGATTATTTTGAAACAGTATATTAAGCATGTAAGAGAAAATATTAAAAACTAAAAAACAGACCTCGAAAGATCTGTTTTAAATGTTTAATTAAATTTTATCACCCATGTATTGATGATTGATTTTCATTTGGTAATTACGATGTTTTTGTTTGTTTTCAATAATGTGTGCCATTTTGGAAGCTAAATTATGTTTGTTATTTTTATTTAAACATTTCAAGATAAATGCATCATCTTCATATGACAATCTTGTTGTTTCATTGTTGTCTTGATCGTTAATGTAAGTTTCAAATTTATTACTTATGGATAAGCTATTTTCAGTTTTTAATGCTTTTAGTAAGTTTAACTCATTTGTACCTCGTTTTTGTTTCTGACGTTTGATTACTATAAAAACTGTTTTGTATAAATAAAATAAGCCAGTTATAAATACGGGCGTAATGACTAAATACATAAATGCTGTACGATATATCATTATACTTGTAGACATTGCAGCGAAAGCTTCTTGAGCTAAGTCATTAGCTTTGCTAGGCGCTGTACCAGTCCCATGTATATCTAATACAAATAAAAATGCTAATCCTAATAAAACAAGCTTGATAATACTTTTGTATAAATCTTGTTTTGTATACCACTTTTTGAATTTGTGTAATTTAATCGTTTTTAAAATATAAGAAACTGCAAAGTATATTGAGAAAGCTATTGGTATAAATATAAGAGCATTTAACATTATATATACCGCTTCAATATTAGACATTTAATCATCCTTTCGTTAATACATTGATAGTTACTTTATATTTATTATATTATATGCTATACTCTTTGTAAATATAATTTACAATTTGTGCTATAAAATTATAAAGAGTTTGCACAACGACTTTTAATTAATATATAGATACGATATTCTGAAATTAATCATAATAAAAATTAGTACAAGGGGGTATGGAAATGGAAAAATTCAAAAGAGCAATCTTTTCGTTGTTTGCTATTACATTACTAACAGTACCTCTAGCGGGTTGTGGCAATGATGAATCTGAAAAAGATGGTGGAAAAGAAGAAAATGGCGTACACCAACCAGAAGGGCATATTGATGATGAACCGTCAGAAGAGGAATTAGAGAAAAAGGAAAAATAAAATTGTTAAGACCCTTGTATGAATTGATTATTCGTACAAGGGTCTTAAAGTGTATGAGCTTTTGGTTTTAAATAGGGTCTAAGATAAGGACTTAATTTATTAAAATCAGTAAATCCTTCACATATTCGTAATGGTGCAATTATAGTTATATAACCCGCTTCTATTTCTACCTTATTTTTGTTGATATATGTTACTTTGATTCCATGTACACTTGAACTAGATGTAAATAACTTATTTGAACTCTCGTTGTTTTCAAAATCTTTTGCTTCTCTTATTAGCTTTGGTGCGTCCAACATAATACCATCTATATCACTCACTAAATTTGATACTCTATAATTTAATTGAGTTTTTTTATCTTTAATGTGATTTATATTTTTAGCATATAGAAAGTAATCTACTATTAGATCATCTACGTTATTATTTTTCATTTGCTTTTTGTTGTTTTTGTTTGTGTCATTTAAATTCAAAGTCTCTTTAGTTACTTCTTTTGTTCCCGTTCCTATGGACTTTAAAAGGTACATAGATAATGAATTACTATTTGTATTTTTAAATACAACATTTAGAACTATAGGAGATAATATGAAAGCAACAAAAAGTGTTATTACTATATATAGAAAGTACTTAAAATTCTTTGAATCCCCATTGGCTGCATCAGCAACAAATGAATTAGAAAACTTAATAATCAATACAAAACCTATTAATGCAATGATTAATTTAGTTAGAAACAGTAATGTGTTTTTGCTTTTCATATTATCCCCTCCTTATTTAAGTAGAATGACTAATTATTTTAAAAGATCTTTGATAAATTGTTTTTTTGCTTCCCCATCTCCACCTACATGGTCGTGAATCATTTTGTAGATTTCAATAGCATTGCTAATTTCTCCTATATACGTTCTTGATCGTCTATCGTCAATAATCTCTGTTATTATATCTTTATCTGAATTATAAATTTTTTGTGTTTGTCGATCATCTTCGGATTTACCTTTTTTTCTTGTAACAGTCGGTAAATCTTCTTCTGTTTCAATATGTTTTTCAAAACCACCCATATTATTATCTACCATATTTATCCCTCCATAATTTTAATTCGTTCAAACATTTCTTCGACAACATCTATATACATACTTAAAGTTTTTTTGTCATAAGGTTCGTCTGTTGTTATACCGAATTTACCCCATGTTACAACACGATCAGAGGCTTTGATTATATTGTTGAAAACATTTTCTTGGAATTGGTCTATAATTTCTTGTTTTACACGATTACTAGTCGATGAATTAGGCTTATCTAAATAAGGAAGTACGCCTAATAGTTTTACTTTTGGATTAAACTCAACTAAAGAACCCACATAATTATATGTTTTTCTAGCACCTTCTGCGCTAGACTCTTCTGTTTTTGTAGCAATCAAAACATAGTCAGAACAGCAAATAGCATTTTTAGTTGCTATGTCTGTACTTGGTCTTGTATCGAATATGATATAGTCATAATCATTTTTTAATGGCTTTACCAGATTGAGTAATAAATAATATCTAGCATTTTTATCAAATTTTGAGATTACGTGTTCCGTAAAGTCTTCCATATCCCAATCTCCATGAACCAAATCCAAGTTTTCGTGAAGACTTACAATACTTGGTTTCAAATCCATTGCTAAGATACTATCCATTATATTTCTGCTAGGTTTGATTTTTTTGTTGAAAGTTCGTTTTAACTTTTTAGATGCGTCAGACTGAGGGTCAATATCTATAACTAATACTTTCTTTTCATACTTAGTGGCAAGTAAATATGAAAGTATTTCAGTTAAGGTTGATTTCCCTACTCCACCTTTGTAATTCGCTATAGTAATAGTTTTCACATTAATTCCTCCTTTTTTAATTAACTACCTACAATTTAATAAAAAATTACTATATCATTGTAATATGAGACTATAATTAGAACACTTTGTATCTTTTGTGTCCATAGTGTACATATAATATATCAATTTAAAACCATTTTGTAAATAATTACCCATCTAAAATATGTATAATATAATATTCTTTGTAAACTAATAGATATAATCATTTGTATATATTGAGTAGATATTTTATATATGTTATAATGTAGATATATTTAAAAGAATACTCAAATAATGATTGAAGGTGCTTATATGAGCGAATTAGATAATGATATAAAGAATTTAGAAAACACTGTAGATAATATTATTGAAATAGCTAAAAAGTACTCTATATATGATTTCATAAGCGGCGGAATAAAAATAACTACTATAAGAAGATTTACGCAAAGGGAGAAAGATATATTTTCAGTATCAACAGATACATTAAGGAAAATATGTAAACGTATTGATGAATTAAGTGATAATACGTTTTCTTACTTATATAGATTAAATTATTTATTAGAGGACTTTGTAAATAAGAATATTGATGTGTTAAAAACTAAAAAATTAGTAGATTTAGGAATTTCGAGAGAGACGTTAAAAAGAATGAAAAACAACGAAGAAGGGCAACCATATTATTTAAACACCCTCGTTAAATACGCAAGGTTAATCGAAAGTTGGAGGTGTACTAGTGTTGAAAAACCCGTTTAAACGTAAGAAAAAAGTGAGTAATAAACCTCAAAAGAAGAACAAAGCTAAAAAAAATAATTACAAAATCGTTGGTGGTCTATTAGGTGATAAGGATAAACGTACAAAGTCAGCAATTTGGTGGGTTGTATTTAGATTATTATGTGGAGCAGGCTTAATTATTGGTATATTTTGGTTCTTTCAAGGTAAATCAGCGATGAATTATGAAATTAAAAACAATACAACGCCTATAGGTACACAATTAGAATTTTCAAAGAGTGAAGCTAAAGTTAATATAAAAGACGTCTGGACAGATAAAAAACGGGACGTATTAGTTGTTAAAATCGGCTACACTAACGGAGCTAGAAAATCGTTGCCGACAGATGGTGAGAACTATAACTTAACACTTTTAACTAATAATGGAAAAACACCAAAATTGAGTGGGAGCTATGGAATGCTTGGAACCGAAGGCGATGGTTATCTATTTTTAAAAGGAGATATTGATAAAGAAGCATATCAACTAGTAATAGCTAACCAATTGAAATTATCCAGTGGTTCTCCAGACTCAAGTAGTAGTACGCAAACTACAGAAATCAGTGATGATTCTATGGAAAAAGAACTATCTGAAGCTTCATTTGAAGAAGCAGATGACAAAGGCGTATTGTTTAATAAATTTACAGGGAAAAATTCAGAACCGAAATATGACAATATAAACTTTAGAGTGAACGGTTTCTCGAAATCTACAAATGTTTACAATGGTACATTCCTTAAAAATGATGGAAGTATCGACTACGGAAAAGTAGTTAGTAAAACATCTGTAGATGCTGCAATTAATAAAATAAATAAACAGATTAAACAGGCAGAAGATAAACTGAAAACATATGAAGTCAGTAAAGAAGAATATGAAAAACGTGTTAAGAAAAATAAAAAAGATAAAGACGCTAAAAAATCAGTTGAAGATGTAAAAAAATCTATTGAAGATGAAGAGGAAACTATCAAGGATTTAAAAGAGTCTAAAAGAGCATATGAAGAGTCAGATTTCGATAAGTCTGATTTTGGTGCAATGCAAGAGAAAATGAAATTTATGAATCTTGACTAAAATTAGGAGGGATAAAATGAGTGAAGCAAACCAGCAAGAATTGATTGCAAATAAGTTCAAAGAATTAAATGAGTATTTTGGTTATGCATTAGAGTATTTAGATATAAGTTCTCCTCCTATTACAGGTAAAGATGAACAAATAGATCAATTAAATAAATATTTAACTAGGGAAGACACACCGGTTGCTATGATAATTGGTCTCCCCGGAGCTGGTAAAACAGCAACAGTGGAAAGTTGGGGGCATATCAAAGCTCAAAAAGGCATTGATGTGCATTTGATTACAGTAAATATAGGTGGGTTAGGTGAAGGAGCAGACCTAAAAAAACGTATTAGTACACTTTTACCAAAACTAAAAGAGTATGAAAATTTTTTAAAACAATTTAATGAATCTGCACGAGTTGTTTTATTTATAGATGAAGCACATCACATTGTCAGTACTTTTGGTAAAGGTTCAAAAGAAGGGTCAGACTTATTAAAGCCTTATTTAGCTAGAGCTGGTAAATATGTTGGTGTTATCGCAGCTACTACATTAAATGAGTACAACAAATATATAGCACCAGATGGAGCGCTAGTAAGAAGATTTAAGAATATGATTATTAATGAAGTAGATCAAGACATCACTGTACAGATACTAAGAAGTTGGCTTAATAATCATACGCAAACAGTATTCACAGAAAATGTGGACGATACTATATTGCATAAAATTGTAGAAGAAAACAGAAGACATAATACAGAATTAGCAGAACCAGCTAAATCAATAGACACCTTAGAATCTTTACATGCTTATTCCATAGATGAAAATATACCGATAGATGAAGAACTTTTAAACAGGGTTTTTAAAGCAGCAACAAATGTTGATTTAAATATAAATATAGATGTTATTAAGGCAAATAAAGTTTTGAAAAAACGTGTTAGAGGACAACCACTTGTATTGAAAGCTATGGATAGAACGTTAAAAGTCATGGAATTTGACGAACGTCGAGGTGACAGACCTATGGCAACTATTTTAAGTGTAGGGACAAGTGGTGTTGGTAAAACTGAAACAGCAAAGGCAACAGCAGAAGGAACAGAAAAAGATTTATTAATAATCAGTATGACAAATTTTAATACAGCAGAATCTGCTGAAAGGTTTAGAAGACATTTAGGGTCTCATATAAGACATAATCGTTCCTCTGTAATTTTATTTGATGAAGTTGAAAAAGCACATTCAACTGTGCAACTATCACTTTTACCAATATTAGATGAAGGATTAGTAACTTTCTTTGATAGCGGACAAGATGGTTATGAACAACCTTACACTGTATCTTTAAAAAACACTATTATCTTCGGAACATCAAATAAAGGTGCGGCTATATTTGGAAAAATTAATAACTATGCAAAACAAGTTGCTGAAAATCAAGAACAAGATATAGACAAATTAACGAAAGATATTCAATTAATGAATAGACAATTGAAACCGGAAATTAGAAGAGCATTAGAAAGAGACGATTTTAGACCGGAATTGTTACAAAGATTTAGCAGTATAATTCCATTTGCCACATTAGGAGAACGAGTATTAATAGATATAGCTGAAAAACAAATAGACGACATGGTTAAATATTTCTTGTCTAAAGGTTATGACATTCGTAGAAATCCACCAGAATATTGGGGTGATGATAAATATCCTTATAATGCAACTGAAATAGCAATGTATGTTGCTATTGAACGTATGATAAACAAAAAAGATGCTGGTGGATTAGGGGCAAGAAATATACGCTCTATTATTTTAGAGGAAATTGAAGGAGAAATCCTAGACGCTATATACGAATATCCGGGTGTTAAGAAGTTCAATTTAATGACTGACGGTAATTGTGTCTTTGAAGACGGAGATTCTGCACAATCAGAAGGACAAATCTTAGTAACACCATTTATGTATTAAGAAATGAGGTGATGTAATGAAAAATGTTTTAAGGTTTTTAGGAATATCTGCAATGATACTAGCAGTCGCATTACTATTATTAATCCCGCAAGCAAGTAGTAATGTATTAGCTGCTGATGATGATAAAGAAGATGAATCAAACAACGATACAGAAATCGTTGAACCTAAGGAAGCTATAGTTGATACCGAAAATGCGACTGGTGAAGGTGAAAAGGATGAAAATGAGTCTGATAAAAATGTTCTTTTAGAAGATAATTCTGTCTGGACAATGTATGCACAATTTATTATGTCATCAAAAGCAGAAAAAGAACAAAAGAAAAAAGATAAAGAGGAAAAAAAGAGTTATTTAGAAAAAAAAGTTCATCAAGCCTATGATGGAGCAATATCCGGTATCATTGGTAAAGGCGGTATAACATTAGATATTCCTTATACAAAAATGTATTCTTTGTCCAATGATCTTAGAGGTAATGATACTGATGATGAAAAAGATAGTTCCGGTACACAAATGGCTTCATTCCTATCGACCTATAGTCATTATGGCTATATTGATACAATGAGCGGTCAGACAGCAGTAGCAAATACAAAAAATGCAGGGGGCGGTGTTGGAAGAGCCATATTTGGTGGCTTTATTTCTTTTGCATTGGTAATCTATTCAGTTATTAACACAGCATTAAAATGGTTGATAGAAGCTTTAATTTCTGCCAATCCACTAGCTTTAATGGGATTTGGAGATTCAACAATAGTTGATGATAATCCTATTTCAAAAGCATTGCATAATTTCTTTGAGAATATTGGATTAGATTCTGAGTTTTGGGATAATCTAGCCAATTTTGGTTTGACGATTGTTACATTAGTATTTTTAATTTCTGTAATGTGGTTCTTGATGAAAGGACAAAGAAATGAAGCTTTACGATCTACTAAAGAATGGATAGTAAGAGTGTTTGGTATTGTAGCGGCAGCAACACTTGTATTATTCTTCTCTTCTGCAATGGCAAAGCAAGTAAAAAGTATTTATGAAGATACAAATATAGATGATGATTTAGTAACAAAACATTTATTTAATACTAGAGGATGGGCTGCTTCATCAAATTTATCTCCTAATGGGCTGCAAGGTAATGAATTTCCTAATGCAAAAGCCGATGAAGGACATGTAGATAAAGATTTCGACCCGCTTCGTTCAAGGGGATTGATAAGTAATATAAACGAAACAACATACAGTACTCTATATGGTATGGACGGCGAAGCATCTGGATTTGATTTGTTGAATCGCTGGATGGCGAATGAGAACTTTAACGTTAATACTTATATAGGTGATATAAAACGAGGAAATTTAAAAAATGGTGATTCTCAACTACCAGCATTTGATAACTATAAAGAAGATTTTGGTGGTAAAAATGTAAAAAATTGGGATAATGGCAACATAGAATATAGCATGTGGTCAGCTACACAAAACGTAGATGATGAATTAAGAAAAGTAGATAGTAAGTATTTCAAACCTAAATCAACAACAGGTGTAAGACAGCAAGACAGCTTTAGTACACAATCAGTTGTATTAATGCTTCAATCAAGTTTTGATAGTCAAGGTGCTTCATTCTATGCATATAATCTTGGCCCAACAGGTTTACAAGCTGAAATGAAAAACTTAACTACAGTTAAAACAGAATGGAAAGAAGTAACGCTTCCGGGTGACGGTGGTATAGGTGTAGCTGGTTCTTATATCAGTTTAGGCGCTCACGCATTAGTAGTTATTATTATAGGATTAGGCGTATTTTTAGCACTTTTAACATTAAATTTCTTTGAAGCCTTTAAGCGTATAGGTATGAATTTAGTTAAAATGGAAGCTTATGGTGATCCATTTGCATTTTTATCATTATTAATTATTTCATTAATGTTTGTAGTAAGTTTATTAATTGCTGGTATGGCTACTGGTGTGTTTATAGCATTAGCAAATGAATTAGCAGCAATAGTCGATAAAATGACATTAGGACATATACCTTCTGGATTTATAGATATAACGAAATCACTTGCGATGATATTCTTTGCTTACATTTTCGCTTTAAGAAAACCAACAAAGGGTGCTTATCCTCCTTTAAAATCATTTGTAGGGTTCCCTTTAACAGGTATAGCCTTTAAATATGATGATAAAGTTAAACAAATGAGCGGAAACATGAAAAATCGTGGTAAAGCAGGATTTAGAGCAGTTGGAGATACAGCTAGAGAATCTGTAGAAGGCACAAAAGATTTAGGACAAGAAACAGGACGTGCGACATCAAGTTTTGCAGCAGGAACAGCAGGCGGTTATTTAGGAGCTAGATATGGTAAATCAAGACGTAGAGGTAAAGGTGGACATCTTGGAAAACATGGTATTGCAAGCGCTAAAGAAACTGCTATTAATGCTCACAAAGGAAATAGAGCAGCGTCAGAAAATGCATATAATAATGGCGGTAGAAAAGCATTTAAAGATTTAAACGCTGAGAGACAAGCAGGCAAACAAGATAAATTGAGAAGAGACGAATTAAAAGAGCTTGGCTATACAGATGAAGAAATAGAACAAGTAATGGCAGCAGAAAATGGCAATACTAATACAGCAAATCCAGAAGAAAACAGCGTTGCTCCTTCTAAAGAACGTAATCAATCTATAGCACATAAACCAAATATGAATGACAATAAGGACTTCAAATCTAACGATCTAAATTCACCGAATAGTACAGATAGTTCAGAAGATTACAGAAGTAGACTAGGTGAAAGTGCAAAAGATGACTCTAAAGCATTTTTAACTGATAGTGCAGTAGATGCATTAGGAGGAACTGAGTTTGTAAATGAAAGTGGTGTAGCTGATATTGCAGCAATCAAACAAGCTCAAGAAGAAATAGCTAGAACTAGCCCAGAAAATCGTTCGGAAGAACTTCAAAATAAAGCTGACGTCCTTCAAAAAGCACATAACAGAGGAACAGAAGAGTTGGCTGGCAATAGTAATAAAGGTAGTGGAGCAAGCCCAAGTTCTGTAGTCGGAGAAGAAGGTAGAAGTACTGGATTTAATCCAAATGGTAAAGACAATACTGGAGGAACAGAAGAGTTGGCTGGCAATAGTAATAAAGGTAGTGGAGCAAGCCCAAGTTCTGTAGTTGGAGAAGAAGGTAGAAGTACTGGATTTAATCCAAATGGTAAAGACAATACTGTAAGTAAATCTTCTCAACGCAAGACAAGTGCTAATACAGAAGTAGAAACAAGCGAAACTAAAACAGAAGGTTCTGACAAACAAACAGACAATCTAAATAATGCGAATAGTAGAAATGGAAGTACAAACAGTTCTAATAATGCGGTAGGTAGTGTACCTAGAAGAAATAGCAGAAACGGAAGCACAAACAATGCCAATAATAAGAAAAATGCTGTTGAAAAACGCAAACCAGCAGCATCTAAAAAGGCTGTAAAACAAAGACAACAAGCAAAACAGACAAATCAAGCTACAAACAAGCAACCAACGAAAAATAATAGTACAACTCAAAGCAAGTCAACATATAATGATAAGTTGAAGAAGAATAAGGGTAAAACCAATTCTCAACCTAAACAACAAAGTAGTAAACAGACAGTGGAGAAAAAACAACCAACTAGAAAAAAATCATCAAGCAAACAAACAGTGGAGAAAAAACAACCAACTAGAAAAAAATCAACAAACACACAAAGTCGAAAAAATAGCACCAAAAAGCAAAACACAAAAAAAGTAGAAAGACGAACACGAACTAGTCAAAATGAAACAAATGAATATAGTTACAATGAAGTTCTAAGAAAAAATAGAAAACGTTAAAGTAATAGTGATATTTCACTATTACTTTAACAAAGGAGGGTTTTCATGAAGGACGAACCAATAATCAGTGAAGATGATTATAAGTACTTGTCGGAAGCAAAGTCGATAGAAGATTTCAATAATAGAATTACAGATATTAATAACGGTTTAGAGTATGCATTAAATACAGAATCAGCAAAAAAAATATTAAGAGACACACATTTTTTAAATAAAGATGGGTCGATAGATATGGTTTTGTACAAAGAAGTAATAGCTGAAATTTACGAAAATAAAGATGAAGATGAAAAAATTTATATTTCTGATGATGATTATCTGGTTCATGAATCCTTCTATCAAGGGGCAGAAGAAATCTATTATCACATTAAAGGTGGTGTTATGGGGAAATCAGTACATCTTGCAAAAAGAGTTAATAGGAAAAATGCTGAAAATTTAAGATCAGCGGCAAAAGTTGAAGAAGGCAGTATAGCATCGGGTATACAAAAACTTATAAATATTTTCAAAGGACGATAAAAATATTTACAAAAAATATTATTTATAATATGATTAGTTTATGTTAATATTAAGATATCACAGATAAAGTGAGAAAGGGTTGAATGGTATGGATCAAATTAATTCGTTTATAGAATGGTTGACAGATGCAAGTAACAGCACAGGATTAAAAATAGTTACACTTATAGGTATTTTGGGGTTATTCGTCACTTTAGCTATGGCAATCATTAGAGCATTTATGGGTAAATTTAAGCAAGCAATGATTTGGATGGGTATTTTCATATTCATTGCTATTCTAATGGGTTCTGGTTATGCAATCTTAACAGCTATAGGTTCTGGTACAGGTGAAGATATTGAAAACAATGTAAATATGATTGGTATCTTTACTACAGTAGGCGCCTATGGTGCTTATAAAAGTTACAATAAATTTAAACAGAAATAGTGAAATAGAAAGACAAGTTATAACAGTTTATAAGTGATAGAAGGGCGTCACAACGCCCTTTTTATTTAATCGAAACATGAAACTTCGAGTTTTATTGCAGGCTATTTTATGGTATAATTTAAGTATGAATAATAACGAAAATAACGGGTGCATTATCAACAGAAACAAACTCATTAAACATTCAAAAATTGTGCTGAAAAGTAAAAAATTTACTGGTGTTGAACTATCGAAAGAGGTGGGTATTCATGTTCAGCAAATTTATGGTTACAAAAGTGGGAAGCGAAGCTTAAAAGATGCGCAATTAGAGACCTTGTTGAAATTTGAAAAATTGTACCAAGAACATGAAGCATTTAAAAAAGCGAGAAAAGGGGAGCAAGATAAATGAGTAATTTTGAAGATTTGAATTTAGATAAAATAGAACTTCCAGATAAAACGTTTATCTCACTACCAATTTTAGTAACCTTGAACGATGAATATTTAGAAGGTAAATCTGATCGTAAGACCAAGCGATTGTGGGACGTGTTTTATAAAAGTTTTGGTGGAACAAAAGAGAAAAAAATAGATGAATATCAAGCAGTAGGAGATTTAGAACTTCCAGATGATGACCCTTTCAAAAATAAAGAACATGTTTTTGCAATTGATGTAGCATCATTTGGAAAAATTGAGCCAAAGCAAGAAAAGAATTTAGATTTTGGGATTCGGATACTACAAAACAATAATAGATTACTTCCAGTTGATTCTACAATGCAAGAGAAGGGCAAAGAGAAAAATATTAGTAGTGGATTAGAGTTTTCAGAGGTAGAAGAAAATGTAGAAGAAACTTTCAAGTATATATCTAGCTTAGCAGAGACTAAACGTTTTGAATCAATCAGCGACGAGAAGCGAGAAGATTACGAGAATAAAAAGGAAGAAGCAGAAATAAAGGGAAATCAGAGTAAAGAAAATAATTTAGTGTCAGCTACAGAAAGTATTGGTGTAGAAGATGATGAAAATAGCGAAGTAGAAAATTCAAAAGTAAATGAAGATAACACAGAATCTGTTGCTGATGATGTTATGGTAGAATCTACACCAAGTGAGGCTGATGTTGAATCTGAAACAGGACAGCAAAATGAATCAGAAGGTGAAGAAAGTGAAGACTATGATTTGCCAGATGATGATTTGGAAGAGATTGAAAGTGGTGAAAGCGAATATACGTTAAATTCGATTAAACAAAATTTATATTCAAATTTACAAAGCTATTTCCCACATTACAATTTAAAAGATTTAGATGTTGATGGAGATGTCCCAGAATTAGAGGACAAAGAGTACCAGAAACTCTATGCAATGACAGCAAAAGGTATAAACGACCAAGTAGATAGAGCTAATAAAAAAATTGCTTTAGAAAGAGAAAAGTCTATTAACAATCTATATAGACCATTAATCAGCGAAGCAGTGAAAAGATATTTTGATATTGAAGCTTTATATAAATACACAGATAGTGGAAGTGAATTTAACACTATTTTTGAAACATTAGAAAACAATCTAAATGAAGCGTTAAAAAACGTAGAAATACAAGCTGATGAACAAGAGCAAATTAAAAAGCAAAAACATGAAAAAAATAAAGAAACATATTTAAATAATTTACTAAAAAAAGAGTCTATTAAATATGACGAGGAAAATTTACCAAAAATAACCAAAGAAGTTGAAGCGTATAAAGAAGAATCTAAGAGTGATATTTACAATAAGTATAATTCACAAATAGATCAACTTGAAGATGACGTTGAAAGTACAGTTACAGAACGTATTGAGAGATTAGTTGATAATGTCATTAACGAGTATAAACCACAACTTGATTCGGCAATAGAAACATTAAATAGTGATTTGAATAATCAACTAGAAAAAATAGCAGAACAAAACCAAAGAGATTGGCAAAAATACAAAGAACAATTAAAAGAAATTGAAGAAGTTAGAACTAAAGCCGCAAATAGTCAAAGAAGCACAATTGACGCCGAAGTTTCAAAACGCACACAAGCCTATGAGGGTATGCAACAAAAATTAGAAGAAAAAGATAACCAAATTCATATGCTTCAAGTAAATTTGAGAAATGCTAAAGAGAGCAGTACTCAAAAAGATTATACACTTGATAGTGCCGCTACTGAAAGACAAGAGTTATTAAAACGAATGGATAAAAAGGAAGCGTATATAGCAGAACTTGAGCAAGAAAGGGAAGAGAAGAACGCCAAAATTAGACAGTTAAGTTCTTCTAACAGTTATATAGGCTATCCATTTAACCATACGCCTACCACAAAAGTAGGAAAGACAAAAGAAGTAGCAAAAAGTTGGTATGATAAATTTGAAAAATTAATTATAGCTACAGTAGCAAGTATTATAATAGCAATTGGTGTGTTAATAGCAGCTACTATTGTTTCAAGTAATGATGCAGATTCAAGCAGTCAACAAAATCAAATACAAAAACAACAAGAAGAAGTTAAGAGTCAGCAAGAAGAACAAGATAAAAAAGCGTCGGAATTAGAAGAAAAAGAGAAGCAGCAAGAAGAACAGCAGAAAAAACTAGATCAACAGAAGAAAGATAATGAAAGCAAAAAAGATTCAAAAGACAAGGATAAAGACAAATGATAGATAATAGGTGGAGGTGGTAAAGTGGAAAATCAAGAATTTGAAGATAAAACCAAAATAGGTGAATACTATGGTTATAAAGCAAATCCTAGACAAAACGTAAGAGACTTGCCATGGTATTTCCAATTCTTAGAAAAATTGAATTTACCCACTAGTACTACAAAAAGAGTAATTATATTTGTAAGTATGGTAGTTTTGATACCCTTAGCAGTTATATTTTATTTGCAAGGTGATATGTTAAAACTCAAATATTTATTACCGCCATTGCTATTAATTAGTTTATCAATTGTAGGTTATTTGATTCTATATTCTCTTGTTAATTCTTATAATGGATCGTTACTAAAATCGACTCATATTGTATTAACGCAGACTTTTAAAAGGATATTAGTACTACTTGGAAATGCAGAAAGAGATATAGAAAATGGTGTTCACACAGTGCATAATGATGGAACTATTATTTTCTCTAACGGTCAAATTGGAAGAGCATTTGCAATTGATGGCTCTACTAGTGCGACAGCTTTTCCATCAGAGATAGCTATACAAGAACAAAAAGCGAAAAGATTCCATCATTCGAGATTGAGAACAACAACAATAATTCAAATTACATCATCACAAAAGCAAAATGCAGAGAATCAGATATTAACAGCAGTCAACTTACAAAGATCAAATACAAATAAGGCTATAATAGCTATGATGCGACAAGAAGAAGCGCATTTAAGAGATAATATAGATAATAAAATGCCAACAGCAGTACAGCATCAAATTTATATGGACAAACGACAGTCTGATTTAAAAGATTCTATTCAAAAACTATATAGATTTGAAGCACAAGGTTACTACAATAGTGTAATACCACTAGATAATAAAGAAGATGTTCATAGACTTCTAGGTAACATGCTCAAATTTAAATAATCCAATGGCGGCATCTATATGGTGTCGCTTCTTTATAAGAGGTGACTCAATGTGAAGCTTTTGAAAATTTTCGATAAAAACAAAGGTAAGGAAACTAAAACAATATTAAAAGACCATAAAGACCCCAAATTGTACCCATCAACAGGATATAGTTACACCCCATCATTTGCACGAGCAAATAATCAATTTGCAACTATTACTAAACTAACAAATCACTTTGGACAAAATAGAAATCAAACTTATGGTTGGTTTGTTAATATACTTCCAGAAATTAACGTAGATGATGTTAAGGGTTATTTTATTGAAGTGAGCAAACCAATGACTGATGCAGACCAAAAAAAGATTATGAGTAAATCAGATTCTACCCTAGAAGCCTTAGATGAAGATAATCAACCTACAAAAGGTAATGCGGGGCAAAGAGAAATCAATGATTTACACAAGCATGATATACATCAAGCAAACAAATTTCATCGTAGACAAGATAAAGCTATAGATAGCAAAAAACATTTATTACTTGTGTCTAAAAATCCCGATAATATTTCGGAGCAATTAAAAGCTTTAAATGACTACTATCAAGAAGACCACGCAGGACTTAAGCTTGAGTCAGATGCAGGAGACCAAGAAAATTTATTCAAAGAATTATTAACACCTCCATCGGGGAATATCTATGAAGAAACAATGATGAGTGCAGAATATGCTGGTTTCGACCATGCAGTACGAAGAGGGTTGAACGATGATAGAGGCGTTGCAATAGGAGAACTAACCGCTTCATTAACAAATGGTTCAGCTATGATGGATTTAAATGGTTCATTCAAAAGTAAAATATTAGTTGGAGCGACAAAAACATCACACATATATAAATTTGATGAAAAGCTATCGGCTTCATCAATGTGGGGGCAAAAAGTAGCAAATCATGCTATGGCATACGGTCATAAAACCTTTCATATAGTGTTAAATGATTTTGATTATTTTGGTGAAGCTAATATTCCGGGTAAAAAGAAGACATTTTCAGCAGAACCGATTATGAATAATGTACTTAAAAAAATAAACTTAGCTAATGGAGGACTCAATCCATTACAATTATTCGGTGATCCAAAAGACCAAATACAAATTTATCATAGCCATTTAGATAAACTCGTTTATCAATTTTATTTATACACGAATAGAACAATGAATAATAAAATGATACCTAACTTACGAAAAGAACTGAATAACTTCTATGAAACCAAAGGTATTTGGAATAATAATGCTTATAAATATCCGGGTAGAATAAGAATATTAGGTAAAAGAGCAGACTCATACCCAACGTTCGACCAATTCTTATTTTCACTTTCAAATTACGCTGATGAAACAGCAGATATGGGCAGCCATAAGGTACAAGATGCTGAGGACATGGTAACATCATTAGAAACAATATTAGATACACATTACAATACAGTCAGCACATATACCACATTACCAGACCCAGATGACCCAGATATATATCAATATTATTACCAACTAAATGAATTGGAAGGCGATATAAAAGAAGCGCAATTTTTAAATGCTTTCGACTATATAGCTTATGCAGCTCAAGAGAATGATATTATAATGATTCATGGTGTAGACCAACTATCAACTGAGACAGCACGATATATTAAACGGACTTTAGAAAAGATGGAGAAAAAAGGTGTTAGAACAGCATTTTTATTTGATTTAATTGGTAGAAAGCAACGAGATAAAGAAGCAGAGAAGAAACATGAAGGTATTAATAATATAGAATACTGTGATATTTTTAACACAAACGGTATTTTTTACGAAGATATAGAAAACGAATTTGATTATACAATTTTGGGAACAATGTCAAAAAATGATTTATATAAATATGAGCATTTAATAAAACAGACGCTCCCGTCAGAATTAAGAAATATTATGACAGCAACTAAAGAAAGAGATCAATTCCAAGTAAGAAGACCAGAAGATTTCACATCAAACTTTGTTTGGGGGAACTTTGTATTATAGACAATAACCCCTAGTTTTAAAACTAGGGGTTTTATATTATATTAATATGTTAATTTGTAATATGCTCATTTATAATGAACCTATTACAAATTAACATAAAAGAATTTAAGTGAGGCGTTATTATGAGTACGGGTAACGGCAATATAAAAAATTTTAGAAAAGATGTACCCTTTGAACAGATTCCTCGTGAATTTTTACAAGCTTGTGATACTAACAGTAAGCACAATAAAGGGCTATCTTTACAAGCCATTGGGCTATTATGTAATTTAAGAAGTTATGCTGAATCATGGGATTTGCATAAAACTGAGTTATATAAAAGATACGCTAAAAATAAAGAAGCTTCTGTAAAAAGAGCTTGGGATGAATTAGTAGAAAATGAGTATATCGTACAATTGAAAATAAGAGAAGGTAATAAAAATAAATACATTTATTACGTTACGGTTTATCCATTCACCAAAGAAGATATAAAAGAGATTGAAAAAAATGAAGGTGCAAAAGCAGTTAAAACCTTCACTAATCCTAGAAAATCGTTGTCAGAACAAGAAGATTTGAGCTTGAGGTTTTCCAGACCTCAAAACCAAGACCTCAAATCCCAGACCTCAAAACCCAGAACTAATATAAAACAAATGAAAGATATAACAAATGAAGATATAACAAATGTAAGAGAAGATAATAATGAAGTGCATGAAGTGAATGGGGATAATGCAGCAAACCATTCAAACAATGCAAACCATAGTGATACAAATATGGTTTCGATAGATTTTAAAGAATATATGCGACTTAGAGAAGCAGAACGAATGAATAATAACAACGAGGATATAAAACAAGTTATATTAGAGCAATTTCCAGAAGACCTAAGAAATTATATGTGTAACTTTGATTTAGAAGAAATTAAGTTGCTAAAAGAGTATATACTTATAGGCAAATCAAGCTACAATAAAAATGTTGATGTCAATAGAAGGCTTCTTTTGGAAGATGTAGAATTTGAGTTAATACTTATGTTAAAACGTATTAAACGGAAAATATATGAAAAGCAAGAAACAATAAAAGAACTAAATAGATACATTACTAGATCAACAGTAAATGTATTCAGTAGATATGCATCTGATTACTTTGAAGATGATATAGATATGAGTCATGTAGATATTGATAGTTTACCTCTAAAACAATTATGGGACGAACAAAAAGGCGAGTGATAATTCACCCGCCTTTTTTATTTGTGCATTTTATAAAACATTTGTGATGTATTCATTGTTTCTTCATCGTTATTTGTTTCTAAATAATCTTTAAATATTTCTGTATTAACATTACTATTGATTCGCAATCTATCTAGTTTACGAATGTCTTTGTCTAATGCATCTGAAAAGCCATTGTATAGATTATCAATCAATGCTTTTTCAGATGAAAGTTGATTTAATAGTTCATCTCGACGTGATGCAGTCAACTCATTACTTAATTTACCTTCTTTAAGTTCATAGAAAGTGTTATTTAGAGTTTCCAGTTTATCTGAAAAAGCATCAATAAGTTGGGTTAATTCATTAACTGAATCATAATGCTTATTTATATCAAAATTATCTTCGTGTTCTGTATTAACTTGATTATTTTTGTCTAATAATATGTTATTTTGCATACTTTTCGTCCTTTCGTATTTATAACTATTTATGGTATAATTATACCATAAAACATAATATTTTATAAGGTTGTGCATATAAATGAATAAAAAAACGTGGAGGTCAGTACTTCGCTTCACAATATTAAAAATACTATTTGTTTTTTTGTTTAGTACTTTAATTTTACAAGATTATTCACCAAATGACACTGCCAATGCAGAATCTAATGTAATTTATGATGCGCAAAGAGGATGTTCAACGTCCTCTGATGGTGGTAGTAGTGATGAAAACAGTGAATCTGGTGAATCAGATAGCAAGGATAGTAAAGATAAAGGCTCCGATAAATATGATGAAATTCCTAATAAGGAGAATATAAAAAAGATATATGATGTTTTGCATGGAAAACATGGTTTTTCAGCAGAATTTATAGCAGGAATTTTGTCGAACTGGTGGACAGAAGCACAACTAGACCCAACAGCTAATGAGCCGGGACAATTTGGTAAAGAAACAGCTAAGAAAGCTACAGATGGTGAATTAGGTATTGGCTTTGGACAGTGGAGTTTTGAGCGACACAAAGCGTTAGTAGATTGGGCTAAAAAGAAAGATGGTAATTGGTGGGAAATTGAGCATCAAATGGATTATATGGTAAATGGTGATGATATGTATGTAGACATATTAAAAAAACTAGCCCTAGATGCTAAAGATGATCCCGTTCAAGAAGCTGTTAATTTCCATAATGATTGGGAAAGATCAGCAGATTCAGAGTCTAAAATTAGAGAAGAACGTGGAGGAAATGCCAAAAAAATCTTGAGCTATATGAAAGATAATGGCATGGATGGAAAAAAAGAAGAATCAAAAATTAAAAAAATTGGTAAAGATTCTAAAGGTTCTAGTGGTGCATCAGCATCAGATACAGATAAAGAAAAAGAGACTAAAGCTGATCCATGTGCTGGTGGAGAAAAAGGTGAAGGAAATTCAGGCAGCGGTGACGGAAGCAAGATAGGCGACAGCACAAAAGTAAATGGCAAAAAAGCAAAAATAATTGGTAAAAACTATGAATGGGACGAATTACCAAGTAAATATAAAAAGCATGTTAAGTTACCAAAATTTGATAAAAGCTATATAGATAAACCGGGAAATGTATTCCCAAGTACTGGCAATAAAGGTCAGTGTACTGAATTAACGTGGGCTTATATGAATCAATTATGGAAGGGAAAACAGCCCACAAATGATGATAATTTAAAAAATGGTGACGGAAAAGATATATATAAAGCATATAAAGATAAAGATGCAAAAATGACAGAAAAACCGACAGTTGGTTACGGTTTTTCATCTGACCCACCATATGCACAGGCTACCGACCCATCAGTTGGACATACAGGCGTAGTCGTAGGCGTAATGGATGACGGTAAATGGATTATGGCAAATTACAATGTACCACCAAAACCAGCACCATCAAGAACGCTATATTATTCAGTCGTTGATGGGACAGATGGTAATGTGAAATTCTTTAGCGGCATTGGAAACAAACCTAAAAAATAATATGTAGGAGGGTTATTATGGACAAAGGGAAAAAATTTATCCAACTGACTATTATCGGAATTTTGGTAATAGCTATAGTTGTAATAAGTGTATTAGTAGCAAAGCAAAATAAAGTCATTGATGATTTGAAATCAGAGAAATCTAATATAGAACAGGTCAAAGAAAAATCTTTCACAAAAAACATCACACAAGATGAAGTAAGTGATTATAAAGGGAAAACGGAGAAAAAACTAGATTTATTCTTGAAACATAAATATGGAGACGATAGCCCAGATGATGAAGGGTCTGCATATAACGCAATCAGAGCTTTGTTTACTGTTCCCAGTCATAAAATTGTATTAACGAACAAATCACCAGAGAAAGATTTTATAAAATATTATAAACCTTTTGAATATAAAATAAGCAATTTCTCAGCCGAGAAACAAGATGATGATGTAAAAGTAATGTTCAATATAGAGACAGAATATGATGGCAAAACAATTAACGAAAATAATGATTTAATGTCATTGACTTTTGATGAAAATGATAACCTCAAAGGAGGTAGTTTATATGCAAAATAACAATGTGAAGATGACAACGATATTAGGAGTTATAATAAGTCTTTTAGCTATAGTAGTTATTATAATGGGCATAAATTTATTTAATAAATACAAGGAAGACGACAAAATCAAAAAAGATATTCAAACATTGCAAAGCAAAAACGAAGATGTTAAAAAACATAACAAAGATGTTGATAATAAAGAAAAAGAACAAGAGAAAGTTCTTCAAATTGATACTGTTACTAATAATACAACAGAATTTAATGATAAATTTTTCGCTTGGGATTCATGGAAAACATATTCAGACAACATGAAATATTTAAGAAACACTTTTCCTAATTTAGAAGAAAATGACAATGTTGAAATAGATGGCAAGGATGTAGGAACGGGGACATCACCCGAAAGCACTTATGAAAGTGATACATTTGTTACTGAAAATAAAAATGAAGTAAGCGAACTCATCAAACAATCTAAAAGTTATGATAGTAGAGCTACAGAAAAGCTATGGTTTAAAGTATCAAATAATGAAGAGGGCAAATATGATATTACTCAATTTGAATCTTACGAAAAAATAATCTAAGTAATTTATTAGCTAATGGGTGTGAAGTGCCGGTTAGCTAATAAATATTTTACATATAAAAACAAAACAATGTATAGTTTACAATGGTAAATAATTAACAAATGAATTATAGTTATACAACAATAGTAATTTTGAGCGAGGTGAAGAGCGTGAATAAACTATCAACTGGAGAAATAGCTGAACGCTTAGGTGTGACGCCGCATACCATAAGAAATTGGCATAAATCTGGTAAATTAGTTCCGGAATATGTTGATCCAGAGACAAACCATAGATATTATACTGAAGAACAAGTTTATGAGTATAATAAACGCTTGAGAAAAAAAGCGTATAAATACGATATGTTAAACTTAGTAGCCTATGTTAGGGATATTCCAAATAATTCAGCGAAAGAACAAAAGGAAGTTATAACTAAATATTTGCATAATAGGGGCATGAAAACAGAATGTATACAAGAAATGCATAAAAGTTATACAAACAGTGAGATTAAAGGAATAATGGAACAAGTCTTAGACGATGAAGTTGAAAATATAGTAGTTACAACAGAGCAGGTGTTTTTTGAAGGTGCTAAAGAAGTGATTAAGCATATATTGGAATATAAAGAAGCTAAAATAATAATAGCAGAATAATAATATATAAAAGATTTACAAGACATATGGAAAAAACCGTATGTCTTTTATTATATAAAGCAAAATACCTTTACAAAAATAATTGATGATAATATAATAAATATATATTAATTAGTCTGGAGAGGTTGGTGGATAATGTCTAATTCATCAGAACTATATGAAAAAGTTGAGAAGTTACTAAGACTTATTAAAGATGAAAATTACAAAGAAGTCACAGGTTATAAAATAAGTAAAGCAACGGGTGTACATGCAGTTACTATATCCAAATTGAAAAATAACCAATCTAAATTAGAAAATTTATCGGTATCTACATTTTTCGCTTTATACGATTATGCGGTAGAATTAGAGAATAAAGATAGTGACAGCAAACAATAAACGAAAGGTTTTTGATAGAAATGAAACTCACTAAAATACAAAGAGAAGTCCTTAACCAAAAATTTCAAGAAAGTTTTAACTCACCGGAATTAGAAGATAAATTTAAAACAGAATATAATGAAGCATATAAAAAAATGGCAGAAGAAATTTTGCAAGAACAGGGATTTCCCAAATATGTAGATGTCAATAAGGGGAACTTTGGCGTTAAAATAACACCTAAAAATGGCACTGATGTATTTGTAGATTACGTTGAAGAAACTGATGAAATTGAAAGTGATGAAGAGTTTGAAGCAGTTAGAAATGACGCTGAATTTTTTAGTGAAATTATTTTGAAAAACCTAAACGAAACAAATATGGCTTTTGAAATTAGAGAAGATCCAAGTGAATATTTAGAGCGAAATCCAACTGAAAGCTATTTATCTAAAGAAATGGAAAAATACTTTAATCCAACAGAATTTGAAGTAGTTTTGAAAGAAACTGATGAATTTAAAGAAGATTTGGCAGAAGTAGCAGAAGAAGAAGGATTCGATGCTGATGTTGATTTAGATAAACTAGATTATAAAGTGGAAGGATTAAAAGTAGCTGATACATTTGATTACTATGCAGAATTGTATTTAGATGAAGGTCATTTTGATGATGGAAATACTGTTCAATCATTTCTCAGAAGAGACTTTTATAGATTGTTGGCAGATGGAAGGAATTATGAGTGTACAATTAGAATTACAACTGATCCAGAAGAATATGGAGAAGAGTAGGTGTTAAAATGAACTTAAAACAATTAGCGTCTGATATGG
Organism: Staphylococcus sp. GDY8P72P; assembly: GCF_016890655.1. Lineage (NCBI taxonomy): Bacteria > Bacillati > Bacillota > Bacilli > Caryophanales > Staphylococcaceae > Staphylococcus > Staphylococcus sp. GDY8P72P. The sequence goes on along the minus strand of NZ_JAFEQJ010000023.1, from coordinate 9,476 downwards.
CGTCTTATTATGTTGAAGAGAAGTTAGCACAACGTTTGATTGAAACAGACCATGAGATATTGAATGATATTGGCGATGAAGTATTAAACGAAGAAGGCTATCCAGAATGGGTCAAACTTGCAGATGTGAGATATACGATTCACATAGTCACAAATTATACGTTTGAAGATTGGGCTGAACTTGGTAAAGCAATGTTTGATATAGAGAATGTGAAGCAATTTGTGAAAGAGGATATGTATGATATGTTCATGGATTTCATAGATTTATTTGATATAAAAATGTATATAAAAACAGATAAAGAAGAATTAGAAACGACACAGTAAAAAGCGGGCAAAAGCTCGTTTTTTTACTAAAATAAGTTTACAAAAAGTTTTAAGATATATATAATAAATGTAAGTTAATATTTGCCCTAAAGGGTTGAAAGGATGGCAAAAATGAGCAACTCAAATAAAAATACTTATCCTTTTGCACTTATCTCAAAAATAATTTATAAAGCATTATGGATATTTTCAATTTTAACAATTGCAGCATTTTTAATATTTATAGTTTTGAAAAAGCTTGTATTAAAAATAATAGAAATATTGTTTGATGGAGATTACTTATACAGAACCATCAATTGGATTGCAGATGCATTAGGCGGTATTTTTGCCACATTATTTGGTTCTACATGGACACCAGATGCTTCATGGGTTCCTCATACGGATAAATTAAGTAACTCATTTGCAGAAGCAACACAAAATAGTGGCATAGGAATTTTAAAATTTCTGATTATATGTGTTGTGTTACTGGCTATAGCCTACTTATTTACTATTATTATGAGACATCATAAAGGTGAAATGGCGCCTTTGATGAATGATATTGAAAGTAGTAGGTTAAGACGCAAAATAATTCGTAAAGTTGATGCGGGTTATATAAATAGAAGTGGTGAGCAGAAGAAAAAGTACAACAAAATTGATAAAAAAACTAAAAGACATATTAGAAGAAGATTAAAAGTAAGTATCCATACTTCCATTCCTAATGGCTATCCAATGCCAGTAAAAAAATACCATATAAGAATTAGAAGAGGTAGAACTACAGCGATCAATAATAAACTACTGAATAAAATTAAAGATTTACACACAGAACTAACAGATATGACTAATGGTATTAGTTTCGACCAAATGAAAACAGAGACAAATAGAAGATACTTTATATACGAAGGCAGTCAAGAAAAACAACTAAAAGAGGCTAGAAGCGTTATTAAAAAACGTGAAAAACTTGCTGAAGAAAAAGGTAACGATAATGTAATTAATAGTGGAACAGGTGATATTTATACGTTCCCATTAGATATATTGGCGGCAGACCAAACTAAAATTGAAAAGCAAACTAAAAAAGCTGAAAAATTCGCAGAAGATAATCAAGGTATCATTGATACTCAATTGGCTTCTATGGATATGCAGGTAGAAGCAAAAAAACCGAAAGTAGGAAATGGGGCTGTAGAATATGTATATGGCACACGCTTTAGTACAGCTACTAAATCTTTAGATACAATTAAAGAAGCATTGGAAAAAGCTTTGAAAATTGATGGTGTAACTGTCTATTCAAGAGCTAATAATATGATTATTAATGTTCCACTACCAGAGAAAAAACGTATACCAGTAGATGGAGAAAATCTAATCAGAAAAGTGTTTGATGAAGAAATAGAAGACCCTACTCATGCAATTTTAGGTCAAGGAGTAGATAATGACCCGCTTCATTTTGCTTTCAGTGAAGCGCCACATACTTTAATAGGTGGTACAACTGGTTCTGGTAAATCTGTATTAAGTAAATTTATGTTAATTTCAATGATGGCTAAGGCAACACCCAAAGAATTAAGAATACAAATTGTAGACCCGAAGTATGTTGATTTTGTACCTTTTGAAAAGTCACCATATAATTTAAATGATGTTATTACAGATATTAAAAATGATGCAGTACCGTTTCTAAAATATTTGGTAATACAAATGGAAGAGAGATTTAAAAAGTTTAAAAATGAAGCTGGCGGAACTGAGAATATCAAAGAATATAATGAATGGGCGGAAAAAAATGGGAAAGAGAAAATGCCTTATATCGTTGTATTTATTGATGAAGTAGCAGATTTAATGAATCAAGTACAAAAAGAAATAGAAGAACCTATTCAGAGATTAGGACAAAAAGGACGTGCTTCTGGTATACACTTGATATTATCAACGCAAAGACCGTCAAGAGAAGTAGTTACTGGTTTAATTAAATCTAACTTACCAACAAGATTAGCACTTAGTGTAGGTTCAGAAGTAGATAGCCGAATTATTTTAGACGAGACAGGTGCGGAAACATTAAAAGGGAAAGGTGATATGTTATTTGCACCTCAAGGGTCGAAACCAACAAGAGCGCAAGGGGCTAATATTACAAGAGATCAACTGAATCAAATATTTGATACTTTAAATGAAAAATTTGAAAAACCAATATATCCAAACTATCACGCAATAGTGGAAAGAGCAGAAGCCGAAGAAGATGGTGGAACTTACGATGAAGGTGATAATCCACAAATTGCAGCAGTGAGTTCATTACAAAGCAGTAGAGACGGATTTAATGAAGAACCAACTCAAAGTGAGAATAAGCGCAAATCAAAAGATAGTATGACTAAAGATGAACAAGATATAGTAGCAATGGCTATGAAGCGAAATGAAGAACGTAAACAAAAGCGAAAAGCGAAAAATAAAACTAAATCAATATCAATTGACCCAATGCAATTTGTGAAAGATAGTGATAAAGATGATAAAAAAACCAATGAAGAACCTAGCAAATCTAACAAAGATTCGGGCAAAAGTACGTCGGACTTATTGGGGTTATAGCAATGAGTATATTTGAAAAAATAGAAAGATGGTTACATCCTTATCGCTATGCATTTGAAGAGGAAGAAGTGAAAGAATTTACGACCAAGAAAAAACGTAAAAAACAAAATTTTAAAGGCAAGATAAAACCAAAAATGAGTGAGCAAGACGAAAAAGCTAAAAAAGAATTTTTGAGTCGTGGTGAAATAGGCATAGAAATTGTTACTGTTAGTAAACAATTAAATAAAACAGATGCTTTAAAGACTTTAGATAGAAGTGGCTATAGTATTGGCTATTTCCATCATGATAGTGATAGTCACCAATTAGCAGTTAAATTTAATACTAATTCTGGGTGGTTATATCACGAAAGAAACGAAGGCAAAAGGAAAAAATTACAACCATTAGTCTATTTGAAAAATAAAAAACAAGAAGACAAAACTCACATGATACCTATTGGATTTCATGGCTCAGAAAATGATGAACGACTGTTAGTTGGATTTCATGGCAAGATAAATAAAGGCAGTTTGAAAACGTTAGAGGAATATGTGACTAATGTAAATAGCAAGGAACCGATTTTATGGTTTGTAGATATTCGTAGACAAGCAGATCAAACAGCTATATGGAACGCTACTATTTGGGATGAAGAACATAACTTAATAGCCGATGAATCATTTCATGACAAATCACAATTTGTGTGGCTATAGTCAAAAAACAATAAGGGGAGAAAAGATATGAGAAAGTTTGTGACAGGTCTAATTGTTAGTTCTATGCTAGTTGGAGGTGTAGCTAAAGCAGAAAGTAACACCGAAAGTAGTAATGAAGATTGGGATAAGCCTATTTTTATACAGGGTGAAGACTTAGAAGGCGAAAGTTTAAACGAGACTGAGGAAAAATTAAACGTCAAAGATGATTATGAAACGTTTAAAGTTGGTGTAGATGATGTTAGTAACTATTTGCCCTCAAGTAGTAACCTTAGCTATATCTATTCAAGTGCTACTATAGAGAAAAAAAGTTTTAGAAATGGTGTAGATGTAACAATAGATACACCCGAAAATATTACTAAAGTGACTACAGAACAATATCGTAATGCAGCATTAACCGCTGGTATACAGAAAGCTGATATTCACATAGCATCTATAGAAAAAGTAACTGGTGAAGGCGCTTTAGCTGGTATTTATAAAGCGTACGAAGAAAAAGGTAATCGTTTAGACAATGAAGACATTCAAAGTGCAAATGAAGAACTAGAAGACATTTCTAATATATCAGAAGAAAATAAAGGCAAAGATGGATATTCAGATGAAGCATTAAATGCGAGTATTGCTGATATTAAAAAAGAACTCGCTGATATACGAAAAAAACAAGATGAACAACTGTCACAAGCTCAAGTGGAAGATGCAGTTAATAAAGTATTAGATGAAAGAGGTCTAAATGAGACGTTAAGTGACAATCAAAAGCAAGTAATAATTAAAAACATGGTGAATGTAGCAAATTCAAAAGCACTTAATGATAATCCTAAAGACTATTATAAAAATGCTAAAAGTGTAACTAAAGATATACAAAGTTATGCTGGTGAAAAACTAGACCAAGCAAAAGAAAAAGCTGGTGAGTTAAATAATGATAATAACAAGAACTTAGTAGAGAGCGCTTTGGACTTTATCAAAGGGATTTTCGATGCTATAAGCAACTTCATTCAGAATATACTAGATTTCTTTTCAAATATGTTCAAATAATCTGTAATAAAACCCCTTTATTGGGGTTTTATTAGCTGTTATGTTTACAAAAAATATTAAAAGAAATATAATGAATCTATATATGAATGTAAAAAGCGAGGGAAATCTATGTCTAAAGACTATAAACAACAAATGATTATGTATTTAACAAAGGATAATAGAGCGAAAATTAATGAATATATATTAGGATATTTAAATGTAAAAGATATTACTAAAGAAACAGGTTTAGATAGATATGTATTTTATACAGCTATTGAAGATATTAATCCAGATATTCCAAAAATTAGAAAGGAGAATAGAAATGAAGTAATGCAAGCTATTGAAAGACAGATCAAAAGATGTATTCCTTTTGAAAATTTAGAATTTGATGTAGGACAAATTTTTGGGAAAAATAATAAATACGAAACTGTCCCACAATACAAGCAAAAAATAAGATTGAGTAATAGATTAAGAATTAATGGTTTTGAATTAACAGATTATCAATTTGTTTCAAAAAATGTTTTATTAAGTTGGTATAAACGATATAAAACGAGACAGCAATTAAAATTAGGTGAAATAACAGGGTACCAAATTGCCAAAAAATATAAGCTGAATACAGCTACTGTTTATGGAATTAAAAGAGAAATGGAAGAAAACAAACCTTTGTTACATGCAACGTCGGAATCACAAGAAGCTATGTTTTTAGAAAACATTGATATGTTTGCAGAATATCAAAATAAAGAAGATATACAAGAGATAGCAAACAAACACAATGAAGAGGAATGGATAGTTAAAGTTGTTATTGAAACTATGCAGGAATTAGAAGATGTTATAGAAAATTACTCTAAAGAAAAATGAGTTGATAAAAATGAAAAGTAGAGTACGAAAACAAAATACCAAGTATTTAACTTATGGATTTGTAGTAGTGATTTTATTTTTCTATTTATATAATTTAATTATTAATGGGTTAGACGCAATAACGGGAGCAACACCACAGCAAATGTTAGAAGTTGGAGCGTTGACAGAATCATCAAGTAAATGGAAGTTACTTAGTTCGCTATTTGTACATGGATCAATAGGGCATTTGCTTATGAACATAGTATTACTAATCATACTTGGAAATATAGTGAGTAATGAGTACGGGAAAATCTTATTTGTAGTTATATTTATATTCAGTGGATTGTTAGGTAATGTATTTACAATATTAATAAATCATAGTGTTGTAGTATTTGGTGCTTCTGGTTCTATATATGGCTTTTTAGGGGCATTTTCAGCGCTTTTAATAACAAATAGGGATATTACTATAGAAAAAGACGTTAAGCTTGTATTTGGGGTGTTAATGACCGTCTGTATAAGTGTTATTTACACACTAATTGCTGAGAACATTAATGTGATTTCACATATAACGGGTTTATTTGCTGGTTTTGTAATTCCACTTATTAGTACAAGTGCAATATATGTATATAGATTATCCGCTTCAAACAAAAACTATAAAAAGGGCTAAAATAAATGTAAAATAGCCTTTTTTATTTTAATTTATATTTACAAAAGTAATTGAAAATAATATAATTAATAAAGATTCACTAACTGATGAAGTAACTTAAGAGGTGGCACGTAAATGGAAATTAAAGAGTATGTGGAAATAAATGTACAATTTAAGAACTTAAATAAAGAAATATACGAAATGTTAGAATTAACTCATTCGCATATCATTATATTGTACTATGTGTATGTGTCAGCAGAAAAAAAGATTGATTTAAGCGAAATAGAAGAAAAAATGAGTACGAATACTAGTATATTGAATAGACAAATTAAAGAGTTACAAAAAAGGGATTATATTACTAAACACAGATATGAGAACAATTTGAGAAAAGTATATATAACAATGACTGATGAACAATATATGAATGTAAAAGCTTTGATAGACCTCGTAGAAGAATACTTACAAACGTATAAATAATAATTTGTTTAAAAGGGGTTAAGATTAATGGCAAATAAATTAATAGAATGTGGGGACATACAAGTATCTAAAGCAAAAAAAGATAATTTGTTAGTAGTAAGTTGCAATGGAGCATTAGCAGGTACAGGAAGAACGGAAATTAATTTATACGTTGATGAAGAAAGAGCGATTATACACTTATTTGATGATTTAAGACATAGTTCTACTTCAATTATGAGTGTGGTGAACACTCAATTTGTCATTGAATTAACATCATTATTAGGAATTGAATATAACAAGTATAGAGTTATTGTTTATTATGCTCCTATTAAGCACAATCCTTTTATTGTCGAATTTTTAAAAGATAAAAATGAATTTATTGAAGTTAGGGAAAGTGATATATTTGATAAATTCTATCAAATGGCAACGAATAATGAAAAAATTATTAAATAGTGGAACTTTAAGCAGTCTGAAAAGGTAAAAGTTTAAAATATATTGTGTATGAGTCAGATCAATCAGAGGTGTTAATTGAATGAAACATTGGAAGTTAATGGCAGTAATAGCAACAATCATAGTTATTGCTATAGTTGGTTATTTAGTAATACATGATAATAAAAAAGATAGATTAGAAAACGATACTAAACAAAGTGTAGAAAAAGGCAACAAGGATAGCCAAATTAATGTTGTGATGTTTGGAGATTTCAAGTGTCCATATTGCAAAGAATATGATGAAACGGTATTTAAGAAGTTAGATAAAGAGTACATACAAAAAGGAGTTATAAACTACAAATTTGTTAATTTAGGTTTTCTAGGTAATGATTCTAAAAAAGCAGCACGAGCAGGACAAGCAATTTATAATTATAGCCCAAAGGCTTATTGGAAGTTTCATGAGCGTTTATTTGAAATACAAGATAAAGAGCAAGCAAAAAAAGATGATTGGTTGACTGAAAGAGTTATAAATCGAGAAATTGACAACCTAAATATATCTAAAAATAATTCCCAAAAAATAAAAAAAGACTATAAAACAAGCGGTAGTGAGTCTTGGAAATCCGCTTCAAAAGATAGAGCATTAAAGGATAAATATCATATTAAGCAAGTACCTACACTTTATATAAATGGAAAAAAAGTAAAAGATGTATATGATTATAAAAAAGTAAAACAAATGATAGACAAAGAACGGTAGGTGTGAGTGCAATGGCAAAGGGTACTTTAGAAGATGTAACAGAAAATCCTAATTTGTATAAGATTGGGTTAGTATATAAGCAAAGAAGAAAATATTTTAAACTACCAACACTAAACCTTATTTTAGGACTGTTATTATATGGATTAACGACTTATATAGCCCAAAGCGTTATTTTAAGTGCGAGTGTTTGGTTTTTGACTATCATAATAGGTATTTACGTTTTAATGAAATTTAAACAATGTAGAGAGCTACTCGGTAAACTAATGACAGAGGAAATTAACAAGCAAAATACTAATACGAAAAAGAAATTAATTGTTCTATCAAAGTGGGGAGATTGGAAACTATACACATTGATTATTATTAATATAATAATTGCCAGTCATTGCTTAACATTAACCTTATAACATTAAAAATTGATCTATTTGGCGATATGCTAATAGGTCATTTTTTTGAAATGTAAGACTGTAATAATATATAAGGGTTATAACAAACATGTAGGCAATAAAAACCTACATTTAAGCATAATATTAAGAAATATTATTGTAATTATATTTCAAAACAATTTACAAAAAATATCAAAAATAATATAAAAAGTGTTGACGCGTACATAAATGTACGATATACTAGGTTTATCAACAAAAGGGAGGTGAACTTTTTGAAACGAAGTGATAAGCACCAAGAAAAGCCAGACAGAGAAGAAGAAATGAAACTACTAACTTCCATTTTCCAACTACTCACAGCAGTACTTACTTTCATTAACATTCTTCTCACAATCATCGCAAGATTATAAAAAAAGGGGGGCTACCCCCCTTACTATTTAAAAATGAATAGGGGCGTTGATATAAATGAATAACACAAAAATAGATTTTTTATTAAGTGCTATAGGTCTATTGGTAAGTATCGTATGCTTTGCTATATTGTTAATATATTGTTTTAAGTAAAATCACTTCGTAAATTAAAAGGTTCACTTTCAAATTGAAATACAAGGGGATATAGCGATGAATGTAATTGACTGGTTTCAAAATATAATACAAGCAATCATAAATTATGTGTTTCTAGCTATACAAACACCAGCAGTACTTGGGGCAATCATAATATTTTTAATTCTCATGGTTATAACGGGTAATATAAAAAAATGAAAGGGTGTTAAACGATGAAAAGAACTGAAAAAAACAAACAGTATTACGAACAAGATAGACGTGAAGAGCGTAACCACCGTTCACAATATGAGCGAGAACAAAATTACAATGCACAAAATGATGATAAGAATAAAAGGCTTGAAGAGTTCTACAACCATAAAAAGTTAGAAGAAGAAAACAAAAAGAATAAAAAGCGAAATAAATGGTTAGGGTTTGGATTAATTATCCTACTTATCATTTTAGCTATATTCGTATTCAAATCTTGTAATAATAGCAATGAAGAAGTAAATCAAGAAGCAACAGATAATCAAACACAGGAGCAACAGCAACAGCCAAATAATAACGATCAATATGTACAACAAAAAGATGAAGAAATTCAAGGACAAATCAAAGATACAAAAGATAGTATTGAAAATTCAAATGAGAATACAGATTCAAAACTTCAACAGTTAAAAGATGAAATCAGTAGCTTAAAAGAAAATTCAAACGACCAAAAAACAGATAAAGTAGCAAATGAATATGAAGATACTGTAAACAATCTTGATGAAGCAAAACAAGCCAAAGATAATGGCGATGATAGTAAAGTTAAAGAAGAATTAGGGAAAGTGAACGATAAGCTAGATGAAATCAAAGACAAAATAGCTTCATATTTTGAATAATATAACTAGGAGCATG
>NZ_JAFEQJ010000022.1:24799-29814 GCF_016890655.1 Staphylococcus sp. GDY8P72P | reverse complement strand
CAATTTTAATATTGGCATTAGCTGTCTGCATTGAAAATGCGCTTAAAACAACGCTTGTTTCAACGCTAGTCATCCTTGCCGGGGTGGGACGACGAAATCATTTTTTCAAATCAGATTTCTGTCCCACTCCCTCTTTTTAATGTTTAAAATATAAAAATAAGTGAAAATATAAATTATTAGACTTACTTTTACAAAACCATTCTTTATGAAATATAGAATGTAAATCGTAACTTATTATTCTTAATTAATGTACATATTGAGTATGTGAAAGTATCTTTTAACAATTATTTCGTGTAAAATAATTAATTAGAGAATAATGAGGAGAATTGAAAATGGAATATCTAGGTCAATTTGCAATAGTACATTTAATATTACATGTTATCTGTATTTGTATAAGTTATTGGGCATTGAATGCTGTAAGATTAGAACAGTTTTTTAAAAAGGGTTTCCCCGTTCAAGTACAAATATGTATGATTTTTATTGCTATATTTTTAGGTACTGCAGTAAGTAATTTTATAATTGATTTATTACAATTTTCTACACAACTAAAATATTTGATGAAATAGGTCAAATACTTGTGAATTATTTTTCAATAAAGATATAATAATTTTGAAAGTAACTAAAAATATAATATTTAAAAGAGTCTGAAATAGGAGTTTAAAGTGGAGGATATTAAGATGGACAAAATAGTTATCAATAGCGGAAATAAACTAACTGGAGAAGTTAAAGTTTCAGGTGCTAAAAATGCAGTTTTACCTGTATTAACAGCATCATTATTAGCTTCAGAAGGTGAAAGTAAACTATTAAACGTGCCTGCATTAAGTGATGTAGAAACGATTAATAATGTAATATCTACATTAAATGCAGAGGTTTCATACAACAAAGAAGAAGAATACGTATCTGTAGATGCAACCAAAACTTTATTTGAAGAAGCTCCTTACGAATATGTAAGTAAAATGAGAGCAAGTATTTTAGTAATGGGTCCGTTATTAGCACGCTTAGGTCATGCTAAAGTAGCGTTACCAGGTGGATGTGCTATTGGCTCTCGACCAATCGAACAACATATTAAAGGCTTTGAAGAATTGGGTGCTGAAATCCATATGGATGGTGGATTTATTTATGCAAATGCTCAAAGTGGCTTAAAAGGAACAACAATACATTTAGATTTTCCAAGTGTTGGTGCAACACAAAATATTATAATGGCGGCGTCATTAGCCGAAGGAAAAACAATTTTAGAAAACGTAGCACGCGAACCTGAAATTGTAGATTTGGCTAACTATATAAATGAAATGGGCGGCAATGTATTAGGTGCTGGTACTGATACAATCACTATAAATGGTGTGGAAAAACTACACGGTGTAGAACATGCAATTATTCCAGATAGAATTGAAGCAGGTACTTTACTAATCGCTGGCGCAATTACACGTGGTGATGTATTAGTAAACGGTGCAATAAAAGAGCATATGACAAGCTTAGTGTATAAATTGGAAGAAATGGGAGTAGATTTAGAATACTTAGATGATGCTATACGCGTACGAGCAACTGAAGAACTAAAACCAGTGGATATTAAAACTTTACCTCATCCTGGATTCCCTACAGATATGCAATCCCAAATGATGGCATTATTATTGACTGCAGAAGGTAATAAAGTTGTAACTGAAACAGTTTTTGAAAATCGTTTTATGCACGTAGGCGAATTCAAACGTATGAATGCTAATATTTCAGTTGAAGGTCGCAGTGCTAAAATTGAAGGTAAAAGTGAATTACAAGGTGCACAAGTTAAAGCCACAGACTTACGTGCAGCAGCTGCATTAATATTAGCTGGGTTAGTTGCACAAGGTACAACACAGGTGACAGAACTTAAGCACCTTGATCGTGGTTATGTTGACTTACATGGCAAATTAAAATCATTAGGTGCAGATATCGTACGCGTTCAAGATTAATGCTAATTTACAACAATGAATTGAGTTGGAGGAACTTAAAATGGAAACAATTTTCGATTATAATCAAATCAAGCAAATCATCCCACATAGACAACCTTTTTTACTCATTGATAAAGTGGTTGAGTATGAAGAAGGTAATCGTTGTGTAGCGATTAAACAAGTGTCTGGTAACGAACCATTTTTCCAAGGTCATTTTCCAGAGTATGCAGTAATGCCTGGTGTGTTAATTACTGAGGCGTTAGCTCAAACTGGCGCAGTGGCAATGTTAAATAGCGAGGAGAATAAAGGGAAATTAGCTTTATTTGCTGGTATTGATAAATGTCGCTTTAAACGTCAAGTTGTTCCAGGTGATACTTTGACATTAGAAGTTGAAATTACAAAAATTAAAGGACCTATAGGTAAAGGTACTGCTAAAGCAACGGTAGATGGTCAAGTAGCATGTAGTTGTGAATTGACATTTGCAATACAAGACGCATAATTATAAAGCGAAAGGTGTTCAAAAACCTTCGTTGCATTGTAATAGTTAATACTATATGTAAAGAGTCTAACACATTAATAGATATGCTTTATTTAAAATTTTCACTTTAATAAGTGTTATTTTGACAAAGGCATTTCATAATGTGTTCAGGCTCTTTTTTTGATGCGTAAATTATACTTTTTAAGAAAACAAAATTAAAGAAACACTTTTGATATAAGTCATTTTGACAAAAACAAAAGTGTCTAAGTAAGTTAATTATAGTTTTATATTATGTGTTAAATCATTCCGTACATTTAATGTTTGTCGCTTTTCTCATCTTTTAAACGAGGTTTCGATTGCATCAATCTATTAAATGATGTTTTAAGTTCATCTCCTGTAAGACCTTCATCGATGAGTTGTTCTAATAAACTTTCAGCATATACTTGTCTTAATGTATAGATATGGCATTCAAAAACTACAGAAATAGAATGTTGTAATTTAGTAATATGCTTTATCGTGGCATCAAAGAGTGCAGGATCATTTGAAGGTCGTGTGATAACAACACGAATATCTAATAAACTATCGTCTTCTTGAAAAGCTTTCATTGTTTCATAGTGATAATCTGAAATGACGATTTCTAATAACCAGCCAGTGCCACTATTCTCTTTATTGATAATGACACCATCTTCTAATTCGTATTCAGTGACACCACCGTTTTCTGATACGATTTGAAATCTTACGGCTTTAAATGTTTTCATCGTCTCACATCCATTAATAAAATTTAAAAATTACTATATTTACATTTATGTACCCATTATAACGTAATTTTAAATTCAGAAGCTAGTTATTATAAAATATAGAATGTTTCTGTCAACAATCACTTACTTTTAGCGTTTTGACGGTATAGCTACTAATTGTATATGATATCGATAAGGAGGTGACATATGATTAACCACATAGTCGTTGTTGGACGACTGACGAAAGACCCGAAAATTTATAGTAATCAGGGTAAACATCTAGCAACCTTTAGTTTAGCTGTAGATCGTCATTACAAATACAAAACAGAGCATCAAGCATGTGATTATTTAAATTGTAAAGCTTTAGGTACTCGAGCACTTAACATTAAACAATATTTATCACAAGGCTCTTTAGTAGCCATTATCGGGAATCTACAATCATCTAAGTATGATAAAGTAGGGCAAACACATTTTATTACCGAGATATTAGTGGAAACAATTAGATTTCTTTCTCCTAAATCGCTAACACAAGTTTCAACGGCCTGTAGTCCTAATCCTATCGGCTTGAAACTATAAAAATTCTACATTATTTAATTTGAAGTTTATATGCCAAAACTACCATCTTATTTCAAATTTATCTCCCAATATAAACCACTATGATATACACTTTTAAATCCTAATATCAATTATACTTCTTTGAAATGGCCATCTTTCATTTTATGATTGGTGGCTATTTCTTTGAATTGTGATTAAATAGTATGCAGAATAATCTGATAAATTACATGATAATTACATACCAATATATAAATTATGCTCAATTTAAATTTGATATGAAGGTAATAATCGGCATTTTTGGTTATGTTTTTTATGACATTGTATGTAATTAGGTTGTAAAAAAAGCCAATACTTTTTTATTTTGTTGTAACCTACAAGATGATTTTGGATGTTATAGTGGTAACTGCAAATTGATAATAAAAATTATTTACCTTATAGGAGGATTATTAACAATGAAAAAGACAGTAATTACTTCAACATTAGCACTAGGATTAGGTGTAACAGGAGTAGCATCTGGACAAGCTGATGCTTCTGAACAAGGTATTGATAAAGCACAATTAGCACATACAGCACAAAATAACCCTCAACAATTAAATGACGCGCCAATTCATGAAGGTGCTTATAACTATGATTTTAATCACGATAAAGTAGATTACAATTTTGATTCAGATGGAACTTATTGGTCATGGAGTTACAATGGCTATGGTCAAGGAACAGCTGATACTAATGCTCAATCAACTCAAGATACTGAGCAATCAGCACCAGCAGAACAAGCAACATCAACAGAACAAAGTGAGCAAGCTGAACAACCACAACAAACAGCTGCACCACAAACTGAAGAAACTCAACAACCACAACAAGAATCAACTTCTTCAAACAGTGAAAGCTCAAGTGAAGCTACAAGTGGTTCATCTGTAAATGTTAACTCTCATTTACAAACAATCGCTCAACGTGAATCAGGTGGCGATATTACAGCTATTAATCCAAGTTCAGGAGCTGCAGGTAAATATCAATTCTTACAAGCTACTTGGGATTCAGTAGCACCAGCTGAATACGTTGGTGTATCACCAGCAGAAGCTCCAGAATCAGTACAAGATGCAGCTGCAGTTGAATTATACAACACAGTTGGTCCATCACAATGGGTTACTGCATAATTTAAATAATTGTAAATGAATATAAGGATTTAATTTCGAGGCTAGGACAATATTAATTGTCCTAGCTTCTTTTCATATTGGCAGTAGCTGACTGCATTGAAAATGCGCTTTAAACCAAGATTGTTTCAAGGCTAGTCATCCTTGCGGGGGTGGGACGACGAAATCATTT
>NZ_JAFEQJ010000022.1:0-24719 GCF_016890655.1 Staphylococcus sp. GDY8P72P | reverse complement strand
CGAAATCATTTTTTCAAAATCGGATTTCTGTCCCACTCCCTATTTATATCTAATTTTGCAATATGAATAGGATTTTGTTATGTTAATAGTAATATAATAATAAAACTGCTAGGGGTGCCTATTGGCTGAGATGATATTAGTTATCAGACCCTTATAACCTGATTTGGTTAATACCAACGTAGGAAAGTGGACTAATAAAGTAGAGCATAGTTTAATTCTGCCTAATTTGTACTGCATTCTTACGTTGAATGTGGTTTTTTTAATAGGAGGAATTATACATGACATTTTCACAAGAGTTAAAAACTGCATCACAATCCATCATTGATGATATTTATCAAGATGGTTTTATACAAGACATGTTAACTGGCACTTTGTCAGAAGCTGCAGCGAAATTTTATTTAAGAGCAGATGCTTCATATTTAAAAGAGTTTGCGAACATATACGCTTTACTCATTCCCAAAATGGAAAAGTTAGAAGATGTTCAATTTTTAGTAGAACAAATTCAATTTATTGTTGAAGGTGAAGTAGAAGCTCATGAAATTATTGCCGATTTTGTGGGTGAAAATTACGATGCTATTGTACAAGAAAAAGTGTGGCCACCGAGTGGAGATCATTATATTAAACATATGTATTACAATGCTTACACTAAAGAGAATGCCGCACATACAATTGCAGCAATGGCGCCATGTCCATATGTTTATCAAGTAATCGCACAACAAGCACTCAAAGATCGTAAGTTAAATAACTCAAGTGTATTAGTAAAATGGTTTGAGTTTTATAGTACTGAAATGGATGCCTTAGTAAATATTTTTGATCAACTGATCGATCGACTAACAGTAAATTGCTCTAACGAAGAATTAGTCCAAATTAAAGATGCTTTCCTACAAAGTACAATACATGAGCGACGATTTTTCAATATGGCATATGTACAAGAAGAATGGAATTATGGAGGGAAAGTTAATGAAAAAGCCTAAAATAGCCTTGACTGTCGCAGGTACTGATCCAACAGGTGGTGCAGGCGTAATGGCAGATTTGAAGTCTTTTCATGCATGTGGTGTTTATGGAATGGCAGCTATTACAAGTATCGTTGCACAAAACACTAAAGGTGTACAGCACATTCATAATCTTGACCCTGAGTGGTTAAGCGAACAACTAGAAAGTATTTATGATGATGAGCAACCACAAGCGTTAAAAACAGGTATGATTGCTTCAAAAGATATGATGGAACGTATCCAAGTTTATATTAAGCAACATCCAGAAAAGCCATATGTTATAGACCCAGTTATGCTTGCTAAAAGTGGTGATTCGTTAATGGAAGACGTCGGTAAACAACACTTACAGTCTATATTGTTGCCTTATGCAACGGTTGCTACACCAAATATTCCAGAAGCAGAAGAAATTACTGGTATCAAAATTAATGATGAGTCTTCTATTTATCAAGCAGGTAACATATTTATCAAAGAAATTGGTAGTAAAGGCGTAGTGATAAAGGGAGGTCATTCGGCTGATTTAACTGAGTCAAAGGATTATTTATTTACTCAAGATGATGTGTTTACATTTACTGAACCACGTTTTGAAACTAAACATACACATGGTACGGGCTGTACTTTCTCAGCTGTAATTACGGCTGAACTTGCTAAGGGTAAATCGATTTATGATGCTGTTAAAAAAGCCAAAAAATTTATTTCTTTAAGTATTGAATATACACCGGAAATAGGTTATGGCAGAGGCCCAGTTAACCATTTTGCTTATATGAAAAAGGTAGGTTTAGATGATGAATAATTTAGAAAAACTGCGTCAACACAACCCATTAGTTATATGTTATACCAATGATGTAGTTAAACATTTTACTGCTAATGGTTTATTAAGTATTGGTGCCAGCCCAGCAATGAGTGAAGCGCCAGAGGAAGCTGTTGAATTTTTACAAGTTGCTGGTGCTTTAGTGATTAATATTGGTACGTTAACCAAACATAGTGCTAAAGATATGTTAGAAATAGCCAAAATAGCTAATGAAGAAAGTACACCTATTGTTTTTGATCCAGTAGCTGTCGGTGCTTCACAATTTAGAAAAGCATTCTGTCAACAGTTTTTACAAGAAGTAGATGTAACCGTCATTAAAGGGAATGCTTCTGAGATATTAACATTAATTGATTCCCAAACAACAATGAAAGGTACAGATAGTAATACCACATTAGATGTAGTAACAATTGCCAAAAAAGCACAGCAATTATTACAAACAACTATAGTCATTACTGGTGAAACAGATGTCATCGCACATGAAGGTAAAATACTAAAATTAACTAATGGCACGGCTATGTTAACCCGTATCACAGGCGCAGGATGTTTATTAGGTGGAATTATTGCTAGCTTTGTAAATAAACAATTAGAGCCAAAAATTGATGATATTGCAGAAGCTGTGACCATTTATAATATTGCTGCAGAGCATGCTGCACAAGTAGCTGATGGTCCGGGGTCATTTTTGACTCAGTTTATTGATGCGCTGTATAACGTAACATACGATGATTATTTGACACAGCGGCAAGTTAAAGAGGTGTAAGTAATGCAAAAAGAAGATTTACGACTATATTTTATCTGTGGCACACAAGATATAAATGATGGTCAGTCGATTGAACAAATATTGAAGACTGCGTTAGAAGCAGGTATCACAATGTTTCAGTTTAGAGAAAAAGGATCAAGCGCTTTACAAGGAGCTGAGAAAGAAGCATTAGCACGTAAGTTGCACACGTTGTGTAAAGGTTATAACGTCCCATTTATTGTTAATGATGATATTGAGTTAGCATTGACGATTGAAGCGGATGGTGTTCATGTAGGACAAAATGATACTGATGTGCAGCAATTTAGACAACACTTTACAAACAAAATAATAGGTTTAAGTGTAGGTACAGTTGAGGAGTATAAACAATCTGATTTGAGTTATATTGACTATATCGGTGTAGGACCAATGTTTGATACGAGTTCGAAAGCAGACGCTAATGCACCAGTTGGCCCGACAATGATAACAACACTGCGTAGTTTAGTTGGAAACATGCCTATTGTAGGAATTGGTGGTATCACAACGAGTAACTTTCAGCCTGTCTTAGCAGCAGGTGCGGATGGTATATCAGTGATTTCTGCAATAAGTAAAAGTGACGATATTACAAAAACAATTCGATATTTTTTACAATCTGTAGAATAAAAGATAAAATTTTTGTTTTTGATTTCCACTTTATGTTGAATATGATAAAATGATTTTTGTGTGAATATATCATTAGAGGTGGAAAAATGAAGAAAAAAGCGCTACTACCTTTACTTCTAGGAGTAATGGTATTTTTAGCAGGGTGTGACTATTCAAAACCAGAAAATAGAAATGGTTTTTTCTTTAATACATTTGTTGAACCGATGGATAAAGTTATACATTGGTTAGGTCAAACGTTTAATAATGATTATGGCTTGGCTATTATTGTTATTGTTTTAGCAATTCGTATTATTTTATTACCGTTCATGTTATCAAATTATAAAAATAGTCATATGATGCGTGAAAAAATGAAGGTTGCTAAACCTGATATTGATGCAATTCAAGAAAAAGTGAAACGTTCACGTACTCAAGAAGAGAAAATGGCAGCTAACCAAGAAATGATGGAAGTCTATAAAAAATATGACATGAATCCAATGAAGAGTATGTTAGGTTGTTTACCAATTCTAATTCAAATGCCAGTAATTATGGGATTATTCTTCGTATTAAAATATCCATCAAGTGGTGGCTTTACAGATCACCCGAACTTTTTATGGTTCGACTTATCTAAACCAGATATTTGGATTACGATTATTGCCGGTATTTTATATTTCTTACAAGCATATGTATCAAGTTTAAGTATGCCTAATGAACAACGACAAATGGGTTATATGATGATGGTAATTTCACCAATCATGATAGTTTGGATTTCATTAAGTTCAGCGTCAGCACTTGGCTTATATTGGTCTGTCAGTGCCGCATTCTTGATTATCCAAACACAAATAGCAAATATGCATTATTCAAAAGTTGCTAAAAGAGAAGTTGCACCTATGTTAGAAGCATTTAACAAAGAAGAAGAAGGCAATAAGAAAAAAGGTAAGAACACTCAAATTGCTTCAAAGAAGAAAAAGAAATAATTGAATAAGATATTAAGAAAATTTCAACTCAATTATTAGCTTCAATGTAAGCAAAAAGAGGACCAATCCATTTTAGGAGTGGTCCTCTTTATATTTTAAGTTAGACGATATTAACTGTGCATACTTGCTTAGGTATAGTCTCTCACTCATCCTATTCTCCGAGTATCAGCAAGTTTCAATATAAATAAGAACTTGGTTTCGTCTTAATGCGTTTGAATATACAAAATTTTATAAAACTAAAGAAAACGTCAATTTCTATATTTGCACAATAGAAATTGACGTTTATTTTTTAATCAGAACTATTTATGTCCGTACTCTTTTTATATTTCAGTTTCGTATTGAAAATTCCATTCAGCGAAAAATTGTTGAATATATAATTCCATAAATTGATGTCTTTGTTGGGCAATTGCTTTTGCTGAATTTGTATGCATTAAAGATTTAAGTGTGAATAATTTTTCGTAAAAATGCTTAATTGCCGATGGTGATAATTGATCAAGTGATACTTCGTTTTGTTCTAATGCTTCTAATGTAACATCACCTGACCACATCGCTTCATTAAAGTGGCCAGCAAATTGGAATGTTCGAGCAATGCCAATGGCGCCAATTGCATCTAAACGATCGGCATCACGGACGATTTGGCCTTCTTTAGACAGGGTTATATCATTGTTTTGGCCATTTTTAAAACTCATATGAGCAATAATAAAACAGATATGAGTTGCGTCACGTGATGAAACGCCAATTTCAGATAAAAATGCTTGTAGTTTGTTTTTGGCAGTCGTAGCATTAGTTAATTTAGTATCGACAGTGTCATGTAATAATGCGGCCATTTTAATAATAAAATAATCCGCGGGTTGTTCGAGTGAAGCAATATGTGTTGCTAGTTTTACCACTCGTGATACATGTGCAATATCATGCCCAGTAGTATCGTTTTGATGGAATGCAGACATGTATTCATATGCACGTGTAATTTGGCGTTCTGGATTCAAAAGATCACTCCATTCGACTAAGCTATCATAAAATATATCTGTAAAAACTAAGTTTAATTATTTATAATTATTAATGATTAAACTGTTATAAAATCGGTGATAATAATCTTGCTATGCCTTCTTTAAATTTAATCCACAAACTTCTTTGATTGTATAATTCTTGTGTTAAGCGATAGGATACATTTAAGTCATTTTCGAAAGCAGCACGTAATTGTTGTGCAACTTCTATATCATAGATAAATGCATTGATTTCGAAATTTAACGTAAAACTTCGGTGGTCCATATTAGCAGTACCCACACTAGCAATTTCATCATCTATTACTACGGACTTAGAATGTAAGAAGCCATTATCATAATGATAAATATTGACACCGGCCTCTAATAAAGAAGCGACATTATTGTAAGTAGCCCAATATACAAAAGGATGATCAGGCTTGTTAGGTATCATAATATTGACATTAACTCCACCTAAAGCTGCAATTTTAACAGCATCTAAGAAAGCTTGATCAGGAATAAAATAAGGTGATTGAATGTATATTGATTCTTTTGCAGAAGCAATCATTTTCAAATAGCCATATTTAATTTGTTCCCATGCTTCGTCTGGACCACTGGAAGCAATTTGAACACCTATTGTTCCACCAGAATTAACATCTGGGAAATAGCGATCTTCATACTGTAGATTGTCACGTGTAGATTGTGAATTCCAATCGAGCATAAAACGTAATTGCAATGCATTCACTGCATCTCCTACTATACGTAAGTGGGTATCACGCCAATAGCCAAATTTCTTTTTCAGTCCTAAATATTCATCACCGACGTTAAAGCCACCGACATAACCAATTTGACCATCGATAATGACAATTTTCCGGTGGTTACGGTTATTCATACGTAAATTGATTAATGGTAACTTCGAAGGGAAGAATGCTTCAACTTGACCGCCATTTTTGCGAAAAGATTTAAAATCTTTTAATGACAATGTACGTGAACCCATATCATCATAAAGCATTTTTACCTCAACGCCTTCGGTTAACTTTTGTTCCAATGCCGTTAATATGCTTTTTCCTAAATTATCATTTCTAAAGATGTAATATTGGATATGTATGTAATCCTTAGCTTGAATAATATCATTTAATAAAGCATCGAACTTTTGTCTGCCATCCGTATAAATAGTAACTTCATTATCGGTAGTTAAAAAGGCAGCATTATTATAGAGCAACATTTGTACCATATCTTTAAATTTAACAATTTGATGATTGCCTTTTGAAAAATCATCATTTTTTAAAGCTTCAAGTTGCTCGTTTACAATCATCTCTATACCAATTTTGTCGCTTTCATCTATTTTGAAAATGTGTTTTCTTTGTATTTGACGACCAAATAATAAGTATACGATAAATCCTAATAAAGGTATTAATACGAGAATTAATAACCAAGCCCAAATTGAACCGGCAGAACGGCGTTCCATAAAGATAATAGTAAAAGCAAATATTAAATTTAAGATAAACGCACTAATAAGTACAATGTTTAATATGACATTAGAATTATGGTAAAACATTGTAAATAGTTCAATCATAGTGGCATACCTCCAAGTAACTATGTAGTCTTACTGTCGAAACTCTTCACTATTGTAACATGAAGTAGGCTTTTTATCACTTGACATATACGTCAAGGGGGTATATTATGATGTTGAATTAAAAAGAGAGGTGTTTCACATGACAGAGGTAGACAAAGCGCATCATTCTACTCAGACAAAAGCCAATTTAAAATCACGTTTGAATCGTATAGAGGGGCAAGTAAGAGCGATTAATAGAATGATTGATGAAGATGTTTATTGTGATGATGTCTTAACACAAATCAGAGCAACGCGTTCTGCGTTAAACAGTGTTGCTACAAAATTATTAGATCATCATATGAAGAGCTGTATTATGGACAAAGTGAACGCGGGCGAGCAAGAAGCGGCTATGGAAGAATTACTAGTAACATTTCAAAAGCTCATGAAAGATTAGGGGTGAACATGGAATCAAAAGTCATCTTTTTAGCGGGTTTAACGTCTTATAAACAACAAGCACAATTAATACAAAAATTGTTAAATATTATTGGAGTCCATCAAGTACACGTTAGCCTCGAGAAAAGTATTGTTCAGATTACATTTGATACACCAGCTAACTTAAATAATATCGAAAAAGAAATATATGATGATGGATATACCATTCTATTTTAAAAGCCACAGAAGTCATTTAATAAAATAACTTCTGTGGTTTTTTAATTTTTTTATAATGCAAAAATATGGAAGGATAAATAAATATTTCAAAAAAATTATGAAATATTGTAGTAACATGAATATAAATAGGGTAAGATTAAATATAAGGTACATAGTTAGGAGTGATGATATGAATAATAACAATGACAAGTTGCACAATGTAGTGAAGCTATTATCATCATTAGGTGTAAACATAAAGAAAACTAAATCAAGATTTGAAGTTATGCATACTTTGCCAAGCACTGCGAAAGCAACGAATCGTTTGAAATAAAGAAAAAGGATCTTAGCGTAAAGCTAAAATCCTTTTTTTATTGCAATTTAGTCAGATGAAACGGGCTGTGCAGCATATTGTTTGGGTTGATAATAAGCAATAGATAAAATAATGCCAATACCACACATTAAGCTCCATAATGAACTACCACCATAGCTAATAAAAGGTAATGGAATCCCCGTAATAGGCAGTAACTGCACCGTCATTCCAATGTTTTGTAAAACATGGAATAAAATTAATGCTGTATAGCCTATGAGGAAGGTTTTGTTAAATGGATGTTCAACATGCGTTGCAAGGCGCATGAAATGGAACATCAGAGCTAAAAAGACTAACAATATAATTACAGATCCGATAAAACCAAATTCCTCTCCAATAACTGAAAAGATAAAATCAGTGTGATTTTCTGGAATATAAACTTCACCATGATTGAACCCTTTACCAAATAATTGCCCAGAACCTATTGCTTTTAATGATTCTGTTAAATGATAGCCATCGCCACTACTATATGAATAAGGATCTAACCAAGAATTGATACGTCCAAGCTGATACGTTTTAACGCCCAACACATTTTCAATGAGAGAAGGTTTATAAATTATTGATAAAATAATTGAACCACCAATAACAATACCTGCTATAAATAATGGACCGATAATTTTCCATGTAATGCCACTAACAACAATAACCCCAACAATAATAGCGCATAAAACGAGCGTTGTACCTAAGTCATTTTGTAATAAAATTAGCGCCATTGGTAACGCAGACATGGCAATTATTTTTAATAGTAGTTTGAAGTCTGATTCCACTGATTTGTTAAAGGTGAATTTATTATGTCTTGTTACTAATTTTGCTAGTGCCATAATCAAGACAATTTTCATAAACTCTGAAGGTTGTACACTTATAGGTCCTAGTTTATACCAACTTTTAGCACCATTTATAATCGGCGTGAACGGGGTTTCAGGTATAACAATTAATATAAATAACCCTATACAAAGTATAAAATATAAAAAGTATGTATACTTCATTAATTTTTTTGGTGAGATAAGCATTATTGAAAATGCGATAATAGCACCAAGTACGTAATACATTATTTGTCTAATACTAAAGTTTGTACTATATTGTCCGCCGCCCATAGCAGAATTGATAGTGCTTACACTTATAATTGCTAATAACACAATAACGCCAACTAATATCCAGTCGACGCGTCTAATCCAATGATTATCTTTTAAACGACGTGAACTAAGCATTGCATACTCCTTTAAACCATATTCTTTCATTAATAATATATATTAATTTTACCGAACTTTTAATTATATTGCCAGAATGAGACTAGCGTTAAGGGAAATTTATTATTAATATGAAGTATAAAAGCTATTTCTAATCTTCAGTGCAAAATTTAATTGAATTCAAGTTAGTTTACAAATGCAAAGATTAGTATAATCGTGATATGATGTAGTTTAAGAATTGTATATGGAGGCAAAAAAGATGGCTAAAGAAAATATATGTATCGTATATGGAGGTAAAAGTGCAGAGCATGATGTATCGATTTTAACAGCACAAAACGTCATTAATGCGATTGATAAAGATGAATATAAAATAGATATTATTTATATTACTAATGATGGTGACTGGAAGAAACAATCAGATATCACAAAAGAAATCTCTGATATTGAAACATTACGATTAAATGATGTTGAAGCGGGTGAAATTTCACAGCTACTAACAACAAGCAATAATAGTAAGCCATATAGTGCAGTATTCCCATTGTTACATGGACCAAATGGTGAAGATGGTACGATTCAAGGCTTATTTGAAGTATTAGATTTACCATACGTTGGAAATGGTGTATTAGCAGCTTCAAGCTCAATGGATAAACTTGTCATGAAACAGTTGTTCGCACATAGAGGTTTGCCTCAATTACCTTACGTGAGCTTTTTAAGAAGTGAATATCAAAAATATGAAAGTAATATCTTGAAATTAGTACATGATAAATTAGAATACCCAGTCTTTGTAAAACCAGCTAACTTAGGTTCAAGTGTCGGTATAAGCAAATGTAACAATGAAGAAGAACTTAAAAAAGGTATTGAAGAAGCATTTCAATTTGACCGCAAACTTGTTATTGAACAAGGAATCGATGCTCGTGAAATTGAAGTAGCGGTGTTGGGCAATGATTATCCTGAAACGACTTGGCCAGGTGAAGTTGTTAAAGATGTAGCATTTTATGATTATAAATCAAAATATAAAGATGGCAAAATCAGCTTGGAAATTCCAGCAGATTTAGATAAAGAAGTGCAACTTACATTACGCAACATGGCTATAGAAGCATTTAAAGCAACGGATTGTTCTGGATTACTCCGTGCAGACTTTTTTGTAACTGAAGATAATCAAATTTTTATTAATGAAACAAATGCAATGCCAGGTTTTACAGCCTATAGTATGTATCCAAGTTTATGGGAAAACATGGGGCTAAGCTATTCAGAGTTAGTTAAAAAGTTAATTGAATTAGCAAAACAGAAGCATGAAGATAAGAAGAAAAATAAATACAGTATTGATTGAGGCGGTTGAAAATGATTGAAGTAAAGTTAAAACAAATAAAGTCTTGGATTGATTGTGACATCGACACACAATATTTAGATAACATTATAAGAGGTGTGGAGATAGATTCTCGCCAAATTAAACAAGATATGTTATTTGTACCTTTTAAAGGTGAACATGTAGATGGACATAAATTCGTATCACAAGCTTTAGCAGATGGCGCAGGTGCATGTTTCTACCAAAAAGATAGTGATTTATCTGAAGTTCCAACAGGACCAATTATTTGGGTAGATGATACATTAAAAGCTTTACAACAATTAGCACAAGCGTATTTAAAACATGTCAATCCACAAGTGATTGCAGTAACAGGTTCTAATGGTAAGACGACGACTAAAGATATGATTGAAAGTGTACTGAAGCCTCAATTTAAAGTGAAAAAAACTCTAGGTAATTATAATAATGAAATTGGCATGCCATTAACAATTTTACAATTAGATCAAGATACTGAAATATCTATTTTAGAAATGGGTATGTCTGGGTTTCACGAAATTGAACTTCTATCAAACATTGCTCAACCCGATATCGCAGTAATTACAAATATTGGGGAATCCCATATGCAAGATTTAGGATCACGGGAAGGGATTGCACAAGCTAAATTTGAAATTACGACAGGATTACAATCAAATGGTTTGTTTATCTATGATGGTGATGAACCTTTATTAACACCACATGTAGCTAATTTACAAGATGTGCAGCTTGCTAGTATTGGCATAAAAGATGGAAATACATATGTTTGTAATGTGCAAGATATAGAAACTGAAGGTATTTCTTTTAACATCAACAGTGAAGAACAATATGATTTACCAATATTAGGGACGCATAATATGAAAAATGCTGCCATCGCTATTGCGATTGGTAAGCACTTAGGATTAGATTACGATACAATCTATCGTAATTTAACACAACTCAAGTTAACGGGAATGCGCATGGAGCAACATATCACTGAAGACGGTGCCATTGTTATAAATGATGCATATAATGCCAGTCCAACAAGTATGAGAGCAGCTATAGATACATTATCAGCTATGTCAGGTAGAAAAATTTTGATTTTAGGTGATGTATTGGAATTAGGACCGAATAGTCAATCAATGCATGAAAGCGTAGGCACATATTTAGCAGAAAAGGCAATAGATGTTTTGTATACATTTGGTCACGAAGCACAATATATATATAAT
The DNA here is from genome assembly GCF_016890655.1 of Staphylococcus sp. GDY8P72P. Lineage (NCBI taxonomy): Bacteria > Bacillati > Bacillota > Bacilli > Caryophanales > Staphylococcaceae > Staphylococcus > Staphylococcus sp. GDY8P72P. The sequence continues at coordinate 13,289 of NZ_JAFEQJ010000022.1, read as the reverse complement.
AAAGCACAACAACATGTGTCAATTGCCCAACACTTTACCGACAAATCACAACTTATCGAAACAATTTCGAAGGAAATCGAACCACAAGATAAAGTATTGGTTAAAGGTTCCAGAGGAATGCAATTGGAAGAAGTTGTTAATAAACTTATTTAACATTTGAAGAGGCTGGGACATCATTGATGCATCCCAGCCTCATTTTATATTGTCAGTAGGTGACTGAATTGAAAATGTCCTTTAAATGATGTTTTTTCAGTTCTAGTTATTATTTTCGGGGTTGGACGACGCAATCTTTTAAAAATTAGATTTCTGTTCCACTCCTTTTTTATGATTTATAAATATAAAAGAAGTTTGAATTCGCTATATTGATAAATTTAAAAATTAATTAGACTAATAAAAATGAATGTAGAAAAACAAATTAACCGCTTACAACCTATATATTGCAATATTTATTTGATTTATTAAAGTTGAAAAGTATCGGATTAATTGCAGTTATGTAATTTTGCTTTATTGCGATAATATTGTTGAGGTGGTACTATTAAGAAGTTGAAGAAACTTAAATGAACATATATGTATAGAAATTAAGGATAATAAAGGAGAATTATATTGCAAAATTTTAAAGAACTAGGGGTTTCAGAAAAAACAGTAGAAACCTTAGAAGCAATGGGGTTTAGTGAAGCTACACCAATTCAAAAAGATAGCATCCCTTTTGCATTAGCTGGTAAAGATGTCCTAGGTCAGGCACAGACAGGTACAGGTAAAACAGGTGCATTTGGTATCCCATTAATAGAAAAAGTTGTAGGACGTGAAGGGGTACAAGCACTAATTTTAGCTCCAACAAGAGAATTGGCTATGCAAGTTGCAGAACAACTTAAAGCATTTAGTAAAAATCAAAAAGTACAAGTGGTAACTGTTTTTGGTGGTATGCCAATAGATCGCCAAATTAAAGCCTTGAAAAAAGGACCTCAAATCGTGGTAGGTACACCTGGACGTGTTATTGACCATTTAAATCGTCGTACTTTAAAAACGGCTGACATTCATACATTGATATTAGATGAAGCTGATGAAATGATGAATATGGGATTCATTGATGATATGAGATTTATTATGGATAAAATCCCAGCAGAACAACGTCAAACGATGTTATTCTCAGCTACAATGCCTAAAGCAATTCAAACATTAGTACAACAATTTATGAATAATCCAGAAATCGTTAAAACGATGAATGATAAAACATCAAATCCACAAATTGAAGAATTCTATACAATAGTTAAAGAATTAGAAAAATTTGATACTTTCACGAACTTCCTAGATGTACATCAACCAGAATTAGCAATTGTATTTGGACGTACTAAACGACGTGTTGATGAGTTAACGAGTGCTTTATTAACTAAAGGGTATAAAGCTGAAGGTTTACACGGAGATATAACACAAGCAAAACGTTTAGAAGTATTGAAGAAATTTAAAAACGACCAAATTGATATTTTAGTAGCTACTGATGTAGCAGCGCGTGGTTTAGATATTTCTGGAGTAAGTCACGTATACAATTTTGATATACCTCAAGATACAGAAAGTTATACGCACAGAATTGGACGTACAGGACGTGCTGGTAAAGAGGGTATTGCGGTAACATTCGTCAATCCAATTGAAATGGATTACATCCGTCAAATTGAACAAGCGAACAATCGTCAAATGAATGCATTACGCCCACCTCATAGAAAAGAAGTTTTAAAAGCGCGTGAAAATGACATTAAAGAAAAAGTTCAAAACTGGATGGCTAAAGAAAATGAGCCTAGATTACAACGTATCTCTACTGAGTTACTTGAAGAATACAATGACGTAGAATTAGTTGCATCATTATTACAAGAACTTGTTGAAGCAAATGATGAAGTAGAAGTACAATTGACATTTGAAAAACCATTAGCACGAAAAGGTAGACAATCAAAAGGTCCACGCAGAAATAATAACAACAACAAACGTGGCAATAAATTTGATAACAAAAACCGTCGTGCCAAAGGTGGTTACAATAACAAAAAAGGAAAGAAGGATAGACCTTCTGACCGTAAAGACAATAAGAAAACAATGAAAGGTCGCACATTCGCAGACCATAAAAAATAAAATTAATCATCATATATGAGTTTAAGTTACGAGGTTGGAACATTAATTTGTTCCAACCTTTTCTTATGTTTTTGAAATTTGTAGTTACGAGCATATGTTTTAACGCATAATGGTAATTAATTTTGATCTAGTGGATAATTGGTGAAGAGTGATTTGTGATGTTGTGAAGCTAATTTATTGTCCTATACATATATGATATACTAAATGAAAAATTTGGCGATAGAGGAGAATTATAATCTATGACACCACATTTTGTTAAAAGCCCGAAAAGGACATTGCAATATTATTATTTGTTGGCGTCTATGTACTATGTAATACAGCTTATTATTATCCTAATGTTAGGGGTCACTGGGTATTTTGCGCACTGGTCAGATGGGCTTATTTACCTTTGGATTGGATTGTTTATAATTGTTACATGCTACAATTTGATATGGCCTTGGTTGAAATATCAATATACGTATTATCGATTCGACGGTAATCATATTGAAATACATAAAGCATTTATATTTAAAGCAAATGAGGTTTTCAAAATTGAAAGAACACAATTTTTAATAAGAAAAAGTAATCCCTTATTACAAAAATTGAGATTATGCAAAATATCTGCTGTATCAGCTGGACATAATATTGACTGTCCGCTGTTAGATGAAAACATAGCTATTCAATTTGAAAATGACACACTTAAGCAATTAAAGGGGGCTGATTTTGATGTATAAGCCTCAAAAACTGCATCCAATATCGTATCTTTCTGGTGTTATTGAAGCAATTAAGCAAAACATTGTGTTAATCTTTATTTTTATTATCTTTAATTTGGATAGCTTTGATTTCGCTAATCCTAAAGCATATATATATCCTGGTATTATTTTAACGATCTTCATAATAACTTTTATATATCACGCCTTGGTAGTTTATAAGACAAAATATTGGATAGAAAATGACCATTTCATTATGGACTATGGTATTGTGACCAAAAAACGCAAAGAATTAAATATTAGACGTATTCAAACCGTAGATACATCACAAGGTGTTATACATCAAATCGTCGGTGGTGTGAAACTACAAATCAAAACACCTAGTGATGGTGTGGAATTAGATACTGTGTCTAAATTACAAAGTGAGCATATTCGTAACACGATAAAACAAATGCAAAATGAAGAACAGCAAGAAGTGACAGATAGCGTAGAAAATGTGACACAAGAAGGACAAGACTATAATAGTGCTAGTACACCACATAAAGTTTTATTTAAATTATCAAAGAAACAATTACTATTCATGGCTATGACAAGTGGTGCAATAGGCATCGCATTGGCTACTATAGCACCGATAATAGGTAGTTTTTCAGAAGTTATTCCTTGGGAGCGGCTATCAGAGAAAGTAGCAAATATCTCACAAGCTATATTTGTTATAGTGTCACTACTTGTAGCAATAATCCTAATCATAAGTTATGTGATTGGAACATTAATTGTCTTTATTAGATACTATAACTATACTTTATCTGCACACAATGATCAGCTGACTATTAGATATGGCTTATTTAATGTGAAAAATATTACAGTACCTACAAACAGGGTTCAAGCTATATTAGAAAAACAATCGTTTGTAAGAAAATTATTTGGTGTAACATCAATAACGTTTGTTACTACAAGTGATACAAAAGTTGAAAGCGATGATACAACTATGGCTGATGGTAATGTTTTGATACTACCATTTATTAAACGTAATTCTGCTTATCGCATGCTACAAGAATTAGTACCTTCATTTGAATTTAAACCTGCAGCAAAAATTATGCCTAACAGAGCATTCCATCGTTATTTTATTAAAGAAGCGGCGATACTATTAATTATTGGAGCGGCACTTAGTTATTTTTGGACGATTTGGGTAATGGTAGTTATCTGTATGATTATAATATTGTTAATTATAAATGCTGTCATTACAGTTAAAAGCTCTGGTTTATATTATTTCGATGATCAATTAGTAATAAGAAACGTTTCGTTAATTGGAATTAAGCAATTTTATTTAAAGAAAGATAAAATATTAGGTATGGAACTTACTAGTAATCCATTTATGGATAAAAGTAAATTACGTAGCTTTAAGTGTATCGTAGCAAAAGGAATCGCTAATACGAAAATAGGATTACGATTTGTAGAGAAGCAACAAGCGTTAGATTTGAAAGCTTGGTATTTAAGAGGTGACGGCCATGAATAACTATAAACGAATGGATGAAAAAAGCATGCGTGTCATGGGTATAAAGTCATTAATATTTTCAGTGTCTTTCATTACTGCTGCATTAATTTTTTTAATAATCGAAGTTTTATGGCTTGATTTTTTTAGTTTTCCAGTCATATTTTGGATAGTATTTAGTGTATGTATTTTGGGCATTTTGAACTTTATAATTAATGGTGTGGTCATACCACGATATCGTTTTAAAAATTTTAAATATCAACTCATTAATGATGAATTAAAAATTCAAAGTGGATTATGGTTTATAACGACTCAAAGTATCCCATTATTTAGAATTCAAAATGTTGATACATATGAAGGTATTATTATGCGTAAATATCACTTAGCTAATATTATTTTGTCTACAGCAGGTGGTAATGCACAAATTATGTTAATAACAAAAGACCAAGCAGAGTTGTTAAAGCAACATATTAAAGCACCGATGAAATGATGCTGTAAGTGAGTAAATTATTAGATGAAAGAAGTGGATACTATGATACATGGTATTGGAATAGATTTAATTGAAATACAACGTATTCAAACTTTATATGAAAGACAAGAAAAGTTATTAAGCAGAATCTTATCTACAAATGAACAACAACAGTTTCATAGTTTTAATAATAATCAACGAAAAATAGAATTTTTAGCAGGCCGTTTTGCATGTAAAGAAGCTTTTAGTAAAGCCTTGGGGACAGGTTTAGGAAAAACTATAGCCTTTAGTGACATAGATTGCTTTAATGATGACTTAGGAAAGCCTTGTATTATCTACGATGGCTTTAATGTGCATGTAAGTATTACACATACCGAACATTATGCAATGAGTCAAGTAACCTTAGAATATCAATAAATTATCAACTTAAGATACCTTTTCGTTGGATAGGCAAACTATTTATTATAAAATTAAATTATTAATAAATTATCTTTTGGTGATGTGAGTGAAAATAGGAGGAAATATTTAATGACCGATAAATATTACAGATCGACCTATATAAATGTTGATTTAAATGAAATAGCATCGAATTATCAAGTATTTAAAAAGTTACACCCTAATAAAACAGTTATTCCTGTAGTTAAAGCAAATGGTTACGGACTAGGAAGTATTCCAATTGCCAAAAAATTAGTAGAGCAAAGTGTAGATTTTTTTGCAGTAGCAACATTAGATGAAGCAATCGAACTACGTATGCATGGTGTTCACGCTCAAATATTAGTACTAGGAGTAATACCTACTGCTCATATTAGTAAAGCAATTCAACATAGAGTAGCAGTGACTGTACCATCATTAGAGTGGTTACAAACAGCTGTAGGTGAAATACCAGAAAACAACGCTAAAGATTTATGGTTACATATTAAAATAGATACTGGTATGGGCAGATTAGGGATGACTACTGCAGATGAATACCAATCAACGATTGACTTAATTAATGACTATGATCATTTAATATTTGAAGGTGTATACACTCATTTTGCTTGTGCTGATGAACCTGGTGATTCAATGAACAAACAACAACAGCGCTTTGAAACAATAGTATCTTCTGCCATAAAGCCGCGCTATATTCATTCGCAAAATTCAGCTGGCGCATTAATGAAAGATAGTCAATTTTGCAATGCAGTGCGCATTGGTATCTCATTGTACGGCTACTATCCATCGGCGTATGTTAAAGAAAATGTCAAAGTACATTTAAAGCCTGCCGCACAGTGGGTTACAGAGGTAGTACAAACTAAAACACTAGCTGTTGGAGAATCAGTCAGTTACGGTAGTATTTACACTGCGACAGAGCCTACGAGAATTGCAATATTACCAGTTGGTTATGCTGATGGTTTTCCTCGATTAATGACTGGATTTAATGTCAATGTTAATGGACAACAGTGTGAAATCATTGGCAAAGTGTGTATGGATCAAATAATAATTAAAATCTCTGAAGATATTCAAGTTGGTGATAAAGTCATTTTAATGGATCATCATGCAGATTCACCACAAGCTGCTGAAGCCTTGGCATTACAACAACATTCAATAAATTATGAAGTGCTTTGTAACCTCGGCAGACGTTTGCCAAGAGTTTATTATGGTACTAAAGACTTAGAAATTCACAATGAATTATTAAAATAGTATAGTCACTGATTTTAAAATTTGTTATTATGAATGTAATTAGATACACATAGTAAACTATTTCTTGACTCACACGGAGGTTTTATTCATGCCAAGTTTTAACCAAAGTAGAAATCATAACATAGAACAATCTTTAAAAGAAGGCTATTCCCAAATGGCTGATTTGAATCTCTCCCTTGCAGCAGAAGCTTTTCCATTCGAATGTGAAGCTTGTGATTGCAACGAATCATATATTAGTGCTAGTAACACTAATGACTAATGAGACGAGGAGACGTCTACTTAGCTGACTTATCACCAGTACAAGGGTCTGAACAAGGGGGAGTAAGACCAGTTGTAATTATTCAAAATGATACTGGTAATAAATATAGTCCTACCGTGATTGTAGCTGCAATCACTGGTAGGATAAATAAAGCTAAAATACCAACACATGTTGAAATTGAAAAGAAAAAGTATAAATTGGATAAGGATTCAGTTATATTACTTGAGCAGATTCGAACGTTAGATAAAAAAAGATTAAAAGAAAAGTTAACATACTTATCAGAAGATAAAATGAAAGAAGTCAACATAGCAATTGACATAAGTTTAGGATTACATAATAATAGGCATCATAAGTAAAGGCACAGTTGGATGTTATAATATAAAAGTTTAACAAACATATTAAATTAAATTAGCACGTCACACCGTTTAGAATAATATAGGGTTCGAATACGTTGTAAAATAAGTAATACACTTCGAAAAGCTTTAGGAAACCCTAAGGCTTTTTTAACTTTTAGTTTACATCTAGCACTATTTTTGATTAATATTAATAAGTGATATATTAATATTAAGTAGCACTCAATCAATGCTGTGTAAATGGTAATTGTATTGATATAGGAGGTTTAACAGCGTGGAAGAATTTAAAAAGCAATATAGAGCACTGATAGATTTAAGTTTGACCTCTGTTGGCAAAGATGCGTTATTAAAAAAATGCGAAGCTTTTACTGATGAAGTTATTAAACGAGATATTTTGCCAGAACATATTGTGGAAATACACAAAGACTATATAACTTTACTTGATTTAGAACAAAGTCAAATTTTAGAAAGCTTAGTGGTTCTTGAAGAAATTGTGAAAGGTTTTGGTTATAGTTATAGAGATTACCAGCAGATGGTCGATCGCCTCCAATACCATGATAAAGAAATGGATTTAGCTTCGAGGTTACAACAAACAATGCTAAAAACAGATATTCCACAGTTTGATAGTATCCAAATAGGTGTCATTTCAGTTGCGGCACAAAAAGTAAGTGGAGACTATTTTAATTTGATTGACCACAAAGACGGTACTATGAGTTTTGCAGTAGCAGATGTTATTGGTAAAGGTATTCCAGCTGCACTAGCAATGAGCATGATTAAATTCGGAATGGATTCATATGGTCATTCACAGTTACCAAGTGATGGGTTAAAGCGATTAAATCGTGTTGTAGAAAAAAATGTTAACCAAAATATGTTTGTAACTATGTTTTATGGGTTATATGAAGAGATGAACCATTTATTATATTGTAGTTCAGCAGGACATGAGCCTGGTTATATATATAGAGCTGAAACTCAAACATTCGAAGAAATAGATGTACGTGGTAGAGTGTTAGGTGTAAGCCAACAAACGAGATATCAACAACAAGAAATACCGATTTTTTTAGATGATTTAGTAATTATATTTACTGATGGTGTTACAGAGGTTCGAAATGAAGAAGGCGAATTTATAAATAAAGACCAATTACTTGATATGATACACAAGTATAAACATATGCATCCGCAAGACATTGTGCAGCTGTTATACGAAGCCATCTTGAAAATACAAAATCCTAAAAAAAGAGATGATTTAACGATTTTAATCATTAAACGTGTAAATTAATTTGTTTATTTTTTAATAGAATATTTTTGTTTATTAGGGGTATAGCATGAAGAAATAAGACTATAATTAGGAGTGTAGTAAAATGAATCTTAACATTGAAACGATAACTCATGATGAATATTATGAAGTAAAAGTTGGCGGTGAACTTGATGTATACACTGTACCAGAATTAGAAGAGGTACTAGTACCAATGCGTCAGGAAGGCACTCATAATGTGCACGTGAACTTAGAAAACGTGAGTTACATGGATTCAACTGGATTAGGTCTTTTTGTAGGAACGTTAAAAGCATTGAATCAAAATAATAAGGAATTATATATATTAGGTGCTTCTGATCGAATTAGCCGTCTTTTTGATATTACAGGGTTAAAAGATTTGATGCATGTTAATGAAGGAACGGAGGTTGAATAACATGCAAACTAAACAGGACTATATTGAAATGCGCTTACCAGCCTCTGCAGAATATGTGAGTTTAATTAGATTAACTTTATCTGGCGTATTCTCAAGAGCTGGCGCAACATATGACGATATTGAAGATGCTAAAATAGCAGTGAGCGAAGCAGTAACAAACGCCGTAAAACATGCATATAAAGATGGCGCTGTAGTAGGTATGATTAACCTTTGTTTTGAAATTTTTGAAGATAAAATTAAAATTATAATATCAGATCAAGGTGAAAGCTTTGATTACGAAGAAACAAAAGCACAATTAGGACCTTACCAAGAAAATGAAAATATTGACTTCTTAAGAGAAGGTGGATTAGGTCTGTTTTTAATTGAGTCATTAATGGATGAAGTTACAGTAGATAAAAAATCTGGTGTAACGATCAGTATGATAAAGTATATTAAAAAAGAGCAGGTGCGAAATAATGGCGAAAGAGTCGAAATCAGTTAATGATGTATCACCTGAACAAATTAATAAATGGATAAAAGAACATCAAAATAATGAAGCGACAAATGCGCAAGATCATTTAGTTCAACATTATCGTAAACTCATTGAGTCATTAGCTTATAGGTACTCAAAGGGGCAATCTCATCATGAAGATTTAGTTCAGGTCGGTATGGTTGGTTTAATTGGTGCGATAAACAGATTCGACTTATCTTTTGATAGAAAGTTCGAAGCATTTTTAGTTCCTACAGTTATAGGAGAAATTAAACGCTACCTTCGTGATAAAACATGGAGTGTCCATGTACCGAGAAGAATTAAAGAAATAGGTCCACGAATTAAAAAGGTCAGTGATGAATTAACTAACGAGTTAGAACGTTCACCATCAATTTCTGAAATTGCCAATAGGCTAGAAGTGAGCGATGAGGACGTATTAGAAGCTATGGAAATGAGTCAAAGTTATAATGCGTTGAGTGTCGATCATTCTATTGAAGCGGATAAAGATGGGTCAACTGTAACTTTATTAGATATTATGGGCCAACAAGATGATAATTATGACTTAACAGAAAAGCGCATGATTTTAGAAAAAATTCTACCTATATTATCAGAAAGAGAAAGACAAATCATTCAATGTACATTCATTGAGGGTTTGAGTCAGAAAGAAACAGGAGAACGTATTGGTTTAAGCCAAATGCACGTATCTCGCCTTCAACGTACCGCAATTAAAAAATTACAAGAAGCTGCAAAAAAATAATGATTGGACAGAAACGAGTACAAAGTTTCTGTCTTATTTTATATGCATTTATAATTATTGGAGACTAATGTGTAGTGATTATAAAAGTAGAATACATAGAATATGTTAAAATAACTAATGAATTACAATAGCAACGTACGGAGGATAATATGAATAAAAATTTAATTACATCAATTCGAGAGAAGTATAGTTTTTCTGAAAAACAGATAAACTCTGTACTTGAATTATTAGAAGATAAAAATACTGTGCCATTTATCGCCAGATATAGAAAAGAACAAACTGGTGGGCTAGATGAAGTTGAAATTAAATTAATTAATGATGAATATCAATATATGGTTAACTTGCTTAAAAGAAAAGAAGAAGTAATTCATAATATTGAAGAGCAAGGATTATTAACGAATGAATTAAAACAAGATATTTTAAAACAAACAAAATTACAACGTGTTGAAGATCTATATCGACCATTTAAACAAAAGAAAAAAACTAGAGCGACTGAGGCTAAAAGAAAAGGATTGCAACCGCTAGCGGATATCATCAAGAAAGGTGATAATACAACACCAATACAACAACTTGCTCCAACGTATATCTCAGAGGAAGTCCAAACTATGGATGAAGCCATAAAAGGTGCACAAGATATTTTGGCAGAACAAATCTCAGATAATCCAAAATACAGAACGAAAATTTTAAAAGATACATATCAACAAGGAAAAATAATCACTCAGAAGAAAAAGAATGCTGAAGATGAAAAATCAATTTTCGAAATGTATTATGATTTTAGTGAGCCCATTAAGAGCATTGCTAATCACCGAATTTTAGCGATAAATAGAGGCGAAAATGAAAAAGTCTTAACTGCTAAAATAGCAATGGATTCTACAGGACTTGAAAACTTTATCCGCAAACAAGAAATAACAGAAAACAATCCGAATAGTGATTTGATAATTATAGCAATTCAAGATAGTTTGAAACGACTAATCATGCCTTCAATTGAGCGTGAAATACGAAGTGATTTAACTACAAAAGCAGAAAATCATGCAATTGATGTCTTTAGCGAAAATCTTAAAAACTTATTGTTACAACCTCCATTAAAAGGAAAACAGATTTTAGGTGTGGATCCAGCTTTTAGAACGGGATGTAAGTTAGCAATAATTAATCCATTCGGTACATTTATAGCTAAAAGTGTTATGTATCCGCATCCGCCAATTAATAAAAGAAAAGAAGCAGAAAGTATTTTCTTAAAATGTGTTAAAGACTATAACATAGATTTAATAGCAATTGGTAATGGAACTGCAAGTAGAGAGACAGAACAATTTGTTGCAAATATGATTCAACAACATAACCTCAATGTACAATTTATCATTGTTAACGAAGCAGGTGCATCTGTCTATTCAGCATCTGAAATTGCAAGAGCAGAGTTTCCAGATTTTCAAGTAGAAGAACGAAGTGCAGTGTCAATTGGTAGAAGAGTACAAGATCCATTGAGCGAACTCGTTAAAATAGATCCAAAATCCATCGGTGTGGGGCAATACCAACATGATGTAAACCAAAAAGAGTTAGAAAAAGCATTAACGTTTGTCGTGGAAACAGCTGTAAACCAAGTAGGAGTAGATGTAAATACTGCATCACATTCTTTATTACAACATGTGGCAGGGTTGTCACGTACAATTGCAGATAATTTAATTCAATATAGAGAAGAACACGGTGGAATTAAACATTATAAAGAAATCGCTAAAGTAAAACGTTTAGGAGCTAAAACTTTTGAACAAAGTATTGGATTTTTACGTATTGTTGATGGTGAAGAACCATTAGATAATACAGCAATACATCCTGAAAGTTATGATATAACAAATAACTTACTTAATGATATTGGCTTAACTAAAAGCGATTTAGGCTCTCAACTGCTAAAAGATAAACTCACAAAGATAGACCAGCAACAAATTGCAGAACAACTAAATGTTGGATTACCTACTTTAGAAGATATTATAGCAGCATTGATTGCACCTAATAGAGATCCAAGAGACAACTATGAAACACCTATTTTAAAATCTGATGTGTTATCTATAGAAGATTTAACTGAAGGCATGAAATTAAGCGGAACAGTACGTAATGTAGTAGATTTTGGTGCATTTGTTGATATCGGGGTAAAACAAGATGGCTTAGTGCATATTTCAAAACTTGCCAAGAAATTTGTGAAAAATCCTATGGATATCGTTAGTGTAGGCGATATAGTAGACGTATGGATTGTCGATATAGATGAGCAAAAAGGCAAGGTAGCATTAACTATGGTTGATCCATATGCAAAATAATGAATTACAAAGTTGTGTTGAAAAGGTATCCTTAGAAAATTTTAACAAGCCTTTTAAGCATCGAGCCTATTTTAACAACAGATTAAGAACTACAGGCGGAAGATACTTGTTGCATTCACATAATATTGAAATAAATCACAAACAATATACTATGTATGGCATGGAAGCATTGACGAATATTATAAAGCACGAGTTATGTCACTATCATTTACATTTAGAAGGCAAAGGTTACAAACATAAAGATTATGATTTCAAAAAATTAAGCAAACAAGTAAATGCACCAAGATATTGTGAACCACTTGAAAGTTATGAATCACGTGCAAATTATATTTATGAGTGCACTAATTGTAAAACTAAGTTCATGAGAATTCGTAAAGTTAATACTCGTAAAATGGTCTGCAGTCTGTGCCATCAAAAATTAACATTAATAGAAAAGAAATAACAAATAGAGAGTTGTAACAAATGTTACAGCTCTCTATTTGTTTTATTAGCGTATAAAAGTGATGTTTTGAATAAAATTGATATTTAAAGGTAAATCGTAACTTATTTTAGATTATAAAATTAAAAAATTCATTAAAAACAATTGACGATGTAAGAATCATGGTATATGATAATAAACGTTGCAAAAATAATAACTGCAATTATTGAGTACATATTAAGTATGTTAAAACCAAATAACAAAAGTGTTGACATCACGTTAACATTACGTTACAATAGTTAATGTTCTGATGAAGTACTAACCGTTTTGCCTAGCGGTCGTGGCGGAATGGCAGACGCGCTAGGTTGAGGGCCTAGTGGGAGTAATCCCGTGGAGGTTCAAATCCTCTCGGCCGCACCAAAAATCAATTGTAATATGCGGGTGTAGTTTAATGGCAAAACCTCAGCCTTCCAAGCTGATGTTGTGGGTTCGATTCCCATCACCCGCTCCAATCAAATCTTAAATGAACATTGAAAACTGAATCGCAATATGTCAACGTTAATTCCAAACACAACGACAAAGATTGTTGGTTTAAACGTGTTAGAG
>NZ_JAFEQJ010000021.1:0-33928 GCF_016890655.1 Staphylococcus sp. GDY8P72P | reverse complement strand
ATCAAAAACTAGGCTACTTATCCCCTAGAAAATATAGGGAATTAGCAGCCTAGAACATAGTGTTTTTATTAAGTTCTCATTATAAGGGTTCAGAGCCTAATTTACTTAAGGTTTTTTGTATATTACTGGCAGTAATTTGAGCCGACTCCAGCGGGAAGAGCACTCGCCGCAGACTATAGTCTAAAGCAGTGCCCGCGGAAAGCGTGCACAAAAAACTGCTGACAAAGACAGTCTTTGTCAGCAGCTTCTTATTTTATTATCAGAAAACAGACCTTAAATATTAGTTCGTCTAAAGTTTTTTTCTATAGATTGGCAGAATTGCTCATGTCTAAATTCATATATTAATCAATACGTTGCAGTAGCTTTGAAGGTACTTGTTGTTGCGAGACTTCTTTATAACTTTGAACTCTATCTAATTTTACTTCTACTTTTAAATAATGATTAATTTTTAATTTATCTGAAAAAGCATTAAATGTAATCATTTTGCGATGACCATTTTTATCTACTGCCTGCTGTTTATACTTATAAACATTGTGTGAATTATCCTGTTTATCAACCTTTGTTGGTTCTTGCGTTTTAATATAATAATTTTCACTTTGTATTAATGGATTAAACTTTGCCAAGTCTGCAACTGCTGAATTATCAGTATGTTGCTCTGCGTAAACCTTCCAAAGAAGCAAAGCACTCCAAACTATTACGATAAAAATAAATATACCTATGATTGATTTGATTAATCGTTTCACATAATACCTCCTAACGTTGTTACTTTCAGTATAAGGAGCTACATGATAAATTTCGACAATATGAAGTGACATTTCAAATGACAATCTTGTCATACGATTTATTTGAAAAGTAAACACTCGCGATTATTCATTAAATGCATTTGCTTATTTCGAAAAGTTCTAATATAATACAAAACGTAATAATTACGATTTAGAAAGGTTTTGATGTTATGGGCAAAATTCCAGTTACGGTATTAAGTGGGTATTTAGGGTCAGGTAAGACCACGTTACTCAATCACATTTTACAAAATCGAGAGGGTAGACGTATAGCGGTAATTGTTAATGATATGAGTGAAGTAAATATTGATAAAGACTTGGTAGCAGATGGGGGTGGTTTGTCACGAACTGATGAAAAATTGGTAGAACTATCCAATGGTTGTATTTGTTGTACATTGCGTGATGATTTGTTGCAAGAAGTACAACAGCTTGTACATAAAGGAAATATTGATCAAATAGTCATTGAATCTACAGGTATCTCCGAGCCTGTGCCAGTAGCGCAGACATTTACCTATATGGATGACGCTTTAGGTATTGATTTAAGTGCGATTTGTACGCTAGATACCATGGTTACGGTCGTCGATGCCAATCGCTTTGTTAATGATATTAACTCAGAAGATTTATTAATTGATCGTAACCAAGGGACAGATGATACAGATGAACGTTCTATTGCAGACTTATTAATTGACCAAGTAGAATTTTGTGATGTACTTATTTTAAATAAAACAGATTTGGTTCACGAAGCGGATTTAACACATTTAGAAAGTATATTGCGACAACTACAACCAACAGCGAAAGTGATTCGTACGGTTAATGCTGAAGTTGATTTGTCTGAGGTATTAAATACACAATTATTTGATTTTGATCAAGCGAGCCAATCAGCAGGTTGGATTCAAGAGTTAACTGAAGGCGGACATAGTACACATACGCCAGAGACTGAAGAATATGGTATTACTTCCTTAGTTTATGATAGACGATTACCATTCCATGCAGAACGTTTTCACGCATGGTTAGAGCAATTACCACAAAATATCGTACGTACGAAAGGCATTGTATGGTTAGCGCAATATAACCAAGTGGCATGTTTGTTATCTCAAGCGGGCTCATCATGTAATATAAGTCCGGTAACATATTGGGTAGCGAGTATGTCACCGGAGGCACAGCGAGACATATTAGCAGACAGACCGGACGTTGTTGAAAATTGGGACGTTGAATACGGAGATCGTCATACACAGTTTGTCATCATAGGTACAAATCTACAACAGGATGAACTTATTCAACAATTAGGTGATTGCTTATTGAAACACGATGAAATAGACGGGGCTTGGGATGCATTGCCTGAACCATATCAGTGGCAATTGGCACCAGCACAATAATATGCAATTATAAAAGTTGTAAATGGTGCATTATTTTAATTTATAGATATTACATCGTGTGAAATCTACTGTTTTGGAAAATTTTAAAGTGGGAAGAGATAGGATAACTGTTGTAAAAACGAGCCATGTTGACACGCGGCTAACGAATTGAACACAGTAATAGCGAAAGCATAAAACAAGGTGATATGATGGAATTAGTTGCAGGTATCATAGCAATCATAATGATTGGTGTTGTCTTTGGCGTAGATGTATTTTTCAGTATCATTGGTGTTCAAGCATTGCGTAAGTGTAGAGATAAAAGTATGGTAGACGTATTAGGTCATATGCATCAAATAGCAGATAAGCGCATGCCTCAATTTGGAACAGTTGGCATATTTTCTATTGTGGCTGCAGTGATATTTAATGGTGGGCTCCGCGTAGGAAATTTAGAATATGTGATAGCATTTTTACTAATGTTAGGTTATATCTTTATATATAATTTTAAATCTAAACCGATTCATAAAGTTATCACCACTGCAGCAGAAGCACATAAAGTACCTTCTAATTTACGAACAATACAAACGCATTGGGATCGTATTATTATAGGTAGAGCAATATTATTAACTATCGTGATGATTCTTTTGTGTATAGGCATTATGTGACTAGTTATCCACTAAAATGTTTCATACGAAACATTTTAAAAAAGAAGCCCCATTCATTACATGAGTGTAATGAATGGGGCTTCTGTTATATCAATAGAGTCTCTCAACTTAAAACATTAAGATTTTTTAGGTTGTTTGATCATGAGTGTTAAGGCAAATCCAATAAATAATAAAATAGTAGTAAAGATAAAGGCGGCATCGACACCTAAAACTGTAGAATGTTGCATTATATCTATTTTACTTTGGTCTGCATGTGCAACAGCATAATTTTTACGTACAATAGATAAAATAGTAATCATCACAGCAGTGCCGATTGCTCCTGCTATAATACGTAGCGAATTCATGATAGCTGTTCCATGAGAAATATTTTCTGGTTGTAGCGCATTTATACCAATTGTATTCAAAGGCATAATGATGAGTGCTACAGCAAACATTCTCACCGCGTAAATAACTACGATATACCAATAAGGAGTTTCTGTAGTTAAGAAACAATGTAAAATTGTCATAATGATGAGTAAGATAAAGCCTGGGATAGCTAAGATTTTCAAACCATATTTATCGTAAATTTTACCGGTGTAAACAGACATAAAAGCATTGACGACGGCTCCTGGTAAAATAACTATGCCTGATAAAATTGCCGATAAACCTAAACCTGATTGAATATACATTGGGATTAATAAGGCAGGGCCTACAATACCAATAAATAGAATCATTGAACTAAAAGCTGATAACGAAAATGTTCTATTGGCAAAAACTTTCATATTTAATAATGGATTATCGAGTTTAATTTGACGTAGAACAAATATAGCTACAATGATTAAACCAATAATTAAGGATAGTATGACGATGGGTGAGCCAAAGCCAAGATTACCTGCGCTACTAAAGCCATAGAGCATTAACCCAAAACCTAAAGTAGAATAAACGACGGAAGTTTTGTCTAGTTCAGTGTGTTTTGTAGTGTTATTGCTCTCTACATAGATTGTTCCAACAATAAAGGCAATAATAGCAATCGCTGCTACCACGATAAATGGCGCACGCCAACTAAACGTATCGATTAAAAAGCCGGTTAAAGTAGGTCCAATAGCCGGTGCTGATTGCGCTACAATACCTGTAAGACCCATGGCAAAGCCACGTTTTTCCGGTGGAAAGAGCGTAAAAACAGTAAATTGCATGAGTGGTAATAAGATACCGGCTCCGACTGCTTGTATGATACGTGCAATCATGAGCAAGGTAAAACTAGGAGAAAGTGCGGCGACAATAGAGCCGACTAAAAAAGCACTCATGGCAAAAATATAAAGCGGTCTAGTATGGAATCGATCCATGAGGAAGGCAGTTAGTGGAATCATAATACCATTCACTAACATGAAACCAGTAATCAACCATTGTGCAGTAGTTTCTGTGATTTGTAATCCTGTAATAATGGCTGGTAAAGCTGTATTTAGTAAAGTTTGGTTTAGCATGGCCACAAAGGCACTACTTAACATTACTAAAATTATGGTATTTCTCTTTTTATTAGATAGTATACTATCCGACATGACACATTACCTCTTTTCTAAAACATCACAGTTGTCAATTTTAACTGTTTTTAGTTAGCAAAGCAAACCATTATTTTTAAAAAAATAATGTTAAAATTATTAGAATTTTTTAAAATGGTATCAAACTGTAACTAAAGGACTATAAAACAACAAAAAATTATACCCTTGAATGCTTACAAAGGTATAATATATGGTGTTAATTGTCTGTTGATAGCGCAGTATTGATGGCATGGGCATAGCTATACATTTCACTATTATAATTTAACGCATTCATTCTTGAGATTTTAGAAATATCATTGTTACTAAATAGAGATTGTCTCATTGCTGTAGTTAATTCGAGTTGAACACCTTCTCCACGCTTATTTTTATTGACTATATTATTATCAGAATTACCGGAAAGGTGATTAGGTGATTCTTGGACTTCAAAACCTGCGTTGCTAAGCTCGTCTTCAACTCTCGAGATCAATGATTGGTCTTTGCCTCCTATATATGTAACGGGCTCAGTACCCAAAGCTCCGTGTATAGTGACAGAGCGGTTAGCAGTGGATTGCATATGTTGAATAATAGGTTCATCATAATTTGTAGATGTGACATGTAATTCTCCATTATTTGTTGGACGCACACCTTGAAATGAATAATAGTTATAGCCCCCATTGCTCGCGATTAGACTTGCGAGTTGTGAAGTAGCAGGTTCGATACCGCCTCCATGTATAGCAGCAATTAATACATCGCTACCCCGATCCGTAGTCGTGATTTGCCAGTCGCTACCTTCAGTTGTGTTTTCCATGAGTTCACTCATAGAACTAAAGGCATCATCTGCTTTAGCGGTATTGTATGGCAAGATGCTAGTAAGTAGTACAGAAAGAATGCTTATGACGATAAATTTATGTATTAAGAACTTTGGCTTAAGTGAAAAAAATGACATGCTGTGCGTCCCCCATCATTAGTTTGTCTAAAGCTTATCATAATCATATATAAATAATAAAATATTTATATAAGTTAATAAAATAAATTATTAAATATGAATATGATGTTAATGGTGGGTTAAATTTTGGGTGACAATTTTAATTATGTTAAAGTCAGCAGTGGCTTGTGGTTAGCATGTTGATGTTATGTAATACAAGTTAAGTTTAATTAAGAAGTGTGAACCTATAGCAAAACGGGGATAGATACAACGATAAGTTAAAAGGAGGTTTAATTATGATTAATATCATTTCAGCCATTGGTTCAATTGGGACATTTGTTATGGCATTATTTTATTTTGTTTCTGTGTCTATCCAATTGTATCAAATGAAAATAAGTTTTATTCCAGCATTAGGATTTAACCAAATACTCATTTCGCGAAATGATGGTAGATTAAAAGTTAGAAATATAGAGGATCATAACGAGTTAGAAAATGTAGACTATATCAAACTTTATAATTTAGGTGGCGGAGCTGCCAAAAATATTGAAATAGAAATCTTTATTGGAGAGAACGATGTACTTCAACGTAAACATGTTAGTATGTTGCCAAGTAAAGAAGGTTATTTATTACCGATAAATAATGATGTTTTTAAAGAAATCGATCGTACTTTGAAAAATAATGGCTACGAATCAGATTTACATGTCAAAATAACATATAAACATAATGTTAGTAGAAAACAACAAGAAATCTATCTTAATGCTAAAATAGATAATTTTAATTCATTCGATGACAAGGCCGTTTATGAGTTACAATTTATCAGTAATGAATGACATGTTGGTTGATAATTATGTTGGTGAGTGAGATGACTCATCAACATTTTTACGACTTAAATAAGATGTAATCTAGAGTTATTGATATTTGTTATAATAATAGTGAAATTAAAAGCGTGGAGTGACATAAATGATTAAAGTAAAAGAACCTAATCCAATATATTTAGAGTATGAAGGCGCATCACACGCTGTATTGTTATTACACTCATTCACTGGGACGGTACGTGATGTTAAACTATTAGCTACTAAATTACATAAAGCAGGTTACACTTGCTACGTCCCATCATATAAAGGACATGGAAAAATGCTCGAGGATTTAATGGCTTATACTATAGCCGATTGGTGGCAAGATGCCCAAGATGGTTATGAGCTGTTACAAGACAAAGGTTATGATAAGATCACAGTGTTAGGTGTGTCTTTGGGAGGATTGCTATCCCTTAAACTGAGTGAAACCAAGTCAGTGCATAGTGTCGTTGCGATGTCAGTACCGTATAAAAAGGACGATGCTGGCTTAGCAATGCGTTTAGAAGCATATGGTCGACGTATGGGTGATATTTTAGGCTTAGACCAAACCGAAATAGAACGTCAAGTAGCTGATATACGCTCATACGAAGCGGGATTTGAAATGTTTAAAAATGTTGTAGATAACATTATGCTACAGTTGCCAAGTATCCAAGCACCTATAGTTATTAAATATGGTCAACAAGATGAACCAGCTTATGCTAAAAGCGCACATTATATTTATGAGCATATTGCACATCAACATAAGTCAGTCAAAGGTTATGAAGAGGGTGAGCATTTAATAACGCATGGTAAAGCTCGAGAAGCGGTAGAACAAGATATCATTCGCTTTTTAGCTGAATTACAATAAATAACATCAAACCCTACTNNAGTAGGGTTTGATGTTATTTACGCCAAAAAGTCGTGCAGTCTGCCTTGTCATCAATATTAAATTGAATCATGTCTCGCAGTAAAGCATAATCGATATCTTGTGTCCATTTAATACGGAATAAATTTTGTGTTTGGCTATAGCCTGCTTCAGTAATACGCTCAACAAAAGGTGATAGCCCTTGAGCTTCCGGCGTAACAGAAAAATGTTGTTTTGCCACACTAAAACCAATAATAAAAGTACCATGATCTGTAAACATTGGTTGGTTCCATTTGATTGTCGTTTCAAGTTGTGGGAATGTCTCTGCCACCCATGTGAATAATTCAGCAACTTTTGTTCGGTGAGTTTCATTTTCGATAGTTTGTAAAAAAGGATTGAACATTTGCATAACATTCTCCTCCAGTATATATGTCTTACTTATCTAAGGATATTATATAGTAACCAGTAACGTATGACTAGTACAGAGACATCAGCTGTGCAATTAAGCATAATAATAAAATAAGCGATGGTGCCTTTAGGGCAGCCATCGCTATAAATTGAACGTTAATTTTGGTGAGTTTCCGGTTTTGCGTTATTACTTAGGAAATAATCAATAACGAGGCCAACGATTGTTAACACAATAAATGGTATAAGCCATGCTAATTGGATATTTGCTAATGGTAATAAATGATAGAGACTATTGAGTATATTTAATAAGTCATAATCGACAGCTATTTGTAGTACTGAAATGATTAAAGTCACAATGGTTGGAATTATAAAAGTATATTGCATATCAAATTTAATGAAAATACTAAGTAACGAAATCAGTACTAATACGATTGATGTAGGATAAATAAATGTTAACAATGGCACAGCAAATTGTAAGATTAGATTTAAGCCAAGTGTCGACACTAAAAAACCTAAAAGTGAAAAAATCAGTACAAACGATTTATATGAAATCTTTGGAAGTTTTTCCATTGCAAATGCGGCACAGGCATTAACTAAACCAATGCAAGTCGTTAGACAAGCCAAGATGACAATGATACCAAAGATTAAGTTACCAAAAGTGCCAAAAACACGTAATGAGTTAAAAGTTAGTATATCAGTACCATTTTTGAAACCAGGATGTGTGGTAGAAGCGCCGAGATAAGCTAATGAAAAGTAAATAATTACTAATAATAGCGCTGAGATTAACCCGGCTTTAATGACACTTTTGACTAATGTTTTATGATCATTCACACCATTTAATTTAAACATTTGCACAATAACTACCGAAAAGGCGAGTGCAGCTACTAAATCCATTGTGAAATAGCCTTCGAGTATACCTGAGACTATTGGTGTTGATGTGTATTCTCCTCCCGGTTGTTGGACGGAACCTTCAGGGTTAATAAAGACTAACACACATAATAGTGCGATTATAAATATCAGAATGGGTGTTAAATATTTGCCTAAATTATCAATTATACGGCTTGGATAAAGTGCAATGATATACACAATGAAAAAGAAAACAATAGAAAATGCTATAAGTGTCCACTGATTATGTACGGGTAGTAAGTTTTTTGTGCCAATTTCATAAGCTACGTTAGCCGCTCGAGGAATACCATAAAGTGCACCGATTGATAAATAAATGCATATCGCAAAGATTAACCCGAAAATGGGGTGCACTTTATTTCCAATACTCTCTACACCGCCATTTTTATAAGCTACGACAATAACTGTTAAATAAGGCATTAAAATACCAGTTATTGCAAATCCGGCCATCGCTATCCACATGTTACTTTGAGCAGTATATCCGAGCATCGGCGGGAAAATTAAATTACCTGCCCCAAAAAAGAATGAGAATAGCATGAAACCAGATATTAATATTAATTTGTTCATTTCAATTACCTCAATTATTAGAAAAATCAAACTATTTTGATAAAGATAAATCTTGCACAAAACGCATATCAATATACCATAATTTTAGGGTAAATACAATGAAATTTCTGACAATTATATTGAGCTAAAAGCCAATCTATAGGTTTATTTTTATTATAAAAATATATAAATAATAACTTCTTTAGATTCTATTGTGTTGGATTTTGAAAAATGGTATAGTAGATTCTATGTTTATTGAACGCTTTAACGTAATGAAGTTATATATAAAGGATGTTGGAAATGACTAAACAATCGCAATGGAAGACATCGACTGGTTTTATTTTAGCAAGTGCTGGCTCCGCTATTGGACTAGGAGCTATGTGGAAATTTCCATATATGGCAGGGGTAAACGGGGGCGGCGCCTTCCTATTAATGTTCTTAATCTTTACCTTACTTGTGGGTTTACCGTTACTAATTATGGAATTTACAGTCGGTAAAATGGGACAAACGTATACCACTAAAATTTACGAAAAACTAACAGGAAAAAAATGGATAAATATTATCGGTTGGAATGGTAATTTAGCAGTGTTTATCTTATTTGGCTTTTATAGTGTAATAGGTGGTTGGATTATTATTTATATTGGTAATGTGATATATCACATTGTAACATTACAAAGTAATCAAATTGGCAACTTACAATTCGATGCGTTAATAGGTAATCCATGGCTAACAATAGTTGGACAAGGGATATTTATACTCTTAACGATGGTGATTGTTATGTTAGGGGTAGAAAAAGGTTTGGAGAAAGCATCAAAATTTATGATGCCTTTACTCTTTATCTTCTTAATATTAATTGTGGTGAAATCATTGTCACTTGATGGTGCGATGAGTGGGCTACGTTATATTTTAGAACCGCGTGTACAAGATATTACGGTAGAAGGGGTCTTGCTAGCATTAGGGCAATCGTTTTTTACATTATCTCTAGGGACAACGGGTATGATTACTTATGCTAGTTATGCATCGAAAGAAATGACAATCAAAACATCAGCACTTTCTATTGTAGCTATGAATATTTTAGTGTCTATTTTAGCAGGTTTAGCAATCTTTCCAGCTATATCAGCTTTCGGTTACCAACCGACGGAAGGACCAGGGCTGTTATTTATAGTCTTACCCAAAGTATTTGAACAAATGTCCTTTGGATCAGGGTTTTATTTAATATTTTTAATACTATTTTTATTTGCAGCACTCACTTCTTCTATTTCGCTATTAGAATTGAATGTCTCAAATTTCACTAAAAATGATAATACTAAGCGTAAACGTGTAGCAGTGATAGGTAGTATACTTGTTTTTGTTATAAGCATACCTGCTACGTTATCATTTAGTAGTTTGAGTAACATTCGGTTTGCTGCAGGGACGATTTTTGATAATATGGATTTCTTAGTATCTAATATCCTAATGCCCATTGGCGCTTTAGGGACGACGTTAGTAGTTGGTCAATTATTGGATAAAGAAGCGTTACGTGAATATTTTGGACGCGATAAGTTTAAATTGTTTAGTCCATGGTATTATTTAATTAAATTCATTTTACCTATCGTCATTATCTTGATTTTTATTGTGCAATTTTTATAATGGCACATTAAAGTAACGAGGCTGGGATAGCAATAGATTGCTATCCCGTTTCATATACTGTCGACAAAGTTATACACTTTGTTGGCAGTTTTTTTGTGCACGCTTTCTGCGGGCACAGCCTCAGCCAGTATTCTTCGGCGAGTGCAATTTCAGCAGGAGTCGGCCCAAAGTACTGCCAATATTAAATGAAAATCTTAAACGAACTGTCATGTAAGGTTTATTTACGTTCTAAAACAAAAGTGTGATACATCATTGATTCGTCCCACACCATAGATTGTCGATAAATTACTCGACATTGTTGGAAGATTTTGTGCACGTGTTCCACTTTATCAATGCTAGTCATCCTTGCCGGGTTGGGAGGCTAAAGTTTTTAAATAATACTTGATTGCTGACTACTCCCTATTATCGACAATGAGTGTAACTATCAAAGTGTATTCGGCGATAAAAAACAAACTAGCTATGGTGAGTGACAGACCGCAATATTCATGATAAATTTTTTACAAGCTAACGATAGAGGTAAAAATTAGGGGTGAACATTATGCAATTAGAAAACTATTCTACAAAATATCAGGTGCAGATACAGCAATATGAGTTAACAGAAACACAATTACAATTTACGGACTACCCTAGTAATAATATTCAACAGGCTAGTGACAGGCATCATCCGATAGTATGCTTCAATCAAGAACGAGATTTAGTCTGCTATTTCGCCTTACAAGAACATCACGAATTTGAATCTTATTCAACACACAGTTCGACCTTATTGTTACGTTGCTTTTCTACTGATACTCGCTTTTTACATCAAGGATATGCAACCGTAGCTTTGCAACATTTGCCCGCTTTTATTACCGAATATTATCCACATATTACTAGCGTTGTCTTAGGTGTAAATATGGATAATATAACTGCACAAGCGCTTTATGCAAAATGCAAGTTTGAAGATACTGGCGAACGTGTACCGTGGCGTAAAGGGACATTAATGATTATGGAATTAGCGCTTGAAAATTAACAATAAACTAATAGTTGCATCAAACGTTTATGTTAAATAAGCGTTTGTTTTTATATGTATTGAAGGACTGTAATTGTTTAAGCAAAACGATTGATTCACTAACGTTTACGGTGCACTATTAAATTAAATGATATTGAAGAGGGTGACTTAAGATGACTGATTTTTCACAGTTAGAGGACTATATAAATGCGGATCTCGGGACATATAGTGAAGTGAATTTGACTACGTTGAACCATCTTATTCAGCAGTATGTATTACACGTACCGTTTGAAAATATTAATGTGCAAAACAATCAACCTATTGCATTAGATGATGAAAGTATGTTGTACAAAATTATTGTCGAACAACGTGGGGGATTTTGTTATGAGCAAAATCGTTTGTTTCGTAATTTTTTAGCTGCAAAAGGGTTTAGTGTCAAAATGGTAGCAGCAACAATTCATACAGGTGATGGGTGGGCTATGGAAGGTTCACATATGTCACTTATCGTTACTTTGCCAGAGGGAGATTTTGTGGCAGATGTGGGTTACGCAGATGTACCACAACAAGCTTTACCATTATCACAATCAAAAATTGTCGAAGATGTTAATGGTTACTTTAAAATTGAATGGGTAGACCAGATGAATTATCGGTTTTTGAAATATAACGGTAGTGCATGGGTGATACAGTATCAAGCTGCGACTGAATCTCAAACGCTTGCTGATTTTGCTGCGGGTATTGAATTTAATCAATATGATGCGCAATCTATTTTTGTACGAGAATTAATTATTAGTAAGGCAGTAGCAGATGGGCGTGTCACAATGTCTAAACGCAATGTTACGATATCTAAAGGTGAGCATAAGAAAAAAATAGCAATTGATCGTACGAATTACCGAGCGATGCTAGCACATTATTTTGGGATTGAAAATATTGAAATTAAAACTTTCGACCAGCAATAATTCAAGGCATGTAAAGAAGATATTAAGATTTAACGTAATGACGTTCGCTGATACATGATACTATGAAAATATAGTAGCGAACAATTGAATTGTATAGTTTTAATTAAATTTTAAAATGCTTTGTAATCATAATGTCATCAAAAAAATATATTAATTAACAATTAGGACGTGTATAATATGAAAAGAAATGAATTCTAAGTTTTTACAGTATTAGGGAGGCTTATCAAAAGTGCAAAAGAAAATCATTGCGACGGTCATTGGAAGTAGTGCTGTGGCAGCAGTAGCCGCAACACATGCAGAAGGGGCAACGACGTATAAAGTGCAGAGTGGAGATTCACTTTGGTCGATTGCGAATAAATATAATATGTCAGTTTCAAAATTAAAATCACTCAATAACATAACATCTAACGTTATTTTCCCAAATCAAGTATTAACGGTATCAGGGACAACAAGTTCGTCTAGTTCGACAACAACGAGCTCAAGTACTACATATTATACAGTGAAATCTGGAGATTCACTATCTTCAATTGCAGCTAAGTACGGAACAACTTACCAAAAAATTATGGAGCTTAATGGATTGTCTGATTATTTCATATATCCAGGCCAGCGTTTGAAAGTATCTGGTAGTTCAAGTACTTCTAGTGGTTCTACATCATCAGGTACGAGTTACAAGACGCCAGTGTTTAATCACTCTAATTTATATGATTGGGGTCAGTGTACATGGCATGTATTCAATCGTCGAGCTCAAATTGGTAAAGGCATTAGTACGTATTGGTGGAATGCTAATAATTGGGATAATGCTGCACCACAAGATGGTTATACAGTAGATCGTAAACCTACAGTCGGCTCTATTTTACAAACTGATGCAGGGTATTATGGTCATGTTGCATTTGTAGAACGTGTGAATAGTGACGGCAGTGTCTATGTTTCGGAAATGAACTATAGTGCAGCACCAGGTGTTAAAACATTTAGAACGGTGCCTGCTTCACAAGTAGCAAATCATAAATTTATACATTAAATAAAAAATAGCGTAAACGTAGAGTGTGACTCTAATGTTTACGCTATTTTTTTATTTCATTGATTTTAATCGCTTCACCGTAGTGACCAATGTACTTGCTAAGGTAAAAGTAGAAAATAATTTTACAAATTTTCGTGGTGATTTTAATGCAGTATAAAAATCTAAAATAGCACCAGTTGTTGAAATGGCCATGCTCGCATAAAGCAGTTTTTTGTTGTTAGAGCGATATGCATACCAATTAAATCCTTCTATCGCAACTCCAGTAAAATTAATGAAATTAGAGACGCGATGTAGTTTTGTTTTTTTAGCCATGATGTTACCTCCATTTATCTGTCGTTGGTGATACTTGTTTATAGTTATGTTGTATGTCTTATTTGATTGCAAGTTGAGCTATTCGCTCAATACTGCAATATGATAACATAACAATACTAACGAATGAAAATATTGTAATTGGAAATAACTAGAAGGTGTGATACGACATGATTACCTGTGTATGTTTAGTAGTGGAAACAGAGTCTGAATTATTACTTGTACAAGCTAGAAATAGAGCTAAATATTATTTCCCGGGTGGTAAAATTGATGATAATGAAACGTTGACCGCTGCACTCGTAAGAGAACTTGAAGAAGAATTAGGTTTAACTGTAGCGGAACATGAGTTGTATTATCGTAATATTGTTGTTGGTGAGGCCTATCCTCAACCCAATACATTGACTAAGCTGATTTGCTTTAGTACAACCCAAGACATCAATTGGCAGAACATCGAACCTGCAAGTGAAATTACTGATGTACAGTGGATAAAAAAAGATGATGTGACACGTATAGCACCAGCTGTACTAACTTGGTTGCAATCAGAAGATAATGAAAAGAGGAAGTAATATGTATTTTGAAAGTTATCGACCACAATTAATTCAAGATGTAATGGATTTTTATATACAATCCCACGATAGACAGTTTACTAAAACACCCGAAGATAACATTAAATTAGCAGAGCTTGATAATGAACGTTGTCCGACATTGGTCTACAATGATCGTCAGCAGTGCATCGCCTTTTTTACTTTGCATTTTGGTGAAGGGATAAAACCGTATACTACAAATGAACAAGCAGTGTTTTTTCGTTCATTTGGTGTCGACGCGCGTTATCGCAATCTCGGCATTGGTACAGCAGTAATCCAAGCGTTGCCACAATACATACATGAACAATTTCCTATGATTACCGAAATTTATTTAGCGGTCAATGACACAAATGAACAAGCACAACGATTATATGAACGTTGTGGTTATCAATATTGTGGTGAGGGTGAGTTAGAAGACAAACGCGTGTATATTTTAAAACAAATAATAACTTGAATGATGTGTAATGTGTTATGAAAATTGACACACTATGTTACGTTTCATAACGCATTTTTGCTTTTGCACTAACACCGGTATATGCTCCTAAAAAGGAGTGAAGTATATGAATATGTCAGATACATTGTTTGTTTTTCTATGTACATTACTGGTGTGGTTAATGACACCGGGACTAAGTCTTTTTTATGGTGGCTTAGTGCAATCTAAAAATGTTTTAAATACTGTAATGCAAAGTATGTCTGCTATTGTCATTGTAACTTTTGTGTGGGTTTTGGCAGGATTTTCGCTTAGTTTTGGTCAAGGCAATGGGTGGTTAGGAGATTTTAGTTTTCTAGGATTACACAACGTAGGATTTGCTACACATGAAAGTTTGTCGCCGCATGTGCCATTAGCTTTATTTATGTTATTTCAATTAATGTTTTGTACGATAGCGGTATCGATTTTATCAGGCTCGATTGCTGAAAAAATGAAATTTATACCATACTTAATATTTGTAGGTTTATGGGTATTGCTTGTTTATAGCCCAGTAGCTCATTGGGTATGGGGAGGCGGATGGATCGAACATTTAGGTGCGATTGATTATGCTGGCGGTACAGTAGTACACATTACGTCCGGTGTTTCAGGTTTAGTGTTAGCTGTAATGATTAAGGCTGGACATAATGTAGATAAACGACCTCCGCATAATTTAGTCATTACTTTAATTGGAGGAATCTTCGTATGGTTAGGTTGGTATGGCTTTAATGTTGGAAGTGCATTTACATTAGATAATATTGCAATACTTGCTTTTGTAAATACTGTCTTAGCAGCCAGTGCAGGTGCATTAGGTTGGTCAGTATTAGAATATATATCCAAACAAACAACAAGTTTAATTGGGATGTTGTCAGGTATGTTAGCTGGGCTTGTGGCTATTACGCCAGCAGCAGGCTTTGTTAACTATACAGAAGCAATAATCATGGCTTTAATTGGTGGTGGCTGTTGTTATTTAGTCATTAACTACATCAAGGTGAAACTCAACTATAATGATGCGTTGGATGCATTTGGGATTCATGGAATTGGAGGTATTGTTGGGGCGTTATTAACCGGAGTTTTCCAATCCAAAAACGCAAATCCTTCCATTGAAGACGGCTTACTTGCAGGAGGTCATTGGCAGGCAGTTGGTAGCCAATTCTTAGCGGTCTTTGTCACTATTATATTTAGTGTAGTTATGACATATATACTTGCACGCTGTATCGGTTATTGGACTTCACTGGCTACGACCAAAGATGAAGAACAGCTTGGACTGGATGAGACAGTGCACGGTGAACAAGCTTATTTTTATGGCGAAATGAATAAGTTCAAGCAACGCCGTTAATGTTGCACTTAGACAAGCAAAATGAGGCTGGGACAAATTAATAATGTCCCAGCCTCATGTCGTATTGTCAGTAGGTGGCTGAACTGATAACATGTTGCCACACAACTCTTTTAACTCAAATATTTCTCGCATTACTTATCATTATAAGTTGTTTTGGTACTACGTTGTTCTTTAACAATCAGCCAGGATGTTAACCATGCAGTTATAGGTATACTTATAGCAACGGCAATACCGCCAAGTAAAATAGTGACAAATTCTTGTGCGAAAATTTTAGAGTTTATAATATGGCCGAACGAGTATTTCAAATTGAAAAACCAAAAGAATAATGTCAGCTGGCCACCAAAATACGCGAGGTATATGGTATTGGCAGATGTTGCTAATATTTCACGACCTACACGCATACCGGAATGAAATAATTCGCTTTGTGTTAAATGCGGATTGGTATCATACAATTCATAAATGGGTGAACTAATCGTGATGGCTAAATCAATTACTGCAGCAATGACAGCCAAAATAACAGTAAAGACCATAAATTTTACCATATCTACGCCTATATTCATTGAAAAGATATATGTTTCGTCTTGTTGTTCTATCGTGAACCCTTGTAAGTGACCGACAGCTACGGAACAATAAATGGCTATAATTAATAATAAAGTCGTTAGGATAGTAGCGTAAAACGCAGCACGTGTTTTAATATTATAGCTATTTAGTACAAAAAGATTACACGCTGCAATAGCAATGCAAAAAATTAATGTAACTAGGTAAATAGGTGCGCCAAAAATAATAAAAACGATTGAAATAACTAAGATTATAAAATTTAAAAATAAAGTAAGGTAAGAAATTAGTCCTTTTTTACCTCCAAATATAAGCATCAGGACAAATAATATTAAACCTAAAATAGTAATTGCGCTCATTGCTTAACACCTCGCAATTTGAAGACCAGTTGCATCAAGATAATCGTTAATGGAATTGTTAAGACAATACCAATACCACCTGTGATTGCACGAGATATTTCTAAAGACCAATTGATAGAGAGCGTATAAGTTATAGTATTTGCGTTTTTTAAATAAATTAAAATCATTGGTAAACTACCAGATAAATATGAAAACAGCAAAATATTGGTCATTGTTCCCATAATATCTTGACCAATGTTACGCCCGGCTAATGCCCAACGTGTCATCTCGATGTTGGGACTACGACGTAAAATTTCATACATACCACTCGCTATCGTAATAGCTACATCCATTACTGCACCAAGTGAGCCGACGATAACGGATGCTAAAAAGATAGTTTTAGGCGGTAACGTTAAAAAACTCATCGTTTCAAATTTCATCCCAGCACCATCCGTTGCTTGAATAACACCATAGGTAATTCCTATACAAAGGAAGGTGCCCAGAAGGGTGCTGATAATCGTGACAAACGTTCGCCAATGCCAACCGGTAATTAGCAATAAGGTAATCGTAGTTGATAATGTAATAGCGATACTCATTAACCAGAATAAACTAGTGTTAGGAAACTGGAGATGAAGATATATTGCTGCCAATATAGCTATGGTATTGAATATAAGGGATAGAATAGACTGAATACCGACCTTTTTACCTACTAATAAAATGACGAGTAAAAAAATACCCATGACTACCACAACGAGACTATCACGTTTCTTTTCTACAATATAACCATCGCTTGGTTTTTTATCGATATGCATGAGTACTTTGTTGCCAGGTGAAAAAGTTTCACTGTCTGCTTGAGACTCTGTATATTCGTGTTTGATTTTAGTCGTTTCACCTTGGTATTTGCCATTCAACATATGTATGGTCAATTGATCTTGGTGCTTTGTATCATGGTTATGATGTTCATCGACAACCTGTTCGGTTTTCAGGTTTTGGATATTCGTAATTTGACCAATAGGTGTACGGTACATTTGGTCGTTTACTAAAGTGAAGATAAATACACAGATAAAAATAATACAAAATAATGTAATACTCCAAACAAATGGAGATTTAAACTGTCTTTTAAGGTTCATGTAGCGGACTCCAAACATTTAGTATTGTGACAGTGTGATTATACGCTTTGAATTTTAGGAATTCAAAAAATTGTATAACGATCAAAGATATGATGCATATGATTAATGATATGTAGCATCACGACTTAACAAAGTGATAATCGTGTTTTTGAGTAACGCCATATCGTGTTTACGATTGTCTTTGCGTGTCGCACAACAAATAGTTCGTTTTAATTCAGTGTGGGCTAAAGAGATTTCTACCCATTTATTGTTAGGTTTATCAATAATGTGATAGGACGGTGCAATTATAAAACCACGATTATGTGTTAATAAATATTTTGCTAATTGTTTGTGTGTAATTATACGTACGGGTTGTTGTATTTGCTGTTCAAGGGTGTGCTTGATTGATTGTGGTGTTGCGTATAATTGATAAATGGTTTTGTCTTTAAATTGTGATAAAGGTGGATTGGTTGCTAATGCAATCGGGTCTTTTTTAGGTACACAAATATTATAAGTTTCCTCAAATAATGGAATGGTATCAAGGTCTCGGTGTTGTTTGATATCAGTGGATAAATCCATAAAAGCAACGTCGATTTGGTCAGATAGTAACGCGTTGGTGATTTCGTTTTCTTCCATTAACATAGGTTCTATTTTAGATTCGCTTTGACCTTCGAAGGTTTGAATTAATAAACTTAGCATTTGAGCAGTATAGCTTTCAACATAACCGATACGAATAACATAATGGTTTGTTTCAGATTGGTTATGAAATAAACGAACAGTGTCCTCAGCTTGTTCGACGATTTTGTTGGCTTCAGCAAGCAATTTATGACCATCATCTGTTAAATGGATATTACGACCTTCACGTTTGAAGAGCGTTACGTTTAACTCACGCTCTAAATGACTGATTTGTCTACTAATGGCAGATTGCGCAATGTCTAATTCTAATGCAGCTTCAGAAAGATGCTCTCTTTTAGCAACTTCAATAAAATATTTTAATTGTTTGATTTCCATGACCATACTCCTTTTTACACAATCGTTCTATTAATTAGAATAATATCATCTATTTTATATATTGAACAGATTGATTAGGTGCTATATAGTAATTCTACGTAATGAATATTCTGAATTTTCGTAAAAGGGGTGAATGTCATGCTCGAATCTGTAAAAAATGTGGGCTTATATGATAGTAGAGAAGAACATGATGCGTGTGGTATAGGGTTTTATGCCAACATGGATAACAAAAGAACACACGATATTGTTGATAAATCATTGGAGATGTTGCGTCGATTAGATCATCGTGGTGGTATTGGTTCTGATGGAATGACAGGTGATGGTGCAGGTATCATGACAGAGATTCCATTTGAATTTTTCGCTAATCATGTTGATATTGATTTGCCGGCTGAAGGTCACTATGCAGTAGGGCTCTTTTTTGCTAATGAATCTATTGTAGGGACAAAGCATGAAGAGCAATTCAATGCATATTTTGCTGAAGAGGGCATGACGGTATTAGGCTACAGAGAAGTTCCGGTCAATACTGATGCTATTGCACCACATGTTGCGAAAACGATGCCGGTAATTCAGCAAGTTTTTGTAGCACTAAATGATGTGTCGACTATAGATAAAGCATTGTTTTTAGCACGTAAACAAATCGAATATTACAGTGAAACACAAGGCTTAGCATTGTATTTTACGAGTTTATCGCATAAAACGATTGTTTATAAAGGTTGGTTGCGTTCCGATCAAATTAAACGTCTATATATAGATTTAACTCATGAATCTTATATTTCTAAGTTAGGTTTAGTACATTCACGATTTAGTACTAATACATTTCCAAGTTGGAAACGTGCGCACCCTAATCGCCTATTAATGCATAATGGGGAAATTAATACGATAAAAGGTAATGTGAATTGGATGCGTGCACGACAAGAACGATTAGTAGATACTGTTTTTGGAAAAGATAAACATAAAATTAAAACAATTGTAGATGAAGATGGTAGTGATTCGGCAATAGTCGATAATGCCTTAGAATTTTTAGCGTTAGCGATGGAACCTGAAAAAGCAGCGATGCTGTTAATTCCTGAACCTTGGTTATACAACAAAACTAATGATGCGAATGTTCGCGCATTTTATGAGTATTACAGTTACCTCATGGAGCCGTGGGATGGACCGACGATGATTTCGTTTTGTAATGGTGATAAAATTGGCGCGTTAACAGATAGAAATGGTTTACGACCAGGACGTTATACAATTACCGAAGATAACTACATTGTTTATTCATCAGAAGTTGGAGTTATCGATGTGCCTGAGGAACAAGTTGCTTTCAAAGGACAGTTAAATCCTGGGAAGTTGTTGCTTGTAGATTTCAACCAAAATAAAGTGATTGAAAATAATGAGCTGAAAGCAAAAATTGCTGACGAGTTACCATATGAAAGTTGGCTAAGCCAATTTAAAGAAGATTTAGAGTTAGCTCAAGTGCAATATCAGCCTTCAAAGTGGGATGAGGAGACATTATCACGTTTACAAAGACAATTTGTCTACACTAAAGAAGAAATAGACAAATATATGACTGAAATAGTTGAAAATAAAAAGGATCCAATTGGTGCAATGGGATATGACGTGCCGGTAGCTGTCTTGAATGCTAAAGATGAATCATTGTTCAACTATTTTAAACAGCTATTTGCGCAAGTTACAAATCCACCAATCGATGCTTATCGTGAAAAGATAGTAACAAGTGAGCTGTCTTATTTAGGAAGTGAAGGTAATTTATTACAACCTAATGAAGATGCTTTAAGTCGTGTTCAATTACAAAAACCGGTATTAACAGAAGCGCAATTAGCTAAAATTGAAAATAGTCGTTTTAATGTGCAACGTTTGTCGACATTATACAGTCGTCGTTTAGAGGATGCTTTAGATGAATTAGGTGAACAAGCGATTGCAGCAGTGAAACAAGGTAAGGAAATAATAGTGCTTGACGATAGTGGATTAGTTGATGACACTGGTTTTGCTATGCCTATCTTACTAGCAGTCAGTCATATTCACCAACTGTTAATAACGCAGAATTTACGTATGGATACAAGTATTGTTGCGTTATCAGGGGAAACGCGTGAAGTACACCATGTAGCGTGTTTATTAGGCTACGGAGCGAATGCGGTCGTGCCGTATTTAGCGCAACGTACTATTGAAGATTTAACTAAAGATGGTCGTTTGTCTGGTGAAGTAATTGCTAATGTCCAAACATATACAGACACACTTTCTGAAGGTGTAATTAAAGTTATGGCGAAAATGGGTATTTCCACAGTTCAAAGTTATCAAGGGGCACAAATTTTTGAAGCTGTAGGTTTAAGTCATGATGTGGTTGATCGTTATTTCACAGGCACGCAATCAAAATTGTCAGGAATCTCAATTGACATGATTGATCAAGAAAATAAAGCGCGTCAAAGTGCAACATCACCTTATATTGAGTCGGGAAGTACATTCCAATGGCGTAAACAAGGCCAACGTCATGCGTTTAATCCGACATCCATTCATTTATTACAACATGCATGTCGTTTAAATGATTATGAGAAATTCAAAGCCTTTTCTGAAGAAGTCAATACAAAACGTACAGACCATATTCGGCATTTAATGGAATTTAAGCAACAAACACCGATTGATATTACTGAAGTAGAACCAGCGAGTGATATCGTGCGACGCTTTAATACAGGTGCTATGAGTTACGGTTCGATTTCAGCAGAAGCGCATCAAACATTAGCGGAAGCGATGAATCGTATTGGTGGTAAAAGTAATAGTGGTGAAGGTGGAGAAAACCCAGAACGTTATATTATTGACGAAGAAGGACGTAATCATTCAAGTGCTATTAAACAAGTAGCTTCAGGTCGTTTTGGAGTAACGAGTGATTATTTACAACATGCGAAAGAAATTCAAATTAAAGTTGCGCAAGGCGCTAAACCAGGGGAAGGCGGACAATTGCCAGGTAGTAAAGTTTATCCGTGGATTGCGGAAGTAAGGGGTTCAACACCAGGAATAGGTTTGATTTCACCACCTCCACATCACGATATTTATTCAATAGAAGACTTAGCGCAGTTAATACATGATTTGAAAAATGCGAATAAAGATGCTGATATCACAGTGAAATTAGTGTCGAAAACAGGAGTAGGCACGATTGCTGCAGGTGTAGCGAAAGCCTATGCAGATAAAATTGTTATTAGTGGTTATGATGGCGGAACAGGTGCATCACCGAAAACAAGTATTCAACATGCTGGCGTTCCGTGGGAAGTAGGTTTAGCCGAAACGCACCAAACACTTATGATGAATGATTTGAGATCACGTGTAAAAGTAGAAACGGATGGCAAATTACTTACTGGTAAAGATGTAGCTTACGCTTGTGCTTTAGGTGCTGAAGAATTTGGTTTTGCTACAGCACCATTAGTAGTACTTGGATGTATTATGATGCGTGTGTGTCATAAAGATACATGTCCAGTAGGCATTGCAACACAAAACCAAGATTTACGTGCATTATTTAATGGACGTGCAGATCATGTAGTGAATTTCATGCATTTTGTAGCTGAAGAATTACGTGAGATTTTAGCGCAACTTGGCTTGAAATCCGTAGATGAACTTGTGGGACGCACAGATTTATTACAACGTGCACCTTACCAAAAACAGCGACCTAAAGCGAATACAATGGATATTGAAGCTTTGTTGTATCAACATGATGGTGAACGTCATAAATCAATTGAACAAAATCATCATTTAGACGAAGGCTTTGATTTAACACAATTATTCCCAGATGCTCAAGCAGCGATCAACGATGGTAAGACTTATAAAGGAAACTATCAATTAAAAAATGAACAACGTGATGTAGGCGTAATTACAGGTAGTGCTATCACGCGTGTTCATGGTGCAGAAGGTATGGCTGAAGATAGTATCAATGCCTATACAAATGGTCATGCAGGACAAAGTCTAGCAGCTTATACACCTAGAGGCTTAACGATTCATCACACAGGTGATGCTAATGACTATGTTGGTAAAGGATTATCTGGCGGCAAAATCATTGTTAACGCTCCTAATGCAGCGCGAGAGAATGAAATTATTGTTGGTAATGTATGTTTTTACGGTGCTTCTCATGGTAAAGCATTTATCAATGGACGTGCAGGCGAACGTTTCTGTATTAGAAATAGTGGTGTGCAAGTTGTAGTCGAAGGCATAGGGGACCATGGATTAGAATATATGACTGGTGGACGTGTAGTCATATTAGGAGATGTAGGTAAAAACTTTGGTCAAGGTATGAGTGGCGGAGTTAGTTATATCTTCCCATCAGATGTTGAACAATTCAAACAAGATAACGCCTTAGATACACTCGACTTTGATGAAGTGACGGTCGATGAAGAACGTTCTGTCTTAAGAGAAATGCTTGAAGAACATGTGAAATATACAAATAGTAAAAAAGCACAAGCACTTCTGCAAGACTTTGAACATATTGAAAGTAAGGTTGTCAAAGTAATACCAAAAGATTTCAAATTAATGATGCAGAAAATTGACTTACAAAAGCAAACAACACCGCAACTAGACGAGGCATTGCTTAAAGCATTTAATGATGAGCGCACACATATAGAAACTGACAAACCATTGTCGGCAGTATATTAAATCATAAGGGGGGATTTGCATGGGTGAATTTAAAGGATTTATGAATTATGACAAACAACAATTAGATGAGTTGTCATTAGTTGATCGTTTAAAGCATCATGCTGCAATACAACATAGATTTACTCGGGAAGAGGCATCTGTACAAGGTGCACGTTGTATGGATTGTGGTACGCCATTTTGCCAAACGGGGGAGCCTTTCGGTCGTGAGACGATAGGCTGTCCAATTGGTAACTATATTCCTGAATGGAATGATTTGGTATACAAAAAAGATTTTAAAACTGCGTATGAACGATTAAGTGAAACAAACAACTTTCCAGAATTTACAGGTTATGTTTGTCCAGCACCTTGTGAGCAATCATGTGTCATGAAAATTAATCGTGAATCTGTAGCAATCAAAGGTATTGAGCGTACCATTATAGATGAAGCATTTGAAAATGGCTGGGTACAGCCTACACCACCAAAAAAACGTAAACAAGAACGGGTAGCTATTGTGGGTAGTGGCCCGGCAGGTTTAACAGCGGCGGATGAGTTGAATAAATTAGGTTACAAAGTCACGGTATATGAACGCGCACAAGAAGCGGGTGGTTTATTGATGTATGGTATTCCTAATATGAAACTAGATAAAGATGTAGTGCGTCGTAGAATTCGTGTGATGGAGCAATCAGGTATCGAATTTCAAACTGGCATAGAAATCGGTGTTGATATTTCTAAAGAAGACTTAACAGAAGCGTATGATGCGATAGTGTTATGTACAGGTTCGCAAAACGCACGTGATCTACCATTAGAAGGACGTATGGGCCAAGGTATTCATTTTGCAATGGATTATTTAACTGAACAAGCACAGTACTTAAATGGTGAAATTAGTGAAACTACGATTTCAGCTGAAGGTAAAAATGTAGTCGTCATTGGTGCTGGTGATACAGGTGCAGACTGTGTAGCTACTGCATTACGTGAAAACTGTAAATCTATCGTCCAATTCAATAAATATACGAAACAAGCAGAAGCTTTTGAATTTGAAGAAAATACCCATTGGCCATTACCGATGCCGGTCTTTAAGATGGATTATGCGCATAA
The DNA here is from genome assembly GCF_016890655.1 of Staphylococcus sp. GDY8P72P. Lineage (NCBI taxonomy): Bacteria > Bacillati > Bacillota > Bacilli > Caryophanales > Staphylococcaceae > Staphylococcus > Staphylococcus sp. GDY8P72P. The sequence goes on along the minus strand of NZ_JAFEQJ010000021.1, from coordinate 9,127 downwards.
AGAATACGAAGCGAAATTTGGTTTTGAGCCACGCGCATACGGTGTTCAAACGATGCGTTATGATGTGGATCATATAGGTAACGTCAAAGGAGTGTATACTCAAATATTAGAAGAAACTGATGAAGGTATGATGATTGTGGATGGTACAGAGCGTCACTGGCCAGCAGATTTAGTATTGTTGTCCATTGGATTTATAGGTACAGAAACTACAGTACCCCACGCGTTTAATGTACAAACTGAACGCAACAAAATTGTGGCTGACAACAAAGATTTCAGAACTAATCAAGCCAAAATTTTTGCTGCTGGTGATGCACGCAGAGGTCAAAGTTTAGTAGTGTGGGCGATTCAAGAAGGCAGAGCTGTAGCGGATGCTGTAAACAGTTACTTACTAGAGAAAACGCCAGTATAGCTATAAAAATTATATTGACTTTTGAAACGGGCTATAATATCATTGATGTTGTGTTCGTTTGGAGGAATACCCAAGTCCGGCTGAAGGGATCGGTCTTGAAAACCGACAGGGGCTTAACGGCTCGCGGGGGTTCGAATCCCTCTTCCTCCGCCATTAAGAAGTAATCCAAGACTAATAGATACAAAAGGCAAGTATTCAAGTTGTTATTGAATATTTGCCTTTTTTATTTGTCTAAAACTCATAAGATAGCTCTTATACCCATTGTTATCAGTAAAGTGAAAGAAATAAAATGAAAACCTTTACATAACTTGTCTATACATGTATACTTTCTATAAAGATTAAGTGAATGGGAGTGATCTATCTTGGCTGTAAATAAAAAGGATGTTCAAGATATTGTTGCAGCAATTGGGGGAAAGGACAACGTTGACACTGCCACACATTGTGTGACGCGTTTACGATTGGTTTTAAAAGATGATGCTAAAGTAGATAAGGACAAGTTAAGTGATAATAAATTAGTAAAAGGACAGTTTAAAGCAGACAATCAATATCAAATAGTAATCGGTCCAGGTACTGTTGATGAAGTCTATAGTCAATTTATCGAAGAAACGGGGCAAACAGAAGCATCAAAAGATGATGCCAAAGCTGCTGCTGCCAAAAAAGGTAATGTAGTACAAAGGCTTATTAAATTATTAGGTGATATTTTTATACCTATTTTACCTGCCATTGTTACAGCCGGTTTGTTAATGGGGATTAACAACTTATTGACGATGGAAGATTTATTCGGACCAGATCCGTTAGTTAAGCAGTTTCCGCAACTCGGTGATATTTCTGATATCATAAATGTTATTGCCAATACTGCATTTACGTTTTTACCAGCTTTAATTGGTTGGAGCAGTATGAAAGTGTTTGGCGGAAGTCAAATTCTTGGGTTAGTACTTGGGTTAGTTTTGATGAATCCACAATTAGTATCGCAATATGATATTGCAAAAGGTAATATTCCAACGTGGGATTTATTTGGATTAGAGATTAAACAGTTAAACTATCAAGGTCAAGTGTTACCGATTTTACTTGCAGCTTATGTGTTAGCTCAAATTGAAAAATTCCTTAACAAACGTGTGCACGATTCTATTAAGATGTTAGTAGTAGGACCAGTAGCGTTGTTAATTACAGGATTTTTAGCATTTATCGTCATAGGCCCACTTGCATTATGGATAGGTGGAGGCATTACTAGTGCTGTTACATTTATTTTCCAACATGCAGGTTGGTTAGGTGGTGCCATTTATGGATTATTATACGCGCCACTTGTAATTACAGGTTTACATCATATGTTCTTGGCAGTAGATTTCCAATTGATGGGTAGTCAGTTAGGAGGTACTTACCTCTGGCCGATAGTAGCAATTTCAAATATTTGTCAAGGTTCAGCAGCTTTCGGTGCTTGGTATATTTACAAAAAACGTAAAATGGCCAAAGAACAAGGGCTTGCAGTAACTTCCGGAGTTTCAGGATTTTTAGGTGTTACAGAACCTGCAATGTTCGGTGTCAATTTACCATTGAAATATCCATTTATTGCAGCTATTACAACATCATGTATTTTAGGTGCCTTTATTGGCGCTAGTCGTGTGTTAGGTAATGTTGGTGTAGGTGGAGTACCAGCGTTCATTTCTATTCAAAAAGATTTTTGGGTTGTGTACTTAATATGTACTGTCATTGCAATGATCGTACCATTTATTTTAACTATTATCTTTTCTAAGTTTGCGAAAGATAATACGAAAGAATTAGTAGAAGAGTAAGTAGGTAATTGAATTAATATCAAGTGAAAATTAAACTCGCTAGTACGTTTATAGCGAGTTTTTATTTAATAATAAAAGAAGGTGGAATGTACTATGGCACATAACGACTGGAGAAAGTCGGTTGTTTATCAAATTTATCCAAAATCGTTTAATGATACGACGGGTAATGGTGAAGGAGATATTAATGGCATAATTGAAAAGTTGGATTATCTACAGTATTTAGGTGTTGACTACCTTTGGTTGACGCCGATATATGAATCACCAATGAATGATAATGGGTATGATATTAGCGATTACTATAAGATTAATGAACGTTTTGGAACAATCGAAGAATTTGAAACACTAATTAGTGAAGCACATAAACGCGATCTCAAGGTTATGTTAGATATTGTAATTAATCACACGTCAACCCAACATGAGTGGTTTAAACAAGCGTATTCGGCGAAAGACAGTCAGTATAGAGATTACTATTTCTTTAGAAAATCTTCAGATGGACAGCCTCCTACGAATTGGGAATCTAAATTTGGAGGTAATGCATGGCAGTATGACGCTGACACAGATGAGTATTATTTACACCTTTTTGATGTTACCCAAGCTGATTTGAATTGGGATAATAAGGCTGTACGTGATGCACTATATGACATGATCAATCATTGGATTGATTTTGGTGTTGATGGTTTTCGTTTTGATGTAATTAATTTGATTTCAAAAGGTGAATTTAAAGATTCTGACAAGATAGGTAAAGAATTTTATACAGATGGGCCACGTGTACATGAGTATTTACATGAAATGAACCGTCGTACTTTTGGTGATAAACCGATGATGACGGTAGGAGAAATGTCATCTACGACTATCGATAATTGTGTTAAGTATACGAATCCAGAACGACAAGAGTTAAGTAGTGTCTTCAATTTCCATCATTTGAAAGTAGATTATGTTGATGGCGAAAAATGGTCGAATGCTAAACTAGATTTCATTAAATTGAAAGAAATTTTGATGGAGTGGCAATTAGGTATATATGAAGGTGGCGGCTGGAATGCTATTTTTTGGTGTAACCATGACCAACCACGTGTAGTTTCTAGATTTGGGGACGATTCAACGCCAGAATTGCATCAAAGTAGTGCTAAAATGTTGGCAATTGTGCTGCATATGTTGCAAGGTACACCTTATATCTATCAAGGCGAAGAAATCGGCATGACTGATCCGTACTTTAGTGACATAAGTCAGTATAGAGATGTAGAATCACTCAACGCTTATCGTAAAATGAAACAAGACGGATATGCTGAAGATGAAATCATTGAAATTTTAGGGCAAAAATCACGAGATAATGCTAGAACACCAGTGCAATGGACAAATGAAGCTAATGCAGGATTTACTTCAGGTACGCCATGGATTGATATTCCTAATAACTACGATGTCATCAACGTAGAAGCGGCGATTAACGACCCGAACTCAGTATTACACACATACAAAAAGTTAATTGACTTACGCCATAACAACGATATTATTACGTACGGTAGTATAGAGCCTCTTTATATGGACCATAATGAATTGTTTGTATACAAACGCCATTATCAAGGTGCAACGTGGTTAGTTATAGCGAACTTCTCTAAAGAGTCTGTTGCCTTACCAGATGACTTGAATATTGATGGAGAATATATTGTACAAAATGGTGAGATACAGCATAATATATTAAGTGGTTTTGGAGCGGTAGTCATCGCTCAATAATTAAGTAAAAGAGTTGGCTGTTATGACGAAGAAAAAATTTATAACTATATATGAAGCATTGAAAGAAGAGATATTAGATGGAAGTTTGTCATACGGTGATCAAATTCCGTCAGAAAATGATTTAGTGCAAACTTACCAAGCATCACGTGAAACAGTAAGAAAAGCTTTGCATCTGTTAGTGAGTGATGGCATGATTCAAAAAATTAGAGGCAAAGGATCCATTGTCATTTATCAACAGCTAACTGAGTTCCCATTTGCAGATTTAATGAGCTTTAATGAAGTGAAAAACGAACGCGCACTCAAACACGCGACAAAAGTTCTGAAATTAGAACTTATTCCAGCAAGCGATGTTCCAATGGTTAAAGACAAGTTAGGATTAGCGCTGGGTGCCAAACTATGGCATATAGTTAGAGTGCGAACGGTTAATGGCCAAGTTAAAATTTTAGACGAAGATTATTTAGTCGAGTCTATCATTCCAAAAATAACTTTAGATATTGCACAACAATCAATTTATCAACACATTGAAGAAACATTAGGCTTAGAGATAAGTTATGCTAATAAATCTATTACTTTTGAAGCGTTTGGTGAGCAAGAAAAACGTGTTTTTGGTCCAGTCGAACCACCATATACGGCCACAGTTAGAGGCGTCGTACATTTAAAAAATACAGAACGTTTTCAATATACTGTGTCTAAACATATAGCGACTGAATTTAGGTTTAATGACTTTTCACGGCGTCGCAAATTATAACAAATGCGCAATATACTTTAAGACTGTGTAAAAAATTATTAAGGCATTTTAAACGTTTAGCTTGCATTAATTAATGATTTTATAGTAATATAAAGTTTGCCGTGCTAGGTGGGGAGGTAGCGGTTCCCTGTACTCGAAATCCGCTTTACGCGAGACTTAATTCCTTTGCTAAGGGTACGTTTTTGTGAAGTCTGCCCAAAGCACGTAGTGTTTGAAGATTTCGGTCCTATGCAATATGAACCCATGAATCATGTCAGGTCCTGACGGAAGCAGCATTAAGTGGATCATCATATGTGCCGTAGGGTTGCCGAGATTTAGCTGTCGACTTTGGTAACGTTTGTGATACTTATTCGAAGCAAAGGTGCACGGTTTTAATATTAAAAATTATACATTTACATAAATTTTGAGGCTGGGACAATATTGATTCGTCCTAGTCTCTTTTCATATTGGCAGTAGCTGACTGCATTGAAAATGCGCTTCAAACCGAGCTTTTTTNNGGGGTGGGACGACGAAATCATTTTTTTCAAAATCAGATTTCTGTCCCACTCCCTTTTATTCATTAGCTAATATATAGGTATATCGAAAGAAATAGTGTAGTATGTACATAAACGATAGCTGTACGGAGGGAAGATATGCAGATATATTTAAGTACTTTAACTGAAAGTGATTATGAAGCAAGTTTACAAACAATAGTAGAAGCCTTTCAAGATGTGTCAGAATCCAACCACGATGAACAAGAATTAGTAAAACGTATTCGTAGTGACGCAAATTATAATTATGAGCTTGAAGTCGTAGCTAAAAATGATGATGGTGAAGTGGTAGGGCATATTCTATTATCGGAGATTAAAATTGTGAGTGAACAAGCAACTTATACCGCATTAGCGTTAGCACCACTAGCTGTATTAAAACCTTATCGCAATCAAGGTATTGGCAAAGCTTTAGTGCAAGCAGGCGAAGAACGGGCTGCTGCTCAAGGCTATGATACAATTATTGTACTAGGTGAGCCAGATTACTATGGACGTTTAGGATATGAGGAAGCGGAGCAATATGGGATTTATTCGCCATTTGAGCTTCCGTCAGCTTATTTTATGGTGAAGTTTATTGCAGAAGATGCGCAGACAGCACCACGAGGAAAAGTCGTATATTCAGATGCGTTTAATGGATAGCCATGAACGAAAATTCAATGATATAATAATGAACGGATGTAAATGGAGGTGCGAAAGTGAATTATCAAGCTTTATATAGAATGTTTAGACCACAAGCGTTCAGTGACGTAGTAGGTCAAACACATGTCACCAAAACATTGCGCAATGCTATCTCAAAACAAAAGCAATCCCATGCTTATATTTTTAGTGGCCCAAGAGGTACTGGGAAAACGAGTATTGCAAAGGTGTTTGCGAAAGCAATCAACTGTGAACATAATGATGATGGTGAGCCGTGTAATGAATGTGCGATCTGTACAGGTATTACACAAGGTACCAATTCAGATGTTATTGAGATTGATGCGGCGAGTAACAATGGTGTAGATGAAATACGAAATATTAGAGATAAAGTAAAATATGCTCCAAGTGAATCACAGTATAAAGTTTACATTATCGATGAGGTTCACATGTTAACGACAGGTGCCTTCAATGCATTATTAAAAACACTCGAAGAGCCTCCAGCGCATGCGATATTTATTTTGGCTACAACAGAGCCGCATAAAATACCACCTACAATTATTTCACGTGCGCAGCGTTTTGATTTCAAGGCTATTAATGAAGAAGAAATCGTAGAGCGCTTGAAATTTGTTGCTGAAGAACAAGAAATTGATTATGACGACGAAGCACTTACTTTCATTGCTAAAACTTCTGAAGGTGGTATGCGAGATGCGCTGAGTATCATGGACCAAGCGATAGCCTTTGGAGATGAACACTTGACGCTTCAAGATGCACTGAATGTGACAGGAAGTGTTGATGAGGCTTCATTAAACCAATTATTCACAGAAATAATTGATGGCGATGTTAAATCAGCTTTTACTACGTATCACCAGTTTGTATCTGATGGTAAAGAGGTCAATCGTTTGATTAACGATATGATTTATTTTGTGCGTGATACGATAATGAATAAAACTTCTGAATCAACTGTAGAATATGACGCGTTAATGGGCTTTGAGTTAGAAACTTTATATCAAATGATTGATGTGATTAATGATACTTTAGTGTCGATACGTTTCAGCGTGAATCAAAATGTACATTTCGAAGTACTGTTGGTGAAATTATCAGAGATGATTAAAGGACAAGCTACTACTGTGCAACACGTGGCGACAACAAGTGTAGCAGCTGAACCAAATAACGATGTGTTATTACAACGAATGGAACAATTAGAAAATGAATTGAAAACATTGAAAGCCCAAGGCGTAGCAACTGCTGCTCCTACACAATCGACTAAAAAACAAGCGCCTAGCAGAGGAGCACAATCTAAAAATACTTTCTCTATGCAACAAATAGCTAAAGTGTTAGATAAAGCGAATAAAGATGATATCAAACTCTTAAAAGGTCATTGGGAAGAAGTTGTGGATCATGCCAAAACGAATGATATGAAATCACTCGTAAGTCTATTGCAAAATTCAGAGCCAGTAGCGGCAAGTGAAACACATGTACTGATTAAATTCGAAGAAGAAATACATTGTGAAATTGTAAATAAAGATGATGATAAAAGGGCTAATATTGAAAATGTAGTCTGCAACATCATAGATAAAACAGTCAAAGTAGTAGGTGTACCTTCTGATCAATGGATGCGTGTACGCTCTGAGTATCTACAAAATAGAAAGTCCGGACAATCTGACGAAACAACAAGTTCTGTAGAAGGTGAACATACAGCTGATACGTCAGAGGAAGTAGACGTCGTTCAAAAAGCAAAAGACTTATTTGGCGAAAATACAGTCAATGTTATTGACGAAGAGTGATACATGACAATAAATATAAAGGCATGTATAATATTAGGAAAGCATAATTATATAAATTATAATTAATACACTAAGGAGGATATACATTATGCGCGGTGGCGGAAATATGCAACAAATGATGAAACAAATGCAAAAAATGCAGAAGAAAATGGGCGAAGAACAAGAAAAGTTAAAAGAAGAACGCGTTGAAGGTACAGCAGGAGGCGGCATGGTTACTGTTACTGTAACAGGCCATAAAGAAGTTGTAGACGTGGTTATCAAAGAAGAAGCGGTTGATCCAGACGATGTAGAAATGTTACAAGACTTAGTGATTGCTGCTACGAATGAAGCTATGAATAAAGCAGATGAGTTAACTCAAGAACGCTTAGGCAAACACACTCAAGGCTTAAACATCCCTGGAATGTGATCCCATGCATTATCCTGAACCGATTTCTAAACTGATTGACAGTTTCATGAAACTGCCAGGCATTGGCCCTAAAACGGCACAACGTCTGGCATTTCATGTATTAGATATGAAAGAAGACGACGTTGTACAATTTGCAAAAGCGTTAGTAGATGTAAAAAGAGAATTAACTTATTGTAGTGAATGTGGCCATATCACAGAACAAGACCCATGTTATATTTGTCAAGATAAACAGCGAGATAGAACAATTATATGTGTAGTAGAAGATGATAAAGATGTAATCGCTATGGAAAAAATGCGTGAATATAAAGGTCTATACCATGTTTTACATGGTTCGATATCTCCGATGGATGGCATTGGACCAGAAGATATCAATATCCCAACATTAATTAATCGTTTAAAAGACGAAGGTGTGACAGAATTGATTTTAGCGATGAATCCAAACTTAGAAGGTGAATCTACAGCGATGTATATCTCTCGTTTAGTGAAACCTATTGGCATAAAAGTTACAAGACTAGCCCAAGGATTATCTGTGGGTGGAGATTTAGAGTACGCAGATGAAGTCACTTTATCGAAAGCGATAATGGGAAGAACAGAGATGTAAATAGTTATTTATATAGAAAAAACGAGTTTTGACATCATCCTTTTTAAGGTGATGTCTTTTTTTGTAAAAAACTTAAAAAAGTTTAAAGTTTGGTTTTTAAACATTTAAAGTTCATAACTTTAGAAGACTTTAGTAATATAACGTGAAAAAGCGTACTAAAAACGAAAATACCCAATATAAGTTTGGTTATTGGCTGTTTTGAGTTGGTATTGAGTGAGAGGAGTGTAAATTTTACTGTTGTCGACACCTTGAAAACCCTGTATAGTATTTACTTGTCGAGCGAAACAACACGATAACAACACAAATTAACACTCAAATTAATTTTAAAAAGCTATTGACTTCTTGAGTTATAGAGAGTATAATTAATTCTTGTGTTCGAAAGAACTTGAACGAATGAACATTGAAAAATGAATCGCAATATGTCAACTATAATTCCAAACGCAACGACAAGATCGTTGGTTTAAATGTGTTAGAGATAAAACACAAATTAGTATTTTA